>JALFIV010000101.1 GCA_022775385.1 Clostridiales bacterium
ATGCCGATTTATGTCGTCATCGCCGCGATATTGACCTGCATCGTGATGATGTTCTGCATGGATTCGTTCCTGGTACCGATTCTGTTCCTGCTGGATATCGGTTTGGCAATCCTTTATAATCTTGGCAGTAACATCGTTAAGGGAGAGATTTCCTTTATTACGATGGCGCTGGTTGCGGTGCTGCAGCTCGGCGTCACGATGGACTACTCGATCTTCCTCTACAACAGTTATCGGGAGCAGAAAAAGCTCCAGCCGGATAAGAAGGAAGCGATGGCGCACGCCATTACCGAGACGATTGTTTCGGTCACGGCATCGTCGCTGACCACAGTGGCAGGCTTTATTGCCCTGTGCTTTATGACCTTCACGCTCGGCATGGATCTGGGTGTCGTCATGGCGAAGGGGGTCATCCTCGGCGTCATCAGCTGTGTGACCATTCTGCCGGCGCTGCTGCTGACGTTTGATGGCGCGATTGAGAAAACCAGTCACAAGCCGATGCGCATACCGGTCCGTGCGTTTACGAACTTTGTCGTCAAGCATTACCGTGTTCTGGCAGCCGTCATGGTTCTGCTTTGGATTCCGGCCATCATCGGATACAACGGCATGGAGGTCTACTACAAGCTGGACGAAGGTCTGCCGAAGGATCTGAACAGCGTGCAGGCCAACCAGATCATGGATTCCGACTATGGCATGAATTCGGTCTCCATGCTGCTGGTGGATTCCGACCTGCCGCGCAAGGATACGCGCGCGATGCTCCGTGAGATGAAAAAGCTGGACGGCGTCACCAATGCAGTGGGATTGGATTCATTTATCGGCGTATCCGTTCCGGAAGAGATGATTCCGGAAGAGGTGCGCGGGATGCTGGAGAGCGACAACTGGAAGCTCATGCTGGTCACCTCAGAATATCAGACGGCATCCGATGAGGTCAACGCGCTGTGCGATCAGATGAACACGATCTTGAAATCCTATGATCCAAACGGTATGGTCATCGGTGAGGCGGCCTGCACCAAGGATCTGATTGAAATCTGCGACCACGACTTTAAGGTTGTCAGCATTGTCTCCATCGGTGCGATCTTTATTCTGATTCTCATTTCTCTGCGTTCTGGTCTGCTTCCGGCTCTGCTGGTTGCCGTCATCGAGCTGGCGATTTATCTTAATATGGGATTCGCGTTCTATACCAACACGACCCTGCCGTTTATCGCCTCGGTCACGATCGGTACGATACAGCTGGGTGCGACGGTAGACTATGCAATCCTGATGACCACACGATACAAGAGCGAACGAATGGCGGGAAAGCCGAAGGAAGAAGCGGTGCGCATCGCACTGAGCACATCCATCCACTCGATTATCACGAGTGCCCTGTGCTTCTTTGCGGCGACCATCGGCGTCGGCGCGTACTCCAGTGTCGACATCGTCGGTGCACTCTGTATGCTTCTGGCGCGCGGCGCGCTCATCAGCATGGCGATTGTACTGCTGTTCCTGCCGACCATGTATATGCTGTTTGATAAACTAATCTGCCGCACGACCGGCGGAATGCACGCGGCAGTCAAAGGCTGACCGGACGGAAAGGACGGAATGATCATGAAAAAACGAATTACAGCGGCTGTACTGGCGATGTGTGTCACGCTTGGCTCCATCGGCATCAGCGCGGCGGCATCGGAGGAACAACCGGAGACAACAGATACCGGCATGGACATGGACACTGCGGCGGTCAAGGCGGCGGCGGAGAGTACGCTGAGCACGAGCAGCAGCAAGAATGCCAAGGAGTCCACGGTCTATGTCATTGCGGACGCGAACGGCCACCGGCAGAAGACGATTGTCAGCTCGTGGCTCAAGAACAAGCACGGCGTGGATGAACTGAAGGACCGCTCGACACTGACGGATATCCAGAACGTCAAGGGCGATGAAGAATACATCGACAACGGCGACGGCACGATCACGTGGAATGCCGAGGGCAATGATATCTATTATCAGGGCACGACGACGGAGGAACTGCCGGTCGATGTACAGATTACCTACTATCTCGACGGACGCAAGGTGTCGGCGGAGGAGCTGGACGGCGCATCCGGACACCTGCGCATCGCATTCCGTTATGAGAACAACACCGGACGCAGACAGACCATCAACGGAGAGGACTGCAC
Organism: Clostridiales bacterium; assembly: GCA_022775385.1. Lineage (GTDB taxonomy): Bacteria > Bacillota > Clostridia > Oscillospirales > Butyricicoccaceae > Butyricicoccus_A. The sequence continues at coordinate 2,139 of JALFIV010000101.1, forward strand.
GATCTACAAGCCGTATGTCATGGTCTCCGGCATTCTGATGGATGAAGAGAAGGCAAGGAATATCGAGGTTGAGAACGGACGGGTCATCAGCGATGGCAATCAGGCGATTGTAGTCGGCATGGCGCTGCCGGGACTCAAGGAGGGACTGGGACTGGACGATGTCGACAATGCAGACGATATCGAGATTCCGGAAGAAGTGGTTGTCGATGCGGATGTCGAAGATTTCTCCCTGCTGACGACGCTGACGCTCGCCTCGGACGATGCGCTGAAGCAGGTTGGTCTGGATGACATCGACTCGGTCGACGAACTCAAGGATCAGATGGATGAACTGTCGGATGCCTCCGAACAGCTGGTGGACGGCTCCCGTGCTCTGGCGGACGGCACAGCAATTCTGTACGACGGCACCAACGAACTGGCGGACGGCGTCGGTACGCTGGCAGATGGTGCGAATCAGCTGGATGAGGGCGCAGGCTCTCTGAAGGACGGCTCCAAGCAGCTCAAGGACGGTTCTCAGGAGCTGGCGGACGGAACCGGCTCTCTGCTGAGCGGTGCCGGTTCGCTGGACGAGGGCGCCGGCAATCTCAAGGAAGGCTCGGCGAGCCTCGTAGACGGCACCGAGATTCTGGCGGGCGGCACGATTGCGCTGGCAAGCGGTCTGGAGCAGATTGCATCGGGCGCGGACGGCGTATACGGCGGTCTGGTCGCGCTGACCGGTGAAAACGGCGCGGGCAAGCTCGCAAGTGGCGCGGCGGCACTGGATCAGGGAATCTCTGACCTTCAGAAAGAGATGAGCAAGCCGATCGACACGGGTGACTTGAGCGGTGGACTGGAACAGATTGCCGGAAAACTGCAGTCGATTGCGGGCGCCGCAGACAGCATCACGGGTGCGGCACAGCAGATTCAGTCGCTCAGCGGCAGTGTACCGGACGTGGCCGGAGAAGCCGGTTCGATCTCGGATCAGGCGTCCAGCATTCTGGCGGCCGCAGACAGCATTCAGGGCAGTGACGGTACGGACAACAGCGGTGCGGTCAGTGCGGCGGAGTCCGCCATCCGTGCGGCAATGGCGGCAAACGACGCGCTCGGAGAGAACAGAAGTGCGGAGGTTGCCTCTCAGTTGAGCAGTGCGCTCTCCTCGCTGTCCGGTGTATCCAATTCGGAGAAGATTGACAACGCAGGGGCGGTCAGCACCATCAAGACTGCGGCGCAGTCCATTCAGCAGAGTGCCGGTGCGGTCTCGCAGAAGGGGCAGGCGATGAGCAGCATCGCGTCCGGAATCGGACAGTATGCGGACGGCATTGAACAGGGCGCAAGCGGCATCAGCGGCGGTGCGGCGGCATTGGCCGGTTCCGAGGGTATCGGCGCCGTACAGGCCGGCATTGAGGGGAAGATCAGCTCGCTGACCTCTCAGCTCAACGGCGCGCTCAGCACAATCAAGGATTACTCCGGTCAGCTTGCCGCCGGTGCGGGAGAGCTGGCAAACGGAGATCAGACACAGGCGCTGCTTGCCGGTGCGAGAGAACTGCGTGACGGTGCGAAGGAAGCGGCGGGAAGCGCCAAGCAGGTTGCCGGCGGTGCCAATCAGGTCAAGGCGGGAGCCGCTCAGCTGGATACGGGTGTCGGCTCACTCAAGAGCGGCACAAAGGATCTCAAGTCCGGCGCGAAGGATCTGAATGTCGGTGCACTGACGCTGGCATCCGGTGCGGCTCAGCTGGATACCGGTGCTGGTGCGCTCAAGAGCGGCACGGAATCGCTGGTATCCGGTGTCGGCGAGCTGGACAGCGGCGTTTACGAGCTGGTCAACGGTGCACAGGATCTGCTGTCCGGTGCGGAAGAGCTGATGAACGGCATGGTCACCTTTGACAAGGACGGCATTCAGGCGCTGACGGAGGCGGTCAATGACAACCTCACCGGCACCTATGATCGTCTGCAGGCGATGCAGGACTATACGGACGAGGGAGAACCGTTCGGCGGCGTCGCAGAGGGCAAGACCTGTGCGGTCAAGTATATCTTCAAGACCGAAGAAATCGGCAAACAGTAAAATAAAACAGACGGACGCTGACCATCGGGTCAGCGTCCGTCTGTTTGTGTCTTGACTTTCTGTGCGCTTCGTATTATGATACTCATCAATACGCTGTGAAAAAATTTGTCAAAGAAAAGGGGGAGCGTATGAAACGAAACCAGCCGCGGATACAGCTGTCCGATCATTTCACCTATGGGAGGCTGCTCCGGTTTGTCCTCCCGTCGATTGTCATGATGGTGTTCACATCAATGTACACCATCGTGGATGGACTGTTCGTCTCCAATTTTGTTGGAAAGACGCCGTTTGCCGCACTCAATCTGATTATGCCGCTGCTCATGATTCTCAGTGCCGCGGGCTTTATGATCGGCACCGGCGGCAGTGCGCTCGTCGCCAAGGTGCTGGGCGAAGGGGACGAAAAGCGCGCCAACGCATTGTTTTCCCTGCTTGTTTTGACCGCCCTGATTGCCGGCATTGTGCTGTCTGCGACCGGTATGATCGCTGTGCGGCCGGTTGCCGCCGCGCTCGGCGCCGGAGACGAGATGATCGACTACTGCGTTCTGTACGGCAGAATCTGCATGATCAGTCTGCCGGCATTCCTGCTGCAGAATACCTTCCAGAGCTTCCTTGTGGTGGCACAGAAGCCGGGTTTGGGACTGGCTGTGATGATCGGCGCCGGTGTGACCAACATGACGCTGGACGCGCTTCTCGTCGGCGTGCTCGGATGCGGCCTGGCGGGTGCGGCGAGTGCAACCGTGATGAGCGAATTTGTCGGCGGATTGCTCCCGCTGTTTTATTTCTTGAGGAAGAACGACAGCCTTCTGCATCTGACCCGTCCGAGTCTGGATTTCCGTGCGCTCCGCCGCGCCTGCGCCAACGGTATCTCGGAGCTGATGTCCAATCTCTCCATGCCGATTGTCAATATCCTGTACAACCTCCAGCTCATCCGGCTGGTCGGTGCGGACGGTGTCGCCGCCTACGGCGTCATCATGTATGTCAACTTTGTCTTTATCTCGATATTTCTCGGGTTCTCCATCGGCAGTTCGCCGATTGTCAGCTATCACTACGGTGCACAAAACCGGGCAGAACTGCGCAATCTGTTCCGCAAGAGCGTGACGATTGTCTGTGTATTCGGTGTCTGCATGGCGGTGCTTGCGCAGGTGCTCTCCCGTCCGCTCGCGATGCTGTTTGTCGGCTATGATGCGGAATTGTGCGAGCTGACGCGGCATGGACTGCGGCTGTTTTCCATGGCCTTTCTGCTCTCCGGAACCAATGTTTTTGGCTCCGCCCTGTTTACCGCCCTGAACAACGGTCTGATTTCCGCTGTGATCTCGTTTTCCCGCACCATGCTGTTTCAATGTGCGGCGGTTCTCCTGCTGCCGATACTGCTCGGTCTGGACGGCGTGTGGCTGTCGATTGTGACGGCGGAGGTGTGCACCGCGGCGGTTACGGTCACCTTCTTTGTGACGCAGAGAAAGCGATACTTTTCCGAAAAAAGAGAGACCGGAACCTGATGGTTCCGGTCTTTTGCTGTCTTCGTTTCTGCGACATCGTCATTCTTCGGATTCCTCCGTATAGAAGAGCAGATCACCCGGCTGACAGTGAAGAATTTCGCACAATTTTCCCAAGGTTACCGTAGTAATCGGTCGATCATGTCGGATGCGCTGAAGGGTCTGTGCATCAATTCCCTGATTAGACAGGTAGTAATACGATATTCCGTTTTCTTTTAAGTACGCGCGAAGCGGCGCAAACGAAATCGGCATAGGAACCTCGCTTATGGAGATGTCTGTTTCGGCGGATATGGTGTGGAAACATCCGTGCGTCCCAGAAGATAATCGACGGAGGTGTGATAAAAATCGGCAAGGCGGATGAGAACCTGCGTCGGCAGATCGTTTTCCCCTGTTTCATATTTGGAGTAGCCGGTCTGAGACATCCCTAGCATTTGTGAAACCTGTGTCTGTGTCAGGTCGCGGTCTTCACGTAAATCCCGAATCCGTCGATACATTGAAAATCACCTCAGAAGTATCGTACGATAACCTGAATCAGAGTATTGATTTTTAACCTGAAACAGGTTATAATCATCTGGATTAAAAGGAGGAACAGCCATGCCGGATTATAAGGAACTCTATCTCACCATGATGCGCGAGACCGAAAAAGCCATCCGGATTCTCGTGGAGGCGCAGAAGAACTGCGAGGAGCGGTATCTTCAATCGGAAGAGATGGAAAAGCTGGACGGAGACAATTGAACAGCGCGCAAAAAAACTCCCCGCAGCCGATTGACTACGGGGAGTAGATTTTATCTTTGTTTATGCTGTGACTGCACGCATTCCGGATTGAGTGCAATCATGCTTTCCACATTGATATTTGGTGATTAGCCAAGTACCAGCGGGGAGAAGATGATGTACATCACAACAACGACCAGAGCGCCAACGGTTGCCCAGATCTTGCCGTTCTTCCACGGAGTAAGCTCGATCTGCGGCTGATTCGGCATCTCGAACGGAACCTTGCTCGGTGCGAACTTTGCAACAGCAAAGTAGATGACGCACTGAACCAGGAAGCAAACGAATACCCAGTACAGGTAGTGAATCTTGTCGAATACCGTGAAGTAGCCGATAGCGTACAGAATGATATGAACCGGTACACCGATCTTCGGCGCGAGGGAAGATACATTCTTGTTCAGCATACCGAACAGAACTGCACACAGGATCGGCATGGAGAACAGACCCCAGCACTGGTTGATGAAGTTCATGATGCCGGAACCGAAGTACATGATGAACGGGGAAATAATGATGCCGAGAACGCCGACGATCAGACCGAATACCTGACCAACCTTTACGACCTTCTTTGCGTCTGCATTCTTGCCCCAGATCGGCTTCCAGATATCCAGAGAGAAGATCGTGGAGGAAGAGTTCAGGACGGAGTTGAAGGAGGACAGGATTGCACCGAACATAACAGCAGCGAAGAAGCCCATGAGCGGCTTCGGCATGACCTGCATAACCAGAGCCGGATATGCGGAGTCGCCGTCAAATGCAGCACCGGAAGAAGTAGCACCGATCAGCTGATATGCGATGATGCCCGGGATAACGATGACGAAAACGTCGAGGCAC
>JALFIV010000110.1 GCA_022775385.1 Clostridiales bacterium
TGGTAGGTCTCTCCGACAACCAGCTCATACTGATGCCATCCATCCCCGCTCTTTTTCGGTGTCAGGATGGTTCCGTTATACTTGATGGTCAGTTTTCCTTTCTTAGGATTCAGCGTAATTTTGGAGGTATAGACCGTCGGCGGATCCAGATTCACCTGTTTGGTCTTGACCGTTCCGTCGCCGTCTTCCCATCCGATCCACAGCGTCTTGCTCTCGCTGTCGGTAAGCTGGATGGTATTCTTTCCCTTGGTCACAGATTTCTTCTTGCCCAGAGTTATAATATCCTCTGCAAGCGCTTCCGAGACCGTATAGTAGACATTTCCCTGAAAACTCGACTGGAATGTCACCGTGATCTGACCGACGTCAGCATTTTTCTTATTCGTATACTTGACCGTCCGGCTGACCTTGGCATCCGAAATAGTCTTTTTCTCCGCCGGAGCCGGTTCCTCGCCCGCCGCCGGAATGGTCACCGCCACAATTTCCGATTCCGTCTGCTCCGCATCGTCCTTTTTCATACCGAGATACAGCGTCAGCTCCGTATCCTTCAGACCGGTCAGCGAAATAGTGTTTTCGCCCTCTGTCACCTTCTGCGTTTTGGTGCTCTCAAAGACATTCTTCTCAAACGAGTAGTATACCGTGCCGTCGCAGCTGGCTGTAAATGTGATCTCCGCCTTGGTCTTGTCCGACGCATCGCGGCTTGCAGATACCTCCGAAATGACCGGCTCGTCCTCCTCAGTCGGCTCATCCGCCGGCTCAATGGTGACCGAAACTATCTCCGACTGCTGTCCGTCCGCGCTCATAACGCCGATCCACAGCGTCTCCTGTCCTTCCGGAATGCCTTCGATGACCAGATTGTTCTGACCGTTCTCAACGCCGTCCTGTCGGTATTCACTGTCAAACACGTTCTGATCCAGCGCATAGTACAGCGTGCCCGCACAGTCCGAGGTAAATGCGAGTGCGACCGTTCCATCCTCGTTCCGCTTTGCGGAAGCCTCCGAAACAACCGGCACTTCGACCGTCTCCTCGTTCAGCGGAACAATCTCCCCGTCGACCAGCACGAACAGATTTTTTTCTCCCATGCAGATTGCGGTGACAGGTTTTCCATTTTCCTCGGGGTATACCGGATCATCCCGTCCCGCGGCATAGACCTTGCCGTCGTCCCGCAGGGTATACGATCCGGCCGTCTTGTTTTCCTCTGCCTCAGGATCTCCCGGATCCTCCGGTGCTTCTGCCGGTTCTCCCGCTCTGTCCAACCAGATTTCCTCTCCGTCCTTCGGTGCAATCCGGATGTACTCCGGATAGATCTCCAGCCCGGATTCCTCCGGAATCTCGACATTCAGCGAAGTTGCATTCTGCACACTGCCGTCCAAATCCAGCGCATACAGCGTATCTTTACTCGCGGCATAGATCGTGTCTTCCGCGCTCACCATCGTCGTCACAATCTTCTGACCGAGCGGCAGTGTCTCCCCCGGATTGTATTCCGTTTTTGACGCCGCCCATGCCGTCGGCAGCATGCTGCTGACCATCACGATACACAGCAGAACCGCGGTCCATCTGGAAAGTCGTTTTTTCATCGGTTTCCCCTTTCTCCCATCACGGATGTCATATCATCGGACGTTCTTCCTTCCCCATAAGAAAAACCGTCTAATTTCCTATCTACTACTATACAACAACCGGTTTGGTTTCGCAAGAAATACCTTGCGAGTTCTTTTTCTCTTCCGGTCAATTTCCGCATCTGCGGATTTCCATCTGACAAATGGGTGAAATCTGTCAAATTTTATGCTACAATAACAGTAATGAAAGGAGACGGTCTTATGAAACGTTGGCGGAAGGCGATTCCTGTCATAGCAGTTCTGCTGATTTTCCTCATCGGGTTTGCCGAACTGCAGTACACGCAGAGCCGGCAGTGGGAGCGTCTGGACGAGATTCAAGATCAGCTGCGCGCGATGCAGGATCAGATGGATTCGATCGACCGCGCGGACAGCAGGGCACTGCACAAACAGCTGGATGAGATTCAGGCTCAGATCGACAGCATGGCACCGGATTCCGTTCCGACCGTGTCGTCCGGTGAGATCGTCTATGTCACCCCGTCCGGCGGGTCGTACCACAAAAAGAACTGTTCCTTCCTCGCAAATTCCAAAACTGTCTGGGAACGCACGGAGGCGGAGGCTGTCTCGCAGGGATACACCGCCTGTTCGCGCTGTCAACCCTAGAAAAAAGCAAAGAACGGAGACTGCGGTCTCCGTTCTTTTTCATCAAATCAAAATTCCGTTGCAGTGATCAATCTCATGCTGAACGATTTGCGCCGTCCATCCGGTAAAGGTCTGCTTGTGCGGACGGAACATCTTGTCCTGATATGTTACCGTAATCGACCGATACCGCGTGGTCTTTCTGACACCGGACAGCGACAGGCACCCTTCCTCGGTCTCAAACGGCTGTTCCTTCCGGATAATTTCCGGATTGATCATTGCGAGATTCGCCGCGCCGAGACTCACCGCGATGATGCGCTTGCGCACACCGATCATATTTGCCGCCAGTCCGACACAGCCGGCGCGGTTTGCCTCCAGTGTATCCAGCAGGTCATAGACCGTCTGCAGATCCATCGGCGTCGCTGCAGTAGATTTCTGCTGTAAGAAAAAAATGTCTTTTACAATTGGCTTTACCATGGTGGTTCCTCCGTTATTCGTTGTAATCCCAATACACCGTGATGGTGTGAAACAGATCGTCCGTAACATAGGTATATCGTCCGCTGCTCAGTCCATACTGCTGTGCCAGCGTCCGTGCCGCCTCCGGAAGCAGATTGTTCGTCACATCACCGCACACCTGCTTGTACACCTCCTCCGGAAACTTGCAGAAGAAAGACGCTTCCCCGTCCGCAGTCGACCGGCGCATCTCCCGCAGAAGGACATCGGCATCATATGATGTATAGTACCGGTCGTGAATCTTATAGTAGTTCAGCCTCTCGGAGCGGCACGCCGGCAGTTTGACGAGATCGCTCGGCGTGTGATCCTGATAGAGCTCCTCATCTGTACAGCAGAGATAGGAATAATTGATGTTGTTCGAGACGTTCCCCTCTCCCGAATAGGTCGGGTCGCCAAACGTCACATCCATCTGGTAGTACATTCCGTCACACCGGACGATATTCCACGCGTGATCCTCTCCGCCCGCCGTGCCGGTCACATAAATGCACCGGATGCCGAGCTGCTGCAGCAGATACTGCGCCGCTTTGGAGTAGCCGGCGCAGACCGACTCACCGCGCACCAGTGCACTGTACAGCGACTGATTGGTCTTCTCGTTTTGATTGTAGTCCACATGATTGACCAGATAGCGGAACACATGCCGGACGCGCTGATAGTCCGTCGCATCGACATCCACACCGGAAAGGCAGGCCGCCGCCGCTTTTTCCACCCGCTTTTTCCGTTTTTCCAGCTTTTCTCCGGTCCACAGATAGACCGGCTCCAGCTCCGCACAGAGCGGATAGCTCGTGATCGTCATCTCTCCGGTGCACCAGAACAGCTCGGGATGGTCGCAGAGCAGATAGCGGTATACCCTGCCGATCACCTCGGTGTCGGATTCCTCGACCGGAATCGTCGTTCTGCATTCCTGCACACCGTCCAGAATATCACGGTACAGCTCTTGATCGTCCGCATGGAGCTTGCGGTAGTAATACCACTCCTCCTCACCGGTCTCCTCCGGCTGTACCGGCTCGGTTGACTGTGTCCTGTCCCCCGTCTTCTCCGTATCCACCGCGATTTCCTGTCTGTCCCCGGCAATCCGGAGCGTTCCCACGATTGCGCGGCTCACCAATCCCTGCACATCCTCCCAGCGCAATGCAAGGACAGCCAGCACCGCGAGAACAAGCAGAAACCGGACCAGCCCGCCTCCGCGCTGTTTTTTCATTTGTTTCCCTCTCTCTGTCCAAAAAGTCCGGAAGCAGATGACTTCCGGACTTTTGCTGGTTTATTCTCTGCGCAGCGCATCAATCGGGTTGAGATGTGATGCCTTGATCGCCGGAACCAGGCCGAATACAATGCCGATCACCATCGAGAACACCACCGCCACCGCGATGGACGGAATGCTGATCGCACTGGCCGCTCCGGTCAGTTTACTGATGATCTGCGCCAGTATGATGCCGGCGATGACGCCGATGACGCCGCCCATGCTCGTGAGCACACCGGCCTCCGTCAAAAACTGCCACATGATGTTGCTGTCCTTTGCGCCGATCGCCTTTTTGAGGCCGATCTCACGGGTGCGCTCGGTGACCGTCACCAGCATGATGTTCATGACGCCGATGCCGCCGACAAGCAGCGAGATGCTCGCAATCCAGATCAGCTGCATATTGGTCGAGTTGGACAGCTTCTGCAGATCTCTCGCCTGCTGGGTCATGTCCGTACTCTGATAGGACAGATCGCTCTCGGAGGAGACGTTCAGCGTCTCATTGAGAATCTCCGCCGCCTTGTGTCCCGCTGTTGCCATCTCATCCGTGCTTGTGGCGCGCAGTGAGACATTCTCCGGTTCATCATACTGATAGACCGCCGGCCACTGGGAGAGCGGAAGGAACAGCACGCCGCTGCTCTCTCCGACATAGGTTTCGTAGTCGGTAATCGTGTTGATCACCGGCTCGCTCTCCTCACTCAGCCGCACAATACCGACTACGGTATACGGCTGTTCCTTGATCTCAACCTCTTTTCCGAGCGCGCTGATGCCCGGAAACAGCGTCTTCGCCGCGGTTTCATCCAGCACAATGACCTGACGGAAGTCCGTGTAATCTTTCTCCACGAAGCCGCGTCCGTAGATGACCGAATAGCCGTTGACCGAAAGATAGTTCTCGTCGATGCCGCGGATCGTGCCGTTGAACGCGTTGTTCAGATAAAACGTATTGGAAACATAGGTGCGCTCTACATAAAGAGACGCTTTCTCCACACTCGGAATTTCTTCAATCTTCTGTCGGATTTCCTCCGTAATCTCCGGTACCCCCGCCGGGATGGACATATACTCCATCTCATACGGCGCATCGCCCTGATACAGCTCGACATCGACCGCATTGGTGCCAGAACCGATCAGATTCTGTTTGATCTGTTCGTTCGTACCCTTGATTGTGGAGACGATGGAGATGATGGAGGCGATGCCGATGATAATACCCAGCATCGTCAGCAGAGAGCGCATCTTATGGCTCCAGATTCCCTGAAAGGACAGTTTGATATTCTCTAGCACACTATCCCCTCCTTACTCCGTGTACAATGCCTCAATCGAGGCCTCCTGTGTCGGTGCTCCCTCGCGGACATGCTGTCCGTACGGGAATGCAACCATCTCGCCCTCCGACAGTCCGTTCTTAATCTCCGTATAATTTCCCCAGACATCCTTGCCGGTCGAAACATACCGCTTTTCCAGCTTTCCGTCCTCGTCTGCGACGTAGATATAGCTTCTGCCGTCCTCTGAGCGGATGAAGCACTTCATCAGGTAAACCGATGCAGTCTCCTCCTCCGTCTTGTCAAAGCTGATGGTGATATAGTCGTCGAGATTGAACTCCGCGCTGTCGTCCACCTTGACGGTAAACGGATAGTACGAGACGTTGGAATTTGCCGTATAGTCCCATTCATTGGACTCGGTCGGGTACTTCAGAACCTTTTCCACAACGCCCTGATACGACTCGCCGATCTCCTCGTTGTTGACCGTGACGCTCGCGCCCGGCATCGCACGGTCCAGCTCCAGCTCACTCACCGTGCCTGAGATCTTGTATCCCGCCCCGTCGCCGGACACCTTGATGAATGCCTTCTCCGTACCCGCCTTGTCCGGATCGCGCAGGGTTGTCACCACGCCGTCGACCTTGGCATAGACCGTATCCGCATCCGCCTCAATCTGCTGTTTGCGGTATTCAATCCGCAGTTTTTTGAGATCGCGCTCGAGCGTCTTGACTTCCTCGCTCGCCTGCGTGATCAGCTGTGCCAGCTGTGCGCGGGTGTAGACGATTCCGTCTGTGAATCCGCCGCCCGGCTCGTCGCTCGGTACATCTCCCGGTTCATCGCCCGGTTCCTCGCCCGGTTCGGTCGGGTTTTCCACCTCGGGGAGCGAATCGGCAACGTCCCGTTCCAACCCACCGACATTGATGGAAAGAATCCGATATCGGTAGCTTCCGTTCACCTGCTGAATGTGCATGACCCAGCTCGCGAAGTACGCATCGCCGTCTTCGGAATTCTCTGAAACCGTGACCTCCTCGGTCTCACCCAGCGGTTTGACCTGCGCACTCTGCCGCCGCGCCTCAAGCGTCTGTGCAACAGCCTGAATCGTGCTGTCCTCCATGCTCTGATCGGCGACAACGATTTCCTGCTCATCGGCGGAATCCGTGTCCGGAGAATCCGTTGTATTGTCTGTCCCATCCACAGGTTCACTCGATGCAGCATCTCCGTCCGTTCCGGTGTCTTCGGTTATTTCAGGCTGTTCCATCTCCTCTACCTGTTTCAAAAACGCTTCGAGCTTCTGCTTGAGATCGTCTGCGCTCTCTGCATTTTGTATCAGCTCTTTCAGGTCGTCAAACAGCTGTTTTTTGTTCTCGTCCTCGCTTTCACTGCTCAGATCGAGGAAATACGCCACAATCTGTCCAGCCAGATTCTTGAGTTCCTGAATCTCCGTCTGACTATCCTGGAGATCACTCCGGCTCTGCTCCAGCTGTCCCTGTGCTTCCTCAAGATCGGATTGGAGCTGCTCCTCTTTCGCGTCCCATTCCGCCTGCATGGAGTCAATGGTTTCTTCCAGTTCATTCAACTGCTGCTGAAGCTGTTCCAGCTCCTGCTGTTTTTCCTCCAGTCCGGCATTCGATCCGCTCAGGAAAAACCGGACATACGCCTCCGTTTTTCCCTGTGTGATTATCTCAAGGAAGGAATCATTAAAAATATAGTTGTCATCCCACTCGTAGTTGTACGGATCATCCTTCGTTCCCGAACCGCTCAGCGGACGGATCTCCTCCTGCGTCAAGCGGTCGCTATCTCCGCCGAGTGTCCGGATGGACGCAAGGTTGGTCACACCGGCGTCAAATGCGCCCGCGGTCTCATCCTCGGAATCGTCCTCGTCGTCTCCACTGTCAATCGTTTCGTTGCCGATATCATCGGCGACACTGTTTTTGATCGGGACGCCGGCTCGGTAGGTCTTGATCACCGACAGACGTTTTTTCGCCTCGGTCAGCGCGAGCTCCTTTTTCTGTATCTCAATATTCTTCCGCTGCAGATCCAGCTTGGTCAGTGTACTGTCGTAGGAAAACAGTTTGTCACCTTCCTTGACCTTCTGTCCCTTCTTGACATAGACCTTGTCGACCTTCTCCGAATCCGAAAGATATTCGGTCTGCAGCTGGTCGGTTGAAACCGTGCCCTCCATGTCCATGCCGTCTTCCACCATCATCGCATCCAAGCCGACATCGGTGAACGAATAGACATTGACGGTTCCGCCGTGATAGCGGTTGTAGATGCGCGTCGCGCCAAAAATACACAGGCCGATGACGATCACTACTGCCGCCAGAATCGCCAGCAGTTTTTTTCTTCCTCCTGTCCGGTGCTGTCCCGGAAGATGCGTCAGGCGGTTCCGTATTGCCGAAAGTTTTTCTCTCATTCCGAACGCTCCTCTTGTTTTCCTTCGGTCAGCATACCGTCAAAGATATAGCAGATGCGGTCCGCCTCATTGGCGATCTCCTGTGCATGCGTAATCATGATAATCGTAATTCCCTCGTCATTCAGCTGTCGGAACAGCGACATGATCTGCTTGCCCGACTTGCTGTCCAGCGCGCCGGTCGGCTCGTCCGCGAGCAGCAGCTTGGGTTTTCCCACCATTGCGCGGGCAATCGCAACGCGCTGCCGCTGTCCGCCGGACAGCTGATTCGGGCGAAATGTCATACGGTCGGACAGACCGACCTTGTCCAGCATTTCCGCCGCTTTCTCCAGCCGCTCGCGCTTTTTGACGCCGCGGTACAAAAGCGGAAGCGCCACGTTTTCCAGCGCCGTCAGCCCCGGCAGAAGATCCGCCTGCTGAAAGACAAAGCCCAGCACGCGGTTCCGCACGCCCGCCATCTGGTTTGAGGTCAGGTTGGCGAGATTCTCTCCATCGAGCAGGCAGGTACCGGATGTCAGGACATCCAGACAGCCGATGATATTCATCAGCGTTGTCTTGCCGGAACCCGACGGTCCCATAATCGCGACATATTCCCCCTCCTGCACCTCAAGATTGATCTCTCTGAGCGCCGGAACTTCCAGTTTTCCGTTTTGATACGTCTTAAAGACATCCTTGCATTCGAGAAGCACACTCATCCAACCGGCACCTCCTCGCCAACAGGCATGCTCGGAATATCACCTTCCTCGTACTCCGGAAGCTCCTCATTCTCACTCTCAACATCCTGATATTCGCTGGTCTTCATGCCCTCTTCCAGACCTTCATCGGGGAATGCAATGTAATCCTCCTCCGTCAGTCCGTCCAGAATGGCATAGGTGTCATTGAACTCGTTATACGTGCCGACCGTCACCGTGCGCTTTTCCAGTCGGTCGCGCGAGCCCTCCGCCCAGACGAAGAAGTTTCCTTCTTCATCCTGCGACAGGAATGCCGCCGAAAGCTGCAAGGCATTGGCCTCCTCCGGCGATACCACCTCGCCGGTCGTGACATAGACATGCTGTCCCATCAGCAGTCCGCTGGAATCATCCAGCTTGACGAGAAATTCGTACTGTGTCGCGCTCTCGCCGCCTGTGTCGCTGTCATAGGCCTGCTCCTCATCCGTGGAATCACTGTCCGCCGCACCGTCCGTGTCAATCTTGCTGATCGTGCCGGTCCAGGTGTCACTGCTGTTCAGACGGGATACCACCGTGACGAGCATTCCCTCCTGCAGGGTATTGACATTCATCTCGTTCGCCTTCGCCCGGACGCGGTACGAGTTGGTCTGCAGAATGGTCATATAGACGCCGCTGCTATCCTCATCTCCGGTGTCACTGTCGCTGTCGGTGTCCTTGATGGACTGCACCACACCGCTGATTTTGGAATATACCTTGGTGGTATTCATAGATTTCTTCAGTTTTTCATACGACTGCTGCTTGGATTTCAGATTGTACTGCGCCTCTGCCTTGTCAATCTGTGCCGACTGGATTTCCAAAGAGTAGGACAGCTTGTCGCTGGAGCTGGCATTCTTGCGCTCTTTTTCCAGTTCCGCAATCTGTGTGTCGTAGGACTTGATGTTGGATTCCAGCTCTTCCAGCTCGAGTTCCGCACTCTGAATATCCAGTTCGATGGACTCCGTGTCATACGTAAACAGCAGTTCGCCCTTTTTGACCGTGTCTCCCTCGGAGACATAGCACTTTTTGATTTTCTTCCGGCTGCTCTTCTTGACCTTTTGAACCGAGCGCGCTTCCACCACGCCGCTGAAGTTGTTGGTTCCGGATACATTTCTGGTTGCCAGTTCGGAAACCGACTGCACAGAAACCGCATCCCCCTTGTCCGAGCCGCCGCATCCGGTCAGCATCATCGTGCCGATCAGCGCCGCAGCCGCGGCCGTGCGAAAAATTGTATGTTTCATTCGGATGATCCCCCCCCGATCTGATCAAATTATCCTTTTCCTCAGATCTGATTGTCTGAGCATACCTATCCATTTTTTCTGTATTATACATTACATCCCGTGAAAATACAATTGTTTTCCGTATTTTGTTTGTAAAAACGCAGGAATATCTCATTTTCCGCCGGATTCTCCTGTTTCTTATTGCACATCCGTTTCTTGCTTTTCTCCTTTTGATTCCATGTTTCTCCACTCGGATCCGCAAAAATATCCGCTGTTTTTTTCTTTTTCACCATGTTCTCCGCGTGAAAAAAATGGTATACTAATCCATATCTTACTGTGACTGCCGGACAGGGAGGTTGACCGGATGCGAAAACGAATCTATCAGATTATCGAGCTGTCCTCCGGCGAGGACATCGCGAGCAGAGTCTATGACACCATCATGTGTATCAGCATTATGGCCTGTCTGATTCCGATGATGTTCCGCCGCACGCACATCGTATTTTCTTATCTGGACTGGGCTGTGACCTTTGTCTTTCTGGTCGATTACATTCTTCGTCTGCTGACTGCGGATTTCAAACTGCCAAAGCTGAAAAAATGGGCGTTTGCCGTCTATCCGTTTACACCGCTGGCACTGATTGACCTGGTTTCGATCATTCCAACCCTGCTTCTGCTGCATCCGAGTCTGCATCGTTTCCGCTATCTGCGTCTGATGCGCGCCATCAAGGTCATCCGCATTTTCAAACTCATGCGCTACTCCAAAGGCATGCGTATGTTTCTCAACATTCTCCGCGCCGAGCGCGAAGCGCTGACCGCAGTGAGCACGCTTGCCGCCTCCGCCATCTTTATGTCCGCCATCATCATGTACAATGTGGAGCCCGCGCTGTTCCCCGACTTTTTCTCCGCACTGTATTGGGCGACCGTCACGATGACCTCGGTCGGCTACGGTGATATTTCCCCGGCGACCACCATCGGACAGCTGGTCGCCATGGCCTCCTCCTTCATCGGCATCGCCGTCATCGCACTGCCGACCGGTATTCTCACCGCCGGATTCATGAAGGAGATCCTCCATCCGGCCGATGAGACAACCGTACGCGAGGCGGTCCGCGAGGCGGTCGAGGAATCCGCCGTCAAGGATGCTGTGCGCGAGGCAATGGACGCGTCGCTGGTCAAAGATGCGCTCCGGGACGCCTTGGAAGAGAGCAACGATACCTTCGAGGACGCCATCGAGGCGGCGCTCGAGCATCTTGAACAGTCCCGGAAACAGACACTCCGATAATAGAAACGGCTCTGTGCATCTGCACATAGCCGTTTCTTCTGCAAAAAGAGGAAAAGCCCGGACAATATCCGAGCTTTCCCGAAAGGATGAAAAATGAAAAATAAAATGAAAGAAGAAAGAAATATGATAACAAAAAAACTGTGGCTGTCAAAAGGAAAAAAAGATTTGGCGCTCCTCTCCCCGTCAGATGCAGCACATGATTTCGGGAGAATACGGAGCAGGTGTTCTGTGCTGCTCTTGCTCTTGACGTATATATCATAACGGAAATTTATGAAGGAAATTGAGATGAGAAGTAAAGAATTTGTGAGAAGATTATGAATAATTCGTAAATTGCGGTTCAAAGTTGTGAAAAAAAGAAAACTTTGTCGGATTCGGTATTCTGTACGCACAAAGTATTTGTAATTCGCGGATAGGAATGCTACAATAGAAAATGGAAAAATTCCCGGTTTGTGCAACTGTAGTTATAGGAGGATGCAGATGGATATCAAAGAAAAAGCGCTTGCAGCACATCGTGACTGGAACGGAAAAATCGAAGTAATCTCCCGCTGTGAGGTGAAAACAGCAGAGGATTTATCAATTGCATACACCCCCGGCGTTGCGCAGCCGTGTCTTGAGATCCAGAAGAACCCGGATCTCAGCTATGTCTACACCCGCCGCAGCAATCTGGTCGCCGTTATCACGGACGGTACCGCGGTGCTCGGTCTCGGCAACATCGGTCCGGAGGCCGGCATGCCGGTTATGGAGGGCAAATGTGCGCTGTTCAAGTCGTTCGGCGATGTCGACGCGTTCCCGCTCTGCGTCCATGCAGATAGCGTCGATGAATTTGTCGACACCGTTGCCAACATCAGCGGCTCGTTCGGCGGCATCAACCTCGAGGACATCGGCGCCCCGAACTGCTTTGAGATCGAGCGCAAGCTCAAGGAGCGCTGTGATATCCCGATCTTCCACGACGATCAGCACGGAACGGCGATCTGCTGTGCCGCTGCCATGATCAATGCCTGCCGTCTGACCGGACGCGCACTGGATTCCCTCCGTCTGGTTGTCAACGGAGCCGGTGCGGCCGCTACCGCCGTCACCAAGCTGCTGCTCAGTCTCGGTGTCAAGGACATCGTGGTCTGCACCCGTAAGGGCGCGATCGTCGAAGGACAGGACGGTCTGTTTGAGTCCCAGAAGGAGCTCGCCAAGATCACCAATCCGCATCACCGCACCGGTACGCTCAAGGACGTCATCGCCGGCGCCGATGTATTCTTCGGTCTGTCCGGCCCGAACGTGCTGACCGCCGATATGGTCCGCACCATGGCACCCGATCCGATGATCTTCGCCATGGCAAATCCGGTTCCGGAAATCATGCCGGAGGAGGCAATCGCCGGCGGCGCCGCAGTTGTCGGCACCGGACGTTCGGACTATCCGAACCAGATCAACAATGTTCTGGCTTTCCCGGGCGTATTCCGCGGCGCATTAGACGTCCGCGCCTCCGACATCAACGAGGAGATGAAGATGGCGGCGGCCTATGCCATTGCCGGTTTGATCTCGGACGATGAACTGCGTGCGGATTACATCATTCCGAAGGCATTCGATCCCCGCGTCAAGGACACCGTCGCGGCGGCAGTTGCCAAGGCGGCACGCGAGAGCGGCGTTGCACGCATTTAACCCCATTTCCCATAAAACACAAACAGCAGACCGTATCGACGGCCTGCTGTTTTTTCATCTGTTCAAAGTGTCGGATCGTCCGCCGCGTTCTGTCCCGCCGCCGTGAGCGCCATGCTCCCGCGTTTGGGAACGATGGTATAGCCCGGGTTCATCTGTGCCAGACGGCGGCACAGCGCTGAGGTCTGATACAGAACATAGTCATAGCCGGACAGCGGAATATCATAGTCCAGTGTGAGATAACCGCGCGACGCCAGACGGCGAAGTGCCAGCGAAATCAGTTCAATTTCCGCCGTGTCTTCCTCTCCCGTGCGCAGATAGACCGGTGACGGCTCCAGCGGCTCGAGCGGAGCGAAATAGGATTCCCGCCGCACAAACTGAACCAGCGGCAGAAACGGCGTCTGTGCCAGCTCGAGCAGAATCGCACGCTCCTCTCGGTTCAGTTCGGACGAGCCGCATCCGCCGCACCCGGCTCCCTGTTTTCCACAGCTTCCGCAGTCATGGGTACACGATTCACATCCCATCGCGCTTCTCCTTTCGTCTCATTCCTCTTTCGGGGAGTTTTCCCCTGCTCTGTCTACTATATCCACAATACCCGACGTTGTCAAATCCATCGGCTCAGCAGAAAAGCCGCCCGCAGGCGGCTCTCTGTCTGTTTCCGTTGAAATTACTCGACGACAATCGCCATGAACACGGCTTTTTTGTCCGAATTGTTCTTGGTATAGTGAATGGCACCGCCGCCGCAGAACCACGCATCACCCGGATGAACCGTATACTCGGTTCCATTGTCCAGAATGGTCATCTCACCCTCCATCATGTAGCAGAACTCCGCATCCGGATTGTGTCCGTGCTTGCCGATCGAGCATCCCGGCTCCAGCGTGAGAATGGAGCACATCTTGAACTTTCCACAGGACTCCTCCGGCGGAATCAGCGTCTGCCGGCCGATGAGACCGTCGCCGCCGCGCAGTTTCTCCAGGGTATCCTTTTTCTGCTCATTTGCTCTGTTTAACATATGCTTTCGCTCCTTATCTGTTGTTTTCTTTGCTCTTTTTTATTACAACAACGGTGATGCCGTTGTTATATCGCTCCAAATCGGAATCCCGCCGGAAGGAGGGACACCGGCGCAGCAGTTCCTGCGTCTCCGGAGAAAAAATCGTCAGCTTTTCTCCGAATATCACATCGCCGATCTCGCCGCGCTGCTGCATCGCCGCAAGCTCCCGCCGCACCGCCGTGCGGATCTTCCCACCGGTTCCGCTTGATCCGAAGCCGTGGATCAGTTTGACCGCGGTGTATCCGTGCTTTTTGGACAGCCGAAGCTCCATCCGCATCCGCTCGAGCGCCTGCGCCGCCGCCGGACGCCCGATCTCCAGATTGATTTCCCGCACCTGCTCCTGCATGCATGTCAGTTCCTTTCCCTGTTTGATCCGGCTCACACCATCACGCAGGAATTGCGCACCTGCGAGACAAAATGCGCCAGCAGCGGACGCATCGAGGCATCCGTGTCGCGGCATACCCCTTCGATCATGCGCTCGGCATGCCACTGTACCGCGGAGACCGGCAGGGCTTCGTGCTCGATTCCCTCGATGACGCCGTCCGCATCGCTCACCGCCGTGACCAGCAGACCGCGTCCCAGTGTGCGGATTGCCTGATGATGGTAGCTGTTTACCGTCAGACGCTCACCGAGCATCCCGCGCAGGTATCCGCTCTCGGCGGTCACGATCGAGTGCTTGGTGTTCTCATGCAGATGCGCCGTGCACAGCTCGCGGAACAGCGTGCCGCCGAAAAAGACGTCGATCACCTGAATGCCGCGGCAGATGCCGAACACCGGCTTGCGCTTTTCACAGAAACAGCGGAGCAGATCGCGCTCACGCTCGTCGCGCTGTTCGTCCACGCAGGCAGCCTGTCCGCTGATGCTCCTGCCGTAAAACCGCGGATGGATATCCCCGCCGCCCGAGAGCAGCAGTCCGTCCATCCGCTCCGCCAGACCGGAGACATCGCCCCATCCGCCGTCCAGCACGCAGGACACGCCGAACTGACTGAACGCCCTCGCATACAGCTCGCTCTGTGCCGTCTGCGCGCTCCGCTTGCCGGGTATGGTTCCCGCTGATATCAGTATAACAATATCCTCCGTTTTTTTCACCTCCTTTTTACAAGTTTGGCAAAAGAATCTCCCCGTCTGCGGCAGAGACCTTCCCCTCCAGCATGCCATGATTTGTGTGCGAGCGCCGGCGAATTCTCTGCCTCTGCGGAATTTTTTCTTTGACAGTATTCGACACACCGTTCTGTGTCCCACTACATCTTATTCGATGTACAGATTGTCTGATACCATATTCACGCAAAAAATCTCCCTGTCTTGTGTTCCAAAACAGGGAGATCTGCATTATTCTGTTACCATTCCGAGTCCCACGAATCGGTTTCCCATTCATTTTCCGATTCGTCGTAGCTTCCGAAATCGCCCGCGCCGCGCGCAATAATCCACGCATCCGGCACATGCCGTCCGCAGGTGGAATCGGATGCCGAGGATTTGGTGATCGGCCGTCCGTCATAATACATCAGCGAGGACGAGCCGCCGTCCATGTTGCACGCCTGATACGCGCCGTAGCGGTAGAAGATATCCGACAGCTCACCGATGGTGATGCCAAGCGAGTATCCCGGCTGCCGTCCGTCGACCACCGACAGCATGAGCTGTCCGTCCCGGGTCTGACCGATGACGGTGCGCGGCTGCAGTCCCCATCCGGAGGAGCCGCTGATGAGCAGATCGCCGTTCATAATCAGTACCGGCTCAAACTGCATCGCCTCGCGGGCATCCGACGGTTTTTTATTGGAAATATTCAGCCGGTTATCATAATTCAGGCTGATTACCTTCATCTGACAGCCGTTGCGTCCGACGATGCGTCTGCCGCCCGAGAAAATCATGCCGTAGACATCGCCGCCGTTTCCGGTTCCGTTCGGATCATCAAAGCCGCTTGCATTGACGCCCAGAATCGCATTGTTTTCCCGGACAATGTCCTCGATATATTCACCCTCGCCGCTGTCCAGATTGGAGGCCGGCGCAACGCTCGCTTGTGCCGGATTCTTGACAATCGCAAGCTTGCCGTAGTAGCTGTCGTTCTCCAATGTGATGATGACAATTCCGTTCCGTGTATCAATCGCACAGACCGCGTCGCCCGATGTGGTGCGGATTCCGGTATCTTCATCACCGTAATCCGATTCGTCGATCAGCAGATAGCCGTTTTCATCGACCGCCTCACTGCCGTGCTCATTCATATACGCCTGAAAGGTCGAAAAATCGATCTCGGAATAATAGGTGGAAAACTCCGCCTCCAGCTCGCTCCACGGCCGGATTGCAAGGGAGTAGTCGATGCCGTCGCTCTCCGCTTCATCCCAGTAGCTGCTCAGACTCTTCTGCTGTGCCTCCACCGAAGTGCGGTCGGTCATTACGCTGTCAATGACATCACCCGGCAGGAATGCCGTCGCCAGCCACTGATGCGTCATCGTACCCATCGCGGTTTCGATATAGATGGTTCTCCACTTTTCAATAAACGGAATATTGGAATACACCAGAAAAACGTACATGCTGGTGCAGAAAATAAACAGCGCTGTCAGTCCGCCGAGAATGCGGCGGAACAGCCGTCTTTTGCGGCGTTTTTGGGTCCGTCCCCGCTCTGCACCCGCACCGGAAATACCTCGCGCCGCGTGTTCACTGAAGCCGGGACGTCTGGTGATACTCTCGTCATAGACAACATTCAGCGGACGTTCGTTCTCCGGCATGCGGAAAGCAGCCAGTTCCTCGTCGTCCCACGGAAACGCAACATCATTGTCCTTATGCTGGTCCGACACCGAATCACCTCTGTGTTACAAAATCATTTTTATTATAGCATACTTTCTTTTTCGATAAAACAACTTTAAAATAACTTTTTCAACAAAACTTTCCCTTCTCCCCAATCCCGTTCCATTGCATTTTCCGCTTTTGTGTGATACCATCGCGGTAGCGCATCCGGCTGACCGGACCGCAAAGGAGGAACTGCATGTGACACATCCGCTGACATGGACTACCCTGCCGGCACAGGGAGATTTTTCTGCCGCACAGACACTCGACTGCGGGCAGTGTTTCCGCTGGACACTGGAGCCGGACGGAAGCTGGATTGGATTGACCGAGCACACACCCGCGCGCGTGCGTGACCGGGATGGTATGCTTGAAATTCAGACACTGCCCGGAACCGAGCCGCTATGGCGTTCCTATTTTGACTGCGGTCTGGACTATCCGTCCATCCGCGCCGCGTTTTCTGTCGATGCATTTACCAAAGCGGCGGCGGACTACGGCTGCGGTATCCGCATCCTGCGGCAGGACCCGTGGGAAGCGCTGTGCGCCTTTCTGATCTCGCAGTGCAACAACATCCCGCGCATCCGCGCCATCCTCACCCGGCTCTGTCAATCGCTGGGCGATCCGGTTTTGTTTGACGGACAGACCCTGTACGCGTTTCCGTCCCCGGAAACCCTCGCGCCGCTCGAACGTGCCGATCTGGAATTCCTGCGCGCCGGCTACCGCGCGCCCTACCTGATTCACGCCGCCCGCGCCGTCTGTGACGGCGCTCTCGATTTCACCACGCTCGCCGCCATGGACACCGACAGTGCACGGCATCATATCATGCAGCTGCGCGGCGTCGGGCGAAAGGTCGCCGACTGCTTTCTGCTGTTCGGTCTGCACAAGCTGGACGCCTTTCCGGTCGACACCTGGATGAAAAAAGCCGCCGTGTACTACGACGGCGACTTCTCCGCATTTCAAAACAGCCCCTATGCCGGTGTGTATCAGCAGTATATCTTCTACTACATCCGATCGGTACTTCAATAACGGCAACCCCTTCCTCCTGACAAAACAGACGGAAGGGGTTGTTTTGATGTAACGAAATTACTTCTTCTTATTCTTCTCCCAGATCTTTCTGAGACCCATGAGTGCGAGATGCGGCTCACGCACGGTTTTCTCCCGCATCAGATCCGCGACATACGGCGCATCCGGTCCGGTCAGATAGACCGTCAGATCCTCGCCGAGCTGCTCCCGCAGGCGCTGAATCATTCCGTCCACCATGCTCGCCGCGCCGTACAGCACGCCCGAAGAAATCGAGTCCATGGTATTTTTTCCGATCAGCGGGACAGACTGATCCAGAACAACCGACGGGAGCTGTGCCGCCTGCTGACGGAGCGCCTCCAGTCCCAGATGAACGCCCGGTGCAATCGCTGTTCCCACCATGACGCCGGCTTTGTCCACCACCGTAAAGGTCGTCGCAGTTCCCATATCCACCGCCACGCACGGCAGATTCCCGCGCGAGACGGATTCGACCGCGAGACAGACCAGATCGCTGCCCAGCATATGCGGATGATCGATTTTCATATTGAGTCCGGTTTTGATACCCGCCGACACGCTGATCACCGGACAGTGAAACAGCGTCTCCACCGCCTGACGCAGGACAGCACTGAGCGCCGGCACGACGGAACACAGGATTGCCCCGCCGATCTGCCGCCGGTCGACCGCGCGCAGACGAAGGACATCCGAAATGGCGCAGGCATACTGATCTGCGGAGTGGCGCGGCTCAGTCGCCAGCCGTGTGACGACCTCGAGCTGATCCTTTCGAAAGCATCCGATTGTAATAAACGTATTCTGTGCATTGATTGCAAGCAGCATGTGTCTTTTCCCCTCTTCTCTCTTGTTGTCCGTCTGCGCACAGATAGTCCGTCAGACGCATCAGCGGTCCGCTCAGCAAAAACCAGATCGTGCTGTACCTCGCGCAGATCTGTCCCGCCAGATTCCAGCGTTCCGCCGAATAATCCCAGACCGACAGATGCAGTCCGAGATTGAACACACAGCCGAACAGCAGCTCGACTGTCGTGATGATTCCTGATCCGACCGCACAGCGCACAAGCGGTCCGCGATCCTGCAGACGCCGCGAGGCGCGCCCGAGCAGACTCAGACACACGCCGCCGGCGAGCGCCATCGACCAGTGCGTCCATCCCCGCCAGAGGATTTCTATCAGAGGATATCCCCAGCTTCCCAATGCGACAAGAGTCGCCGTTTTTTCCAACTGTTTCATCCGTTTCACCCGAATTCAGCTTTTGCTGTCCGGGGTCAGAATATACCAGCCAAAAAACGGATAGGATAGGCAGGGAGGTGACGAAGATGACACTGCACGCAAGTCTCTCGGCACAATATGGTGACCGCGGCGGTCTTTTCATCCGTCCGCGCCAGTCATTTCATACAGACAGTCAGGCAAAACGTCTGCGATACCGTTCGCGCAGAGAACGCACCGTGTTCTGCTCAGGCACGGCTGAGCGCACGTAAACAGTCAAAAAACGTGCCGCGCACGATGTGGGACGGCTGTGCGATCATCAGATTGACCGGATAACCGAAATTCTCCACGGAAAATCCCTCGGCGTCCGTCTCACCCAGCCGCTCGCGCATCGGCGTATCGTCGTCCAGATAT
>JALFIV010000130.1 GCA_022775385.1 Clostridiales bacterium
ACGGATTCAGCACCTCCATGCTGACCGCCGTGTTGAAGATCGGAAAGCGGTACTGCGAGCACTTCTCACAGTACGGGATCATTCCCTCTCCCTCGAGATACTTATCCATCAGCTTGGTGCCGCATTCGTAACAATACTTCATTTTACCGCCTCTTTTTCCGTCTTGTTTCCGCCGCCGATTCTCAGGTTAACCAGCACGATACCCGCGCAGACAAACAGCAGGGAGACCATATTGCGCACGGTAAATACCTGTTCTCCGAGCACCAGTCCGGACATCAGCGAGCCGAAGATCGGGACAAGGAAGTTGTACACCGTGACCTTGCCGACCGGATGGCGCTTGAGCAGCATGGTCCAGATCGTGAATGCCGTCGCCGACAGGAAGATCAAATAGCCGAGCAGGGCGAACGCCTGCGGCGGCGTCTGCGCAAAGTGTCCGCCGCCTGCAGCTCCGGCGATCAGCAAAATCGCACCGCCGAAAAACAGCTGCCAGCCGGTGATGATCATCGGCTCTGCGCCGCGTGCAACCACCTTGCTGATGACCGCACCAACCGCGGCTGCCGCCGCAGACAGGATCATAAAGCCCTCGCCGTTGAGCGCAAAGCCGCCGGAAAACAGATCGCCGCTTCCCATGCTGATCAGAATGACGCCTTCAAAGCCGATCAGACAGCCGACCACCTTGTAGCGGTTGAGCCGGTCGTTCGGAAACAGAAAGTGGGAGATCAGCACGGACAGGAAGGTCGTCGTCGCGGTCAGCACCGATCCCTTGACACCGGTGGTGTGCGACAGGCCGATATAGAAAAACACATACTGCATCGTCGTCTGTACCAGACCCAGAATCAGAATGCCCTTCCACATATGCCGGTTGGGCAGAAACGGTTTGCGGTACATCACGATATAGACGATCAGCACGAGCACACCGGCGAGCATAAAGCGCCACCCCGCGAAGAACAGCTTGCTGAACGGATCGTCTCCGATTCCGAACAGCGCGTAGCCGCTCTTGACCGACGGGAACGCACTGCCCCAGAGCAGGGTGCAGATCAGCGCCGGAAACAGGATACTCCCTGTGAGTTTTTCCTTTTTCATAGTGGTTTCATTCATCCCCTCATGCAGAAATATCCTGCATTATCTCTCGTATTCGAATTCCATCTCGCCCATGACGACAAAATCGCCGTCCTGAACGCCCATCTCCTCCAGACGATCAAACACGCCGGCGGCGCGCAGCTTGCGGTCGAGATACATACGGGACTCGTAGTCGTCGAAGTTGACCGAGCCGCACAGGCGCTCGATCCATGCGCCCTCGACCACATAGTAGTCGTCCACCTTGCGGATCTCGATATCCGCCTCGGTGACCGGCTTTTCGACCTCGTCCATGACAAACTCCGGCTCGTAGACAACCACCGGCGGCAGCTTCTCAAGTGCGTGCCAGGTCTGATTCATCAGCTCGCGGACGCCCTGACTGGTCGCCGCCGACATCTCGGCATACGCAAAGCCGTGATCCTCCGCCCACTTGCGGATGCGCTCGAGCGGCTCGCGGTCGTCACCCAGCAGATCAATTTTGTTGGCAACGACAATCTGCGGACGGTTCTCGAGATCGAGCGAATACTTGGACAGCTCGCTGTTGATCTTCTCCAGATCGTCGATCGGGTCGCGGTATTCACTGCCCGCCGCATCGACAATGTGCAGCAGCAGACGGCAGCGGTCAATATGGCGCAGGAATGCGTGTCCCAGACCGGCTCCCTCCGAAGCGCCCTCGATGATGCCCGGGATGTCCGCCATGACGAACGACTCACCCTCGCCGATCGAGACCACGCCCAGATTCGGCACGAGCGTCGTGAAGTGATAGTTTGCGATCTTCGGACGGGCAGCGGATGCCATCGAGAGCAGGGTGGACTTGCCGACATTCGGGAAGCCGACCAGTCCGACGTCTGCGAGCAGCTTGAGTTCGAGCTGAACCTCCAGCTCCTGTCCGGGCAGTCCCGGCTTGGCAAAGCGCGGGGTCTGACGGGTCGGGGTCGCAAAATGCGTGTTGCCCCATCCGCCGTTGCCGCCCTTCGCCGCGACAAACGGCTCGTTGTCCGACATGTCCTTGATGATCTGTCCGGTCGCCGCATCACGGATGACCGTGCCGCGCGGGACATAGATGGTCAGGCTCTTGCCGTCCTTGCCGAAGCAGCGCTTGCTGCCGCCCGGCTCACCCGGCTCCGCCGCGTACTTTCTCTTGTAGCGGAAATCCATCAGCGTGGACAGGTTGTCATCCACCTGAAAGATGACCGAGCCGCCGCGTCCGCCGTCGCCGCCGTCCGGACCGCCCGAGGCGACATACTTCTCGCGATGGAACGAGACCTTGCCGTCTCCGCCCTTGCCGCCCTTGATAAAAATCTTCGCGGTATCAATAAACTGTGGCATATTCTTCTCCTATTATGCGCAAAAAATCGATGAAGGAAAAAGCACCTCAGACAAGCGTCCAAGGTGCTCCTTTCGCATCAAAGAATCTGTTCTTACTGCTCGATTTCGTAAACCGAAACCTTCTTGCGGTCACGACCCATGCGCTCGAAGCGAACAACGCCGGTAACCTTTGCAAAAAGAGTATCGTCCTTGCCGATGCCGACATTCGTGCCCGGATGGATGTGAGTGCCGCGCTGACGAACGAGAATGTTGCCAGCCGGTACAACCTGACCGTCTGCACGCTTGACGCCGAGGCGCTTGGACTCGGAATCACGACCGTTCTTGGTAGAACCTACGCCCTTTTTATGAGCGAAAAACTGTAAGCTGATCTGAAGCATGACTTACACCTCCATTACTTCGATAAAATCCGGATATCTCACTCCCAGGTCTATCAGATAAACCATGAGAGCACTCATTGCGTTCTGAGCCTGCTCGGCTTCGCTGTCCTCCATCTTGGACGGAAGAGCCAGCAGAATCCGACCGTCTTCTTCCTTCACCTCGGTGTGAATGCTCAAACCCAGAATATCGTCGAGAAGACAGCTTGTCAGATCCAGAGCGCTGGAAATTGCTGCACATACAATGTCCGATCCCTCGTCCGCATAGCCTGCGTGACCGGAGATCTCCACTGCACGAATGCAGCCGCCAGTTGTGGAAAAACGGGCTGTGGTCATCGTTACGCGTTGATAGCGTTGATGGTTACCTTGGTGTAGGGCTGTCTGTGACCCTGCTTGCGGCGGTAACCCTTCTTCGGCTTCATCTTGTAAACCAGAACCTTCTTCTGCTTGCCGGTCTTCTCAACCGTAGCGGAAACCGTTGCGCCATCAACGTACGGAGCACCGACCTTCAGGTCTGCACCCTCGCCAACAGCCAGGACCTTGTCAAACGTAACGGAAGAGCCGTCCTCAACGCCGAGCTTCTCAACGTAGATAACATCGCCTTCAGATACCTTGTACTGCTTGCCACCGGTTACAACAATTGCATACATTGCGGTAGCACCTCTCTTTCTTTGATAGAGTCACGCTTTTACGGGAGGTGTTTTTGGACACACTTATAAAACCCGATCAATGCGGCTTCTGATATGTTACCATAACACGCATTTTCTGTCAACCGAAAACCGTCGGTTTTTTTGCCGAACTTCCGCACATTCCGAACCGGAATATTAGGTATCTTCCCGAGACCCGTCCGGCTTCTCCTTCTTCCGTCCGTGCGTGCCCAGACGGTTCGGACCGAGGAAGTAATTCTGGATGATGACAAGCACCGCCACGCCGAGAACCGTCAGCAGATTCTCAAGCGAACTCGTCTCGTGCACGATCATGTGGCGCGCGATACAGAACATCATGACCTCCAGCACGGACTGTATCCGCGGACGCCACAGCATCTTGAACAGCTCAATGCCGATGACAATGCCGAGCACCCGTTCCAAAAAACCGGTGAGCGCCTCCGCCCCGGTCCGGTTGTTCCAGAAATCGCAGAACGGCTCCCACAGAGAGAAAATCGAGATCACAACAGCGGCAATGACAACTGCCGCCATCACATGCTCCAGTATCACACCGAGCTTCTTCATCCATTGATTCAGCTTTTTTGCCATAAGCGTGATTTAATCGAGAATGCCGTTCTGAACCTTTGCCGCCTTGAGCGTGTTCTTCATCAGCATCGTGATGGTCATCGGTCCGACGCCGCCCGGAACCGGCGTCAGCCAGCCCGCCTTCTCGTTGACCTCGTCAAAGCAGACGTCGCCGCACAGCTTGCCGTTCTCATCGCGGTTCATGCCGACGTCGATGACCGCCGCGCCCTCCTTGACCATGTCCGCAGTCACAAAGTTCGCCTTGCCGACCGCTGCGACCAGAATGTCCGCGCGGGCACAGACCTCCTTGAGGTTCGCGGTGCGCGAGTGGCAGATGGTCACGGTGCCGTGGCGGTGCAGCAGCAGCATTGCCATCGGCTTGCCGACGATGTTGGAGCGTCCGATGACGACGCACTCCTTGCCCTTCGGGTCGATGCCGTACTCGTCCAGAATCTCCATGATGCCCGCCGGGGTACACGGCTTGAAGTCAAAGTTTCCGACCATGATCTTGCCGACGTTGACCGGATGGAACGCGTCGACATCCTTGCTCGGGTCAATCGCATCGATGACAGCCTGCTCGCTGATGTGCTTCGGCACCGGCATCTGACACAGAATGCCGCTGATATTCTTGTCGTGGTTCAGCTTGCCGATGAGCGCGAGCAGTTCCTCCTGCGTGGTCTCCTCCGGCAGCGCGTACTTTTCGGAATAGATGCCGCACTCCTCGCAGGCGCGCTCCTTGTTGCGGACATAGATCTGGCTCGCCGGATCCTCACCGACGATGATAACCGCAAGACCCGGGCGGATGCCGTTTTCCTTCAGCTTGTTGACTTCCTCGAGGATGCTTCCGCGAACCTTTGCGGATACCATCTTGCCGTCCATTCTGATTGCACTCATAGTGTTTCCTCCTAGTATTACAACAATTGTTCGTTGTTATTTTTCGTTGTTTTCTTCTGTTTTGGTCTGCACCGCGCCGACCGGACGCAGAAAGTGCTTTTTCCGGTTGATCACAAAGATCAGCAGACCGCCGAGAAACGACAGCAGCGCGACCGCCTGCGACACGCGCAGCGCGGTTCCCGGGATGTACAGGCTGTCCGTGCGCAGTCCTTCAATCCAGAACCGTCCCAGACCGTACCAGATGAAATAGCCGAGCAGCACCTCACCGCGGTATTTGCGGTGCCTGCTCCCTGAAAAGAAATGCAGCAGCAGAACGCCGGCCGCATTCCAGAGCGATTCGTAGAAAAATGTCGGATGATTGCCGAGCGCACCGCACTCCGCAATGGTCTGTCCGATGCACATGCGCCATGGCAGACCGGTCAGGCTGCCGAACGCCTCACAGTTCACGAAATTTCCCCAGCGTCCGATGCTCTGTCCCATCATCAATCCGATGCACGCGACATCCATCATATCCAGCGGGTGGATCTTCTTGACGCGGCAGAACACAAAACAGCACAGAATGCCGCCGATCACGCCGCCGTAGATCGCTAGACCGCCGTGCCAGATCGCGATGACCTCGGACAGATTATCCTTATAGTCCTCCCATTGGAAGAGCACATAGTAGATCCGCGCACAGATCACAGCGACCGGCAGCGCCAGAATCGCCATATCGCTCAGATCGTCGCCGGAGATGCCGAACTGCGGCGCACGGCGCGATGCATAGATCACAGCAAGTATAAAACCCGCCGCAATGATAATACCATACCAGTAGATCGGCTTCTCTCCGATCGAGAACGCGACGTTGGAAAAGTGGAACTCCAGTCCGAGTCCCGGAAACGATACCACCTTATCCATGCGCGTCCTCCGTTTCCGCCGGCGCAATGACCATGAGGGAAATGCGGTCCGGCTCCGCCCATTCGCGGATGCGCGCCTCGATCTCCTCCGTCGTCACCGCGGTCAGGATCTCATAGAAATCAAAGCAGGATGCGCCCGTGAAGCACGCCTCCGCCTGCATCCGGCAGATCGAGCCGGGATCGTCCGCACTGCGCAGCTTGAGTCCGAGCAGCTGACGGCGTGCACGCTCAAACAGCGCGCGGTCGACGCCGTGTGCCGCAATCGAGCGGATCTCCTCCAGCAGGGCATCGCGCACCGCCTCCGGATTGCGGCTCTCGCCGCTGAACATCGCGCAGGCGCCCTCCGGAAAGGTGAAGTAGTCCGGATCAAACGACTGATCAATCAGATTGTTCTGATAGAGCGTCTCATACAGCGGCGCCGACTCACAGCAGACACAGCGCGCGGCAAGCTCGCCCATCAGCTGTCTGCGGTAGGAATCCGACGGAACGGTATCCTTAATTCCGAGAATAAACGTCGGACGGGATACCGCCATCCGGCGCACCTGCATCGGCTGTGCCGCCTCCGGCGTTTCCTCTCCGTACGACCGGCTCGCAATCCGCGCCGACTGTTTGGGTGTGATGCACTCCGCCATCTCACACACGCGGTCAAAGTCACAGGTTCCGCAGACCACCAGCACGAGATTCGCCGGCGAATAAAACGCGCGGTGGCAGAGATGCAGCAGGTCGGGAGTAATGGGCGCGATCGTCTGCTTACTGCCCGCAATCGAGATGCGGACGGTATGCGCCCCGTACAGTCCCTGCAGAACACCCACATACGCCTGCCAGCTCGGCGTGTCGTCCAGCATGCTGATCTCCTGTCCGATAATGCCCTTCTCCTTTGCGACGTTCTCATCCGTAAAATACGGCGTCGTGACAAAGCGGAGCAGAATCTCCAGACACTCCTCAAACCGTTCGGTGGCGGTAAAATGATAGGCGGTCATCGTATGGCTGGTGAACGCATTGGGCTGTGCGCCCAGCATGGTGAACTTCTGCAGGGCGTTGCCGTCCTCCTCCTCGAACATCTTGTGTTCCAGGAAGTGCGCGACACCCGGCGTCACCTGATGCTGCTCGCCATCCAGCGTGAAACAGCAGTCCACTGAGCCGAAATCCGCCGCCAGCATGGCGAACGTCTTTTGAAAATCCGGTTTCGGAATATAGTATACGCGGAGTCCGTTTGGCAGGACTGCCGACCGGATCTCCTCCTGAAGCGCGGGATAGTTCCGGATCATTTCGCCACCCCCTTCAGGAAATATACAAAGTCCGGCTTCGCCCGCCGTGCCGCCTCGGTGACCTGCTCGGGTGTAACCCGGTTGATTTCCGCAATCAGATCCTGAAGCGTGCTGTCCAGTCCGATGGAGGACTGCATCTGATAGAAATTCTCCAGCGAATAGGGCGAATCCGTAATCGTCCGCAGAGACGCCTGCACCGACCGGCGCGCGGTCTCAATCTCGTT
>JALFIV010000138.1 GCA_022775385.1 Clostridiales bacterium
GGCAAAACCTTCTACACCTCCAACTGGGGTCTTCCGGAGCTCCGCCACGAAATCAGCTTATATGCCAAAAAGAACTACAATCTGGACTACGATGAGCGCAATGAAATCATTGTCACAGTAGGCGGCTCGGAGGCGATCGACAACGCACTGCGTTCGTTTGTTTCCAACGGAGACGAGGTTCTGATTCCGGAACCGTCCTTTGTCTGCTACACACCGCTGACCGTCATGGCAGGCGGTACGCCGGTTCCGCTCAAGACCACGATGGAAAACGGATTTAAGCTGACGGCAGACGTCCTGCGCGCTGCCATCACGCCCAAAACTAAGGTACTCATCATGCCGTATCCGAACAATCCGACCGGTGCCATCATGACCCGTGAAGAGCTGGAGGAAATTGCGGCAGTTCTGCGAGATACCAATATTATTGTCATTTCGGATGAGATTTACTGCGAGCTGACCTATGGCGGAAAGAAGCATGTCTGCTTTGCGGAGCTGCCGGGTATGCGGGAGCGCACCATTGTCATCAACGGTTTCTCCAAATCGTATGCGATGACCGGATGGCGTCTCGGATGGGTTATGGCGCCGCGTGAGATGCTCAAGCCGCTGGTCAAGATCCATCAGTTCGGCATCATGTCTGCACCGACAATCAGCCAGTTTGCCGGCATTGAGGCGATGCGGACCGGCGCAAAGGACATCGTTTCCATGCGCGAGCAGTATGATATGCGCCGCCGCTATGTGTATTCGGTGCTGACCGACATGGGAATGCCCTGCTTTGAGCCGGAGGGCGCATTCTATATTTTCCCGAACATCACCAAATACTGTGAGGATGACGAGGAATTCTGTGACCGACTGCTGAAATCCAAGAAGGTCGCGGTTGTTCCCGGCAGTGCGTTCGGCGAGAGCGGACGCGGACATATTCGCATTTCGTACTCGTATTCCATGAAGCATCTGCGCACCGCATTGGAGCGCATTCAAGAGTTCCTGGACGAGATGTAACTTACATAGAAAGAAACAGCGTGACCACATGGTCACGCTGTTTCTTTTGACAAAAAGGAATCGGCAGCCGGGGGAAACCGGCTGCCGACAGGATTGTATTGAGTTGATTATCCGAACAGATGGGTGATCAGCGATGCCAGATTGTACTGGGAGAATACAGAGACGCTGACCAGAGAAACGGTGGACATGATCTTGATGAAGATATCCATGCACGGACCGACGGTATCCTTCAGCGGGTCGCCGACGGTGTCGCCGACAACGGCCGCATCGTGTGCCGGTGTGCCCTTGCCGTGACCGGAGATGCCGCCGGATTCGATGTACTTCTTTGCGTTATCCCAGGCGCCGCCGGAGTTACCGGTAAAGATTGCGATCATGATACCGCTGATGGTCGAGCCGATCAGCAGACCGCCGACAAACTTCGGTCCAAAGATGAATCCGGTTGCAACAGGAACAATGATCGCCATGAGGGACGGAACCTTCATTTCGCCGATCGCGCCCATGGAGGAAATCTCGATACAGGTTTTGTAGTCCGGCTTTGCCTTGCCTTCCAGAATGCCCGGAATCTCCCGGAACTGGCGGCGGACTTCGTCTACCATCTTGCGCGCAGCCTTTGCAACGGCTTCAATCAGCATACCGGAGAACAGATACGGCAGTGCCGCACCGGCGATTGCACCGGCGAGGATCATGGCATCCATCATGTTGAGCTCGAGCGGCGTGCCGACTTCGTTGTACGAATACAGATAGGAGATCATCAGTGCGAGTGCGGCGAGAGCGCCGGAACCGATGGCAAAGCCCTTGCCGATTGCGGCGGTCGTGTTGCCGACCGAGTCCAGCGTATCGGTGATGCGGCGGACTTCCGGCTCCAGACCGCTCATCTCGGAGATGCCGCCGGCGTTGTCCGAAATCGGACCGTAGGTATCAACCGAAACCGTAACGGCGACGAAGGACAGCATGCCCATTGCGGACATGGAAACGCCGTACATACCGGAAATCTGGTAGGAAATGATAATGCCCAGTGCAAGGACAACACAGGGAGCCAAGCAGGAACGCATACCCAGGGAGAGACCCTGTGTGATGGTCAGTGCCGGACCTTCGAGGGAAGCCTTAGCCAGCAGACGGGTCGGACGGTAGTCATCGCTCGTGTAGAACTCTGCGATCATGCCGATGATGACGCCGGCCAGAACGCCGATGGTTGCCGAGATCCACGGAGAAACGAAACCGAGGGAGAAGCCGACTTCACGGATACCCTCTGCTCCGCCGAACAGACCGAGCGAAACAAAGAAGCCCAGTACGATGGTGAGACCTGCGGCAACATAAGTAGCGGAGTTCAGATCCTTGTGCGGATTGGAACTCATGGATTTCTTAAACAGCAGGGAAGCGATTCCCAGGCAGCAGGCGATCAAGCCAACGGAGACAAAGACCATGGGGAACAGGATCAGCCGGCGGAGCAGATCATCTGCCATCGCATGTCCGTTTGCTGCAGCGGACAGGAATAAGTGATATGCGAGAATCATACCGGAGGAGACTGCGCCGATAAAACTTTCCAGAAGATCCGAGCCGAGTCCGGCGACGTCGCCGACGTTATCACCGACATTGTCTGCGATGGTAGCAGGGTTGCGCGGATCGTCTTCCGGGATGTGTGCCTCGGTCTTGCCTACCAGGTCAGCGCCCATATCAGCAGCCTTGGTATAGATACCGCCGCCGACACGGTTGAACATCGCAACCATCGAACAGCCGAGTGCATAGCCGGACAGCGTCATGGCAAACGGCAGGTAGGAGATTCCCAGCGCGTTGGTATGCGCTTCCAGCATGGAGAGCTGACCCATTCCGATGCCGAAGATGACATAGACGAGGAACAGGCCGAGCAGTGCGCATCCGGCAACGCAGAGTCCCATGACACTGCCGCCGCGGAATGCAACCTTAACCGTCTCGCCGATATCCTTGCTCTTGCGCGCCTTGTTGGATACGCGGACATTGGACAGGGTTGCAATCTTCATGCCGACGAGACCGGCACAGCCGGACATGATCGAGCCGATGAGCAGAGCAACGCCGGCGTGCCACGAGGTTACGAGCGCGAGAATAACCGCAACAATGACAACAACGGTGTACAATACCTTATATTCGTACGCAATAAAGGCATTTGCACCGACGCGGATGGCAGCGGCGATTTCCTTCATGGTCTCCGTGCCTTCCTCCATGTGCTCTACTGTCATATAGTTGAAGGCCGCGAAGGCCAATGCCAACAGAGCAGCAAAAATGACCAGTATGATTAGAACGTTCATAATAGTAACACCTCTTCTTTTGCGGCGTCCGTTGCCGCGGAGCCGCAATTATGTTCCTTTAATACGCGAAAAAAGAATCCTTCCTCCTGACTTGAACCGGTCCGTCTTTCGCTGACGGCTCTTGTGAAAAAATGACAAAATTCGTTCGGATTCGAACCATCCTCATGGTACAGTATACCAAAGTTTTTGCAGGATTGCCAGATGTTTTTCGCAAATTCTGTTATTTTTTAAAACGGAGCAAAAGAAGAAAGGAAACACATGGAATTCTGCGTATGATTGGAAAACTATGCTTGTCGGCCAATGAGAAAAAGCTCAGACTGTTTTCGCCGGTTTTGGGGGGAAAACGGTCTGAGCTTTCAATTATTCGGGCAATTCCGGGATTGCAGGTTATAACGGATGATCTGTCAAAATCGCCCAATCTTTTTCACGGAATCCGGGAAGTACAACGGAGTCAGTGACGATCAGCGGGCGTTTTACGAGCATACCGTCGCTTGCGAGAAGGCGGATCTGTTCTTCTTCACTCATCGCCGGCAGTTTGTCCTTGAGCTGCATGGAACGGTACAGCTGTCCGCTCGTATTAAAAAATTTTCTGACCGGCAGGCCGCTGCGCCCGATCCATTCGGTCAGTTCTTCAAACGTCGGATTCTCTTCTTTGATCGGCCGTTCGGTATAGGAAATACCGTTGTCGTCCAGCCACTTTTTTGCTTTTTTACAGGTAGAACACCTGGAATAACAAAGAAACAGCATAGTTTCATCTCTCCCTTCTGATTACCGTTACTATAACACGGATAGAGAGAAAAGGCAACGGATATCAAACGAAGCGAACTGAGGCGGGATGGGATATCAAATCAAGGGAATAGCTGGATATCTTTTTGTTTTTCGATTCTTATGCTCCGGATGCGATAATCATTTTTATGTCAGATTGCTGTAAAAAATATTTATCTCATGTTGATTTATCAAAAGGAAAGGAGTGGAATTGTTTTAAATATTAAAAGTGTTTCATAATTTACATTTTTTGTATATTGAAAATGAAGATATTCTTTCTGACGATTTCGAGAGAATACAGACGGCACACGTTTTTATCCTGAATTTAGGGAGCAGAGATGACAGAAAAAGAAGTAAGAAAACTCAGCCGCCTTCAGCTGCTGGAGATTCTGGTAGAACAGGCAAACGAGATTGAACAGCTAAA
>JALFIV010000036.1 GCA_022775385.1 Clostridiales bacterium
TATTATGAACGAATTACGAAACAAAAGTGGATTTTTATGTGATATGGACGGTGTCATCTATCACGGCAACCGTCTTCTGCCGGGCGTGCGTGAATTTGTCGACTGGCTGTATGCGGAGAATAAGAATTTTCTGTTTCTGACCAATTCCAGCCGGCTGACGCCGGTGGAGCTGGGACAGAAGCTGGGACGCATGGGACTGGAGGTCGACGCGAGCCATTTTTACACCAGCGCACAGGCGACCGCGAGCTTTCTGAAGCGGCAGGCGCCGGGATGCAGTGTGTATGCCATCGGCGAGCACGGACTGCTCAACGCGCTGTATGATGCGGGAATCCCGATCAACGATGTCGATCCGGATTACGTCGTATTCGGTGAACCGGACAGCTATCACTACGATCAGATTGTCAAGGCAATCCGTCTGGTGGAAAACGGCGCACGCCTGATCGGGACAAACAGCGATCTGACCGGACCGTCCGAGTCCGGCATTCTGCCGAGCTGCCGCGCGCTCATCGCACCGATTGAGCTGGCAACCAACAAGAAGGCCTACTTTGTCGGCAAGCCGAATCCGCTCATGATGCGCACCGGTCTGCGTCTGCTGGGTGCGCACTCGGAGGACACGGTGATGATCGGCGACCGCATGGATACCGATATGGTGGCGGGAATCGAGACCGGTCTGGATACGGTTCTCGTCCTCTCTGGTGTGACAAGCAAGCAGGACATCGAGCGGTTCCCGTACCGTCCGCGCCTGGTGCTGAACGGCGTCGGAGACATTCCGGGATAACGCTGTCCGGAAAAATAATTGAAACCGCCTCATTGCATCGGTGATACAAAACAGGTATCATACAAGCAGGAGGTGGCAGAAATGGCAAACGAGCAGAACAAGGATTTCAATGCCATGCTGCACGACAGCAAGGATATGCCGAAAACCCAGATCATCACGGATCAGAAGAGCATTGAAAAATACGGCGGAGACCGGATGTATTTTGCGCCGCCGATCGCGTATGACGCGGTCATGCGGACAGTGCCGTATGGAAAGGTCACGACGGTCGGTGCAATTCGAACGTATTTTGCCAAACAGAACGGCGCGGACTTTACCGAACCGATCACGGCGGGGATCTTTGTCTCCATCGCGGCATGGGCGAGCGAACAGCGGGAGGACGATCCGACGCCGTACTGGAGAACGCTCAAGGCGGACGGAGAGCTGAATCCCAAATATCCCGGCGGCGTCGAGCGGCAGAAAGCACAGCTCGAAGCGGAAGGACATGAGATTATGACACGCGGCCGGAAGAACATCCGCTATTTTGTCAAAGACTATGAATCCGTGCTGTTTGAGCCGGATGAAACCAAAACAGAACAAAACCCCTGACTTTGACGAGTCAGGGGTTTTGTTGTATCAATCGGGTTTATTCTGCAGATTGGCAGACAGCGAGCACGCTGTTGTTGGATTCGACCGGCGTACAGGTCAGCTGCTTGGAGATTCTGCGCGCGAAGCCGGTCAGGGTTTTACCCGGGCCGATTTCCAGTGCGGCGGTGTGTCCGTCGGACATCATGTTCTGCACAAGCTCTTTCCAGCGGACCGGAGAGATCATGTGCTGTTCCAGATGTGCCGGGAGATTTTCGATCGAGAGAATCTGTGCATCGGTATTGGAGTAAACCGGAATAGTCGGCACATGGATGGTCAGCGACTCGGCAAACGTGCGGAGCTGTGCAGCAGCCTCGGCCATCAGCGGCGTGTGGAACGCACCCGAAACTGCGAGCGGTACGGCGCGGCGTGCGCCGGCCTGTTTACAGGATTCCACCGCGCGGGAGACGGCATCGGTGGTGCCGGCGATGACCAGCTGACCGTCACAGTTGTAGTTGACCGGAAGAACAATGCCGTCGGTCTCTGCGCAGATCTGTTCGACAACAGAATCCGCCAGTCCCAGAACCGCAGCCATGCATCCGTCGGTCTCATCCGCCGCGGCCTGCATCAGCTCACCGCGCTTGGTGACGAGACGCAGGGCGTCCTCCGTCGACAAAATACCGGAGGCGGCGAGCGCAGTGTACTCGCCAAGGGAGAAGCCGGCGCAGGCATCAAAGGTCACACCGCGCTCCTGCAGGGCGGAGAATACCGCGAGGGAGCAGGTGAAAATCGCGATCTGGCTGTTGATCGTGCGGGAGAGCTCTTCCTTCGTGCCGGAGAAGCACAGATCGGAGACCGACTGTCCGGCGACATCGGAGGCGCACTCAAAGACGCGCCGAGCCGCTGTGCTTTCCTGATAAACTGTTTGTCCCATTCCGGGGAACTGTGAACCCTGTCCCGGAAAAAATGCAGAAAATGTCATAGAATGAACGCTCACTTTCAGTTAAAATGGATGTTATTAAACAAATGATAAAATAATGTTTGACAAAATTAAGCGATACCATTATAATAAACCGAAGATAGTTTGTCAATTATTAGTTTTTATAAAAACGGGGAAGTGATAGCAATCGGTACGATATTGGTGTCAACCGGCAGTTATGTGCCGGAACAGCGTTTGACAAACAGCCAGCTGACGGAGATGGTTGAGACATCCGATGAATGGATTGTCCAGCGCACCGGCATTCGGGAGCGCCGCATCGCGTCCAACATGCAGACATCCGAGCTTGCGATTCCGGCGGCACAGCGCGCGCTGGAGGACGGCGGCGTGTCTGCGCAGGAGCTGGATTTAATTATCGCCTGTACGGCGACGCCGGATAGTTATACGCCTTCGCTTGCCTGCCGTGTTCAGGCGGCGATCGGAGCGGACAATGCCTTTGCGTTTGACGCCTCCGCGGCCTGCTCCGGTTTTGTCTATGCCACAGATATTGTGGACAGTTATTTCCGCGCCGGAAAGGCAAAAACTGCGCTGGTGGTCTGTGCGGAGACGCTCAGCCGTCTGGTTGATTTCACCGATCGCACGGTCTGCTGTCTGTTCGGCGACGGCGCCGGCGCGGCGGTTTTCCGCTGGAGCGAGACCGAGGAGGGAATCCTTCAGACAGTCATGGGGGCAGACGGCACCCGCGGCGATGCACTGCTGGCCAAGGCGCTTCCGGTGGAGGATGCGCTAAACGGAGATCGGACCTACTCACACACAGACCGATTCCTTCATATGAACGGCAAAGAGGTATTCCGCTTTGCCGCCCGCACGGTTCCGGATGCGATCGACCGTGTTCTGAACAAGGCGGGGATGACGGCGGACGAGATCGACTGGGTGGTTCCGCATCAGGCGAATCTGCGCATCATCGATGTGATCTGCCGCCGCTACGGACTGAAAAAAGAACAGGTTTATGTCAATCTGGATCGATTCGGCAATACCTCGAGTGCATCCGTTCCGATCTGTCTGGACGAGATGCGTCAAAAGGGACTGCTCAAGCGCGGTCAGCGCGCCATTTTTGTCGGATTTGGCGGCGGATTGACCTATGGAGCGATTTTGCTGCGGATTTAACAGAGGAACAGAACTATGAAAACAAAAATTACAGAACTTCTTGGAATCAAATATCCGGTTTTTCAGGGTGCGATGGCGTGGATTGCGGATGCCGGTCTGGCAGCCGCGGTATCCAACGCGGGCGGTCTGGGAATCATTGCGGCGGGCGCCGCGCCGGTTGAGTTTGTGCGCGATGAGATCCGTCGCGCCAAGCAGCTGACGGACAAGCCGTTTGCGGTCAACATCATGCTGCTCAATCCGAATGCCCCCGAGCTGGCACAGCTGGTTATCGACGAGGGCGTCAAGGTTGTCACGACGGGCGCCGGATCTCCGGCAAAGTACATGAAGGCATGGAAAGAGGCCGGCATCAAGGTCATTCCGGTCATCGCGTCCACCGCGTATGCCAAGCGTATGGAGCGCATGGGTGCGGATGCGGTCATCGCCGAGGGCATGGAGTCCGGCGGACATATCGGTGAGACCACGACGATGGCACTGCTCCCGCAGGTTGTCGATGCGGTTTCCATTCCGGTCATCTGCGCCGGCGGTGTTGCGGACGGCCGCGGCATGGCTGCGGCGCGCATCTTCGGCGCCGAGGGTGTTCAGTGCGGCACGATTTTCCTGAGCGCAGAGGAGTGCAATATCTCCCAGCAGTATAAGGATATGATCTACAAGGCAAATGACATCTCGACAGTCGTCACCGGACGCGCTTCCGGCCATCCGGTCCGCTCGCTCAAGTCTCCGCTGTCCCGCCGTCTGGTCAAGATGGAAGGACACATCGAGACGCGCACGCTGGAGGAGATCGAGATGATCACCGCGGGTTCCCTGCGCAAGGCGGTTCAGGACGGCAATGTGGAGGAAGGAACCTTCATGTCTGGACAGATTGCCGGACTGGTCAACGGTCCGTCGGACTGTAAGACGATTCTGGAAACCATCGTCGGCGACGCAGAACGCATTCTGACGCACGCGCCGGCACTGATTGGAATGGGTGAAAACGATGGCTAAACTTGCAATTGTAACCGGTGCATCGCGCGGAATCGGCGCGGCGATTGCCAAAAAGCTGGCGGCTGAGGGATGCGACGTAGTTGTCAACTGTGTCTCCTCGGTGGAAAAAGCGGAGGCAGTCGCGGCGGAGTGCCGCGAGCTGGGCGTCAATGCCTATCCGATGGCATGGAATGTCGCAGACTACGATGCATGTAAACTTGCGGTAAACGAAATTAAGAAGAACATCGGCGTACCGGAGATTCTGGTCAACAACGCTGGAATCACACGCGACGGACTGCTGATTCGCATGAAGCCGGAGCAGTTCAACGATGTCATTCAGGCGTGCCTGACCGGCACGTTCAATATGACAAGTCTGGTCGGCGCGCAGATGCTGCGTGCGAAGAAGGGCAGAATTGTCAATCTCGCGTCGGTTTCCGGCATCGCCGGAAATGCCGGGCAGGCGAATTATTCCGCAGCAAAGGCGGGTGTCATCGGTCTGACCAAGACGGCGGCAAAGGAGCTGGGCTCGCGCGGCATCACGGTCAACGCGATTGCGCCGGGCTTTGTTGAGACGGATATGACGGCTTCCCTGCCGGAGGATATTCAGGAGGGCGCCAAGGCGCGCATCTCTCTCGGACGCTTCGGAAAGGCAGAGGAGATTGCAGAGATTGCGGCGTTCCTCGCGTCGGATCGGGCGTCGTACATCACCGGACAGGTCATCGTCGCAGACGGTGGCATGGCACTGTGAGGAGGAACAGGATGGAACGAGTTGTACTTACCGGAATGGGTGCGGTGACGCCGCTGGGCAATTCCGTACCGGCATACTGGGACGGACTGAAAAACGGAGTCAACGGAATCAAGACGATCACATCGTTTGACACCACAGGATATAAGGCGACAGTCGCGGGAGAGATCCGCGATTTTGATCCGCTGACCTTCCTGGATAAGAAGGAAGCGGCACACATGGACCGCAACTGCCAGTTTGCGCTGGCGGCGGCGAAGGAGGCGATGGAGCAGTCCGGTCTGATGGAGAGCGGCATTGATCCGTTCCGCGTCGGCACGTTCATCAGCTCGGGTATCGGCGGTCTGCAGGTGTTTGAGACGGAGCACGAGAAGCTGCTGAACAAGGGTCCGCGCCGTGTCTCCCCGTTTGCCATTCCGATGATGATTGCGAATATGGCGACGGCTCATGTCTCAATGGCGTTCGGCCTGAAGGGTGAGAGCTATGCGCCGGTCAGCGCTTGTGCCTCCGGTACACAGGCAGTCGGTGAGGTGATGCGCGCGATCCGCCACGGTTATCTGGATGCGGCGGTCGCAGGCGGCGCCGAGTCGTGCATCACGCCGGTGGCAATTGCAGGATTTTCCAATATGCATGCGCTGTCGCTGGAGCAGGATCCGGAGCAGGCGTGCTGTCCGTTTGACAAAAAGCGCAGCGGATTTATCATGGGCGAGGGCGCCGGTATTCTGGTGCTCGAGAGCCTGACATATGCCAAGGCACGCGGTGCACATATCATTGCCGAGGTCATCGGCTACGGTTCGACCTCGGATGCGTACCACATCACCAGTCCGGATCCGACCGGAGAGGGTCCGTCCCGTGCAATCCGCATGGCGATGGAGGACGGCGGCGTAACAGCGGACGATGTGACGTACATCAACGCACACGGCACCTCGACGCCGATCAACGACGCGGCGGAGACCGAGGCAATCAAGCAGGCGCTGGGCGATGCGGCATACCGCTGCAAGATTTCGTCGACCAAGTC
Organism: Clostridiales bacterium; assembly: GCA_022775385.1. Classification (GTDB taxonomy): domain Bacteria; phylum Bacillota; class Clostridia; order Oscillospirales; family Butyricicoccaceae; genus Butyricicoccus_A. The sequence continues at coordinate 6,164 of JALFIV010000036.1, forward strand.
GATGACCGGACATCTGCTCGGTGCGGCCGGTGCGATTGAGGCGATTGCCTGCGCCAAGGCGATTGAGGAAGGCGTAATTCCGCCGACCATCCATCTGACCGAGCAGGATGAGGTCTGTGATCTGGACTATGTACCGAATCAGGCTGTCTCGTGCGAGGTCGATGTGGCGCTGTCCAACTCGCTGGGATTCGGCGGACACAATGCGACGATTGCACTGCGCCGCTTTGGAGAGTGAGGCCGCGATGATGCAGGAAAAAGACTTAAAGGCATTTGCATTTGCATGCATTGACAAGGCGGTTCAGTCGAATGTCAGCCGTCTGTCCATTCAGAACGGTGACTTTTCCATCACAATTGAGACCGGACGCGGCAGTGCGCCGGCGGTTCAGACGGTTGTGGAAGCGGCACCGGCAGTCCAGCTGGAGGAGCCGCTGTACGATGGACAGGTTGTCCCGTCTCCGCTGGTCGGTACATTCTATGCGGCGAGCGCACCGGACGCGCCTCCGATGGTGCAGGCGGGAGACGCTGTCAAGAAGGGAGACACCCTGTGCATCATTGAGGCGATGAAGGTCATGAACGAGATCGAGAGCCCGTGCGACGGTGTAGTCAGCCGGGTTCTGGCGGTCAACGGCGACCTGGTGGAGTACAATCAGCCGCTGTTTGTCATCAAGGAGAATGCATAAATGCTGTACGATATTGAACAAATTAAGCAGATCATTCCGCACCGCGACCCGATGCTGATGGTCGACTGCATTGAGCAGCTCGATCAGGAGGCAGGAACGGTAGTGGGTACCAAGACTTTCACGGGAGAAGAGGAATTCTTCAAAGGACACTTTCCGGGCAATCCGGTTGTCCCGGGCGTTTTTCTGATCGAGGCGCTCGCACAGACCGGCGCGGTTGCGATTCTCTCCCGTGAGGAATACCTCGGAAAGACCGGATACTTTGCATCCTGGGATAAAATCAAGTTCCGCCGCAAGGTGCTGCCGGGTGACACGGTCACCCTGAAGGTTCAGCTGGTGAAAATCCGCGGCAGAATTGTCGTCGCGGACGGCACCGCCTATGTCGGCGAGGAAAAAGCGGCACAGGGAACGTTTACCTGTGCAATCAGGTGATATGCGATGTTTTCCAAGATTTTGATTGCAAACCGCGGTGAGATTGCTGTTCGTGTCATCCGCGCCTGCCGTGATCTGGATGTCATCAGCGTCGCGGTCTACTCCGAGGCGGACAAGCAAGCCCTGCATGCGCAGATTGCGGATGAGGCGGTCTGCATCGGACCGGCGCAGGCGAAGGACAGCTATCTGAACGCCGACAATCTGATTGAGGCGGCGCTCGGTGCCGGCGCGCAGGCGATCCATCCGGGATACGGTTTTCTGTCTGAAAACGCCGATTTTGCACAGAAATGTGAGGAAAACGGATTAGTATTCATCGGGCCGCATCCGGATGTCATCCGAAAACTGGGCGACAAAGCTTCTGCCAAGGAGATGGCAAAGCGCGCCGGAGTCCCGCTCACCCCGGGCTCGGACGGCGTTCTGAAGGACGTGCTCGACGCGGCGCAGTGGGCGGAAAAGATCGGCTATCCAGTCATGATCAAAGCGTCCGCAGGCGGCGGCGGAAAGGGAATCCGCGTCGTAGAGTGTGCGGGAGACCTGGAGGCGGCGTTCCGCAGTGCTTCGGCAGAGGCGGAAGCAAACTTCGGAGACGGACGTCTGTACATGGAAAAACTGATCCGCCATCCGCGCCATGTCGAGGTACAGATCATGGCGGATGCGTTCGGCAATGTCATCCATCTGTTTGACCGAGACTGTTCGGTACAGCGCCGTCATCAAAAACTGATTGAGGAAGCGCCGGCACCGTTCCTGAGCGACAAGGTCCGCAAGAAGATGTGCAGCTGTGCGGTATCGCTCGCCAAGGAAGCGGGATATCTGGGTGCGGGAACGGTTGAGTTTCTGGTGGATGACGAGCAGAATTTCTATTTCTGCGAGATGAACACGCGCATTCAGGTCGAGCATCCGGTGACCGAGATGGTGACCGGTGTGGATCTCGTCGCCCTGCAGCTCCGTGCGGCAGCCGGCGAGATGCTCGGCGTCAAGCAGAAGGATATTTCGCTTCAAGGCACCGCGATGGAGTGCCGCATCAATGCGGAAAACCCCAACGCCGGTTTTGCTCCCTGCCCGGGCACGATCGCCTCGATGCATCTTGCCGGCGGCATCGGTGTCCGCGTGGACTGTGCGGTCTATCCGGGATATACCATCCCGCCGTATTATGACAGCATGATCGGAAAGCTCATTGTCCACGGAAATGCGAGGGAGGAAACCCTGTCCCGTATGAAGCGCGCGATGAGTGAGATGCTGTTCGAGGGTGTGGAGACCAGTGTGGATTATCAGCTGTCGATTCTGCTGTCCGACGCGTTTGCGGCCGGAAAATACCACACCGACTCCATTGAGAACGGAGACTTTTTTCGATGATCGTAGATTTATTTCAAAAGACAAGAGCGAGCTCCCGCCGGATTAAAAACCCGAAGGAATCGGCGCATGCGCCGGTCACGGTGACCTGCAAGACATGCGGACGGGAATGGAGCGCACAGCAGTACGGAAAAAACGGCTATGTCTGTCCGGAGTGCGGCACGCACGGACGCATCCGCTGCCGTGAGCGCATCCGCCTGACCGTTGACAAGGATTCCTTTTCCGAGCTGTTCGGCGAGCTTGCCACCGGCGATCCGCTGGGATTTCCGGGATATGCGGAGAAGATCAGCAAACTGCGCACCCGCTCCGGATTGGAGGACGCGGTTCTGACCGGCACCTGCCGCATCGGCGGCATCCCGGCGTGCATCGGTGTGATGGACAGCTATTTCATGATGGCTTCTATGGGCAGTGTGGTCGGAGAAAAGCTGACGCGACTGTTTGAATATGCGACCGAAAAGCGTTTGCCGGTGGTTCTGTTTACCTGCTCGGGCGGCGCGCGCATGCAGGAGGGCATGTTCTCTCTGATGCAGATGGCGAAGGTGAGCGGCGCGGCGGCGAAGCATTCGGAGGCCGGTCTGCTGTATCTGACCGTGCTGACCGATCCGACGACCGGCGGCGTCACCGCGAGCTTTGCCATGCTGGGTGATATCATTCTGGCGGAGCCGGGTGCGACGGTCGGATTTGCCGGACGCCGCGTCATTGAAGGCACGATCGGTGAGACCCTGCCGGACGATTTCCAGTCGTCGGAATTTCTGCTGGAACACGGCTTCTGCGACCGGATTGTTCCGAGAAGCCGGATGAAGGAAGAACTGGCTCGGCTGCTGAAGCTGCACGAGGGAAAAGGAGGTCGGAAACGATGAAGCGAGCGATGGAGGAAAAGCTGGAGTGGATCCGCTCTCCCAGACGTCCGAATGTGGATGACATCATCGCCGGCGTGTTTTCCGATTTTATAGAGCTGCACGGAGACCGTCTGTACGGCGAGGATCACGCGATGTGCGCGGGAATCGCCCGACTGGGAGATATTCCGGTGACGGTACTCGGTCAGCGGCGCGGACACTCCACGCAGGAGAACATCGAGGCGAATTTTGCCATGGCGCATCCGGAGGGATACCGCAAGGCGCTCCGGCTCGCGCATCAGGCGGAGAAGTTCGGACGTCCGATTGTCTGCATTGTCGACACACCGGGCGCGTTCTGCGGCGTTGAGGCCGAGGAGCGCGGTCAGGGCGAGGCGATTGCCCGATGTCTGTACGAGTTCATGCAGCTCAAAACACCGGTTATCTCGATTGTGACCGGTGAGGGCGGCTCCGGCGGCGCACTGGCGCTGGCGGTTGCCAATGAGGTCTACATGCTGACGGATGCGATCTACTCGGTCATCTCGCCGCGCGGCTGTGCGAGCATCCTGTGGAAGGATGCCGCACGCGAAATCGAGGCGGCGGAGGCGCTCAAGATCACTGCACAGGATATGCTGGGATTTGGCCTGATCGACGGCATTATCGAGGATTCCCGACGGGATTCCGTGCTGTACCGTCACATCAAGTCGACGCTGACCGATGCGGTAAACCGCCTGTCACAACTGTTCGGCGAACAGCTGGCGCAGACACGGTATGAGAAATTCCGTTCCTACGGAGTTTTTGAAGAACATATATAAAAACCATTTACGAACAGGAGAATGAATGATGTTTGAGAAAATTTGTGAAATTCTGGCTGAGAAGTTTGATGCAGACGCATCTGCAATGACCATGGAGACCAGCATCAAGGACGATCTGAAGGCAGACTCGCTGGATGTTGTCGAGCTGATGATGGATCTCGAGGACGAGACCGGCGTTGCAATCCCGGATGAGGATGCGGTAAAGATGAGCACGATCGGCGATATCGTCGCTTATGTCGAGGCACATCAGTAAGAATTACAAAGAATGGGCGGCAGGTTTTCCTGCCGCTCTTTTCTTTGACGTGATGACGGATCAATGCGGAGTATGGGGCGGTACCTTCGCACAGACTCCGGATTTTTCTTTTCGGGAAGAAAACAGCGGGGGCGTTGAGTACCGTCTGGAATTGTGATAAAATAAAGAAGAAATAGGGATGAGGGAACAGAATTTACCTCATTTTTACACAGTTTGGACAGAACTGTGATAGAATATGAGGTGAGAAACAGAAAAACAGCGCGGCGGAAGTTTGGCGCCTGTGTGATATCTGGTAAGGGGAGAACACTATGAAAGAAAACTGTTTTACGAACCGGGAACTGTCATGGCTGCAGTTCAATGAGCGCGTACTGAATGAGGCGGGAAATGACCGCGTTCCCCTGGCGGAGCGTCTGTCGTTCGCGTCGATTTATCAGTCCAATCTGGATGAGTTCTTCATGGTTCGTGTCGGCACCTTGATGGTGCAGATGCAGTCGGATGAAGATATCCGTGAAAACAAGACCGGTATGACCAGCAAGGAGCAGGTTTCCGCCATTTTGGAGCGTGTTGCCGAGCTGGAGAAAAAGAAGGGGAAGATTTACGAACAGCTGATGGGTGAGCTGGAGCCGCACGGCATCCGTATCATCAATTTCAACCGCCTGTCCAACGAGGAGGGCGCACTGCTGGAAGCGTATTTTGATTCCAATATCGCGCCGTTCCTGTCTCCGATGATCGTCAGCAAACAGCAGCCGTTCCCGTTTTTGAACAACAAGGAGCTGTATGCGCTGGTACTGCTCGAGACCAAAAACGGAAAATCCAAGATCGGTATCGTCCCGTGTGCCAACGGTGTATTCAAGCGTCTGATCGAGATTCCATCCCGTCCGGGCACCTTTATGCTGGGCGAGGAGCTGATTCTGCACTTTGTCTCCAAGCTGTATCCCAAGTATGCGGTCAAGGCAAAGTCCATCATGCGCGTCACGCGCAACGCCGATATCGACGAACAGGATGTCTACGATGAGGATATGGATTACCGCGATATCATGGAGCATCTGATCAAGCAGAGAACGCGCCTGAGTCCGGTCCGTCTGGAGCTCACCCGCGATATCAGCAAGAAGGCGAGAAAACAGCTGGCGAAATATTTGGGTGTCAAGCTCGAACATATCATCCGCGTGGACACCCCGCTGGATCTGTCCTTTGTGTTCCAGCTTCAGAACTATCTGCATGGAAAGCCCGAACTGTTTTATGAAAAGCTCACGCCGCGCATGACGCCGGCGCTCAATCTCAAGGAGAGTATTCTCGAACAGATTTCGCAGAAGGATGTTCTGCTGTCCTATCCGTTTGAGAGTATGAAGCCGTTCCTGCGCATGCTGCATGAGGCGGCGGAGGACGACTCGGTTGTCTCCATCAAGATGACGCTGTACCGCGTTGCGGACAAGAGCAAGATCATCGACGCACTGGTTGAGGCGGCAGAGAACGGCAAGGAAGTCGTTGTTCTGGTTGAGCTGCGCGCGCGGTTTGACGAGGCAAACAACATCGAGATGTCCCGCCGTCTGGAGGAGGCAGGCTGTCAGATCATCTACGGTCTGGGGCAGTACAAGGTGCACTCCAAGCTGTGCCTGATCACCAGAAAGACTGAGGACGGCCGTTCGTGCTACATCACGCAGATCGGAACCGGCAACTATAACGAAAAGACCTCCCGTCTGTACACCGACCTGTCGCTCATGACGGCGAATCAGGAAATCGGCGCGGAGGCGGCAAAGGTATTCCAGTCGCTCATGATGGGTGAGACCGTCGAGCAGATGAACTGTCTGCTCGTCGCACCGAAGTGCCTGCAGAACAAGGTGCTCGACATGATGAACGAGGAGATTGCCCGCGCAAAGAACGGAGAGGCGGCGTACATCGGCATCAAGATCAATTCTCTGACCGACAAGGTCATCATCCGCAAGCTGATTGAGGCGTCGCAGGCGGGCGTCAAGATCGAACTGATCGTCCGCGGCATCTGCTGTCTGGTGCCGGAGGTCAAGGGACTGACCGAGAATATCACGATTATCAGCATTGTCGGCCGATTCCTGGAGCACTCGCGCATCTACCGATTCGGTGTCGGAGACCGAGAAAAGATTTACATTGCGTCGGCGGACTTCATGACGCGCAATACCATCCGCCGTGTCGAAGTCGCGGCGCCGATCTACGATCCGGAAATCAAGAACCGCCTGCGGTATATCTTTGACACCTGCATGGCGGACGATGAGAAGGGCAAGCGCCAGACGAGCGACCGAAGCTATGTCGACCGCCGTTTGGGTGAGAACCGTCTGAACTCGCAGGAGGTATTCTACAAGGAGGCGTATCAGGCGGAGAGCACACCGGATACGACGGAATAAAAATATCAGGACAGAATGAGGAAACGATATGGAGCAGCAGCACAAACGCCGGGTACGCTATAAGGGAACACATCCACGGCATTTTTCCGAAAAATATAAGGAATTAAACCCTGAAAAGTATCAGGAGGACGTTCAGAAAATCATCTCGCAGGGAAAGACACCGGCGGGCATGCACATTTCCATCTGTGTCAACGAGATTCTGGACATTCTGCAGATTCAGCCGGGGCAGGTCGGACTGGATGCCACGCTCGGCTACGGCGGTCACACGCGCCGGATGCTGGAATGCCTGCAGGGTCAGGGTCATCTGTACGCGACGGATGTCGACCCGATTGAGTCGGAAAAGACTCGGAAGCGGCTGGCGGATCTGGGATACGGTCCGGAGATTCTGACCATCCGTAATATGAACTTTGCGGATCTCGACCAGGTTGCGCCGGATCAGAAATTTGATTTTGTGCTGGCAGACCTCGGTGTCTCCTCCATGCAGATTGACAACCCGGAGCGCGGCTTCACCTTTAAGCAGGACGGACCGCTTGATCTCCGGCTGAATCCGACGACCGGTGTCACCGCGGCGCAGCGTCTGCGTGAGCTGGACGAGGAGGAAATCGCCGGCATGCTGGTGGAAAACGCCGATGAGCCGTACGCGGAGCGCATCGCGCGGGAGGTCATCCGCACCTACCGGCGCGGCGGAACGATTGACACCACCCGTCAGCTGTATGCCGTCATTGAATCGGCGCTGTCCTTCCTTCCGGCGAAGGAGCGCAAAGAGGCAGTCAAGAAATCCTGTCAGCGGACGTTTCAGGCGCTCCGTATCGATATCAACAGCGAGTTCGAGGTGCTGTACACCTTTTTGGAAAAACTGCCGTCCGTGCTCAAAAGCGGCGGTCGGGTCGCTGTGCTGACCTTCCACTCGGGGGAGGATCGTCTGGTCAAAAAAGCCTTCAAGCAGCATCTGCGCGAGGGGATATACCGTGATATTGCGCGCGATGTCATCCGTCCCTCGGCGGAGGAGTGCTATCAGAACCCGCGCGCACGCTCGACCAAGCTGCGCTGGGCGATCCGCGCATAACACAATGATGTTCCATCAAAAACAACAGCCGCCGCAGTGGAAATTCCACTGCGGCGGCTTTTCTATGCAGATAGATTCCCGAAAAGGGAATTTGATTATCGTAGAAACATACGAATCATCTTGTTATAAAAATCGGTATACGGCTGATAGCGCATCGGAAGATCTAACCAGGTCTTTTTGTCCACAATGCTCTTTTTATGGGAGAACGTGTCAAAGCCGGCCTTGCCGTGATACGATCCCATGCCGCTGTTGCCGACGCCGCCGAAGCCCATATTGCTGGTGGCAAGGTGAATGATCGTATCGTTGATGCATCCGCCGCCGAACGAGCAGACATCGGTCACATAGCGCATCGTCGCTTTGTCCTCCGTAAACAGATAGAACGCGAGCGGATGCGGACGGGAATTGATGATCTCCAGCGCATCGTCCAGCTTGTCATAGGTCAGAATCGGCAGAACCGGACCGAAGATCTCCTCCTGCATCACCGCGTCATCCCACGTGACATCCGTGAGGATGGTCGGTTCGATGCGCAGAGACTCGCTGTCCGAGCCGCCGCCATAGACCACCTTGTCCGGATCAATCAGCCCGCAGATGCGGCGGAAGTGCTTTTCGTTGATGATTTTGCCGTAGTCCGGATTGGCGAGCGCGCGGATGCTGTACTGCCGCTTGGTCTCGCGGATAAGCTCGCGGACAAGTTCCTCCTTGATTGCGGCGTCGCAGTAGATATAATCCGGCGCAACGCAGGTCTGACCGCAGTTGAGGAACTTGCCGAACACAATGCGGCGGGCGGCGAGTTTGAGCTTCGCCGATTTGGTGACCACACAGGGGCTTTTTCCGCCGAGCTCGAGCGTCACGGGCGTGAGGTTTTCCGCGGCATGGCGCATGACCTCTTTTCCGACTGCCGGACTGCCGGTGAAGAACATGTAGTCGAACGATTCGCCCAGCAGGTGCTGATTTTCCGCCCGTCCGCCCGTGATGACCGCAACATAGTCCGGCTCAAAGCACTCCGCAATCAGCGACTGCAGAACCGCGCTTGTGCGGGGAGAATAGGCGCTCGGTTTAATCACCGCAGTGTTTCCGGCGGCAAGCGCGTCAACCAGCGGATCGAGCGTGAGCATAAACGGATAGTTCCACGGACTCATGATCAGCACGACACCGTACGGAGACGGCTTGACATAGCTGCGCGAAACATACTGTGCAAGCGGTGTGCGCACGCGGTTTTCTCTGGCATACGAGCGCACATGCTTGAGCATAAAGCTGATTTCACTCAGGACAATACCGACCTCACACATATAGCTCTCCGACGCGCTCTTGCCGAGGTCAGCCTGCAGCGCATCCATGATCTCGGTTTCGCGGCGCTGAATGGTGCATTTCAGACGGCGCAGCGCCGCGATACGGAACTCAACCGGCAGTGTGATGCCGCTGGCAAAGTACGTCTTCTGTCGGGAGACGATATCTCGAATTTCTTCCGGATTCATGGCTTTCCTCCATCACATCATAGTAAAACTGTTCCAGCTGCTCCGCCTCCATGAGGACGGGGACCGGATAGAGCGGATTTGCTTCCTTGGCGGCAGTGCGCGCCAGCTCGGGGACATCCTCTCGCCGGATTTCCGGAATGACGTCCGGAATGTCCAGACGGATCTTCATCTCGCGGATCGCGCGGAGAAAGGCCTCCGCACCGACCTGATCGGTGTTCGCTCTGCTGGACAGACCGACGCAGACAGACAATTCGTGCAGTTTTTTATAGACACTCGGTCCGTATGCCTCGAGTACATGCGGGAGCAGAACGGCGTTTGCCAGTCCGTGCGGGACGTTGTACTTTCCGCCGAGCGAATGAGCGACAGCGTGGACATATCCGACATAGGATTTGGAAAAGGCAGAGCCTGCGAGATAAGCGGCGTGCAGCATATTGCGGCGCGCCTCGGTGTCATCGCCGTTGTCACAGGCGCGGTCGAGATTGGAAAAGATCAGCTGGATGGCCTCGATGGCATCGGCGCGGGTTTCCTTCGTGGTGGAGCGTCCGATGTACGCTTCGACCGCATGGGTGAGGGCATCCATGCCGGTGGTCGCGGTCACGTGGCGCGGCAGAGTACGGGTGACCTCCGGATCGAGCACCGCATAGCGCGGGATAAGCGGGAAGTCGTTGATCGGATACTTGTGGCGCGTCTTGCTGTCGGTGATGACAGCGGCGAGTGTCGCCTCGCTGCCGGTTCCGGCGGTCGTCGGAATCGCAATCAGCGTCGGCAGACGCTTATGTACCTTGAGAATACCCTCCATCTGAGACAGCGACTGACGCGGTTTGGCGATGCGCGCACCGACTGCCTTGGCACAGTCGATGGACGAGCCGCCGCCGAATCCGATGATCGCCTGACAGTCGCCGCGCAGGTACATCGCGCGTGCCTCCTCGACATTCTGGTTGGTCGGATTGGCCACTGTCCGGTCATAGACGCGGCAGTGGATGTGCGCCTTGTGCAGGCTGTCCTCCAGCGGTTTGGTGATGCCGAATCCGCGGATACTGGCGTCTGTGATGAGCAGAACGCGGGAGATATTCTTTTTACGGAGCAGGGCGGGCAGTTCCTTTGTACTTCCCAGCAGTGTCGGCTTGCGATAGGGAAGAACGGGAATTGCCGCACGGAATACCGTCTGGAAGGAACGGCAGTAGGCTTTTTTAGCGAAATTCATGCGTGTTCTCCTTGTTGTGCACAAACAGTTTGCAGGTTTTCTGCGATGATCTGCAGCGCGCGGTAGAATTCCGCCCGCGACCGGTCGCTGAGCCCTTGACCGCCCTGTTCGACGGCGGCTTCGATGCGCGCGTCAATGCGGCGGGCAGCATCCTGACCGGCGTCTGTGAGCGTGATCCGGGTGCGGTATCGCTTGCTCTGACCGGGATGATCGCCGAATGCTATCAGATGCTTTTGCTCCAGTGCGGACAGCGCGCGGGAAATTGCGCCCTTGTCTTCCTCGCACAGGGTGGTCAGCTGTGACGCAGTCAAGCCCTCCGGGTGCTGCTGCAGATAAAACAGACACATCACGTGGATGCTTTTGAGTCCGAGCGGCTGCATCTCAAAGGTTTTGATTTTTTGAATGCAGCGGTATATCTGTGTGATCGATGTCACAAACGTTTCAAATCGCTGTGTCATAAAATCCTCCTGAGCAATCTCGTACTGATAGGGAAATCGTACCATATAGATGTTGAAAAATCAACAAGTAAACTATACAAAGTTATTAGAAAAATCATACGGAAATAGGAAAATAAAATCAAAGAAGCGGTTGTAAATACAAATTTCTATGTTATAATTTAGTTAGCTAAATTGTTAGAAGACGAAAGGGGAACCATATGAAAATAACTTGTCTGGATTTAGAGGGAGTATTGGTGCCGGAGATCTGGATTGCATTTTCCGAGGCGAGCGGCATTCCGGAGCTCAAGCGCACGACCCGCGATGAACCCGATTATGACAAGCTGATGCGGTGGCGTCTGGGCGTTTTAAAGGAGCACAAGCTGGGACTGAAGGAGATTCAGGAGACGATTGCGACCATCGATCCGCTTCCGGGCGCAAAGGAATTTCTGGATGAGCTGCGTTCTCTGACGCAGGTGGTGATCATCAGCGATACCTTCACGCAGTTTGCCACACCGCTGATGAAGAAGCTCGGCTGGCCGACTATTTTCTGCAACACGCTCGAGGTTGCACCGGACGGCGAGATCACGGATTTCCGCATGCGCATTGAAAATTCCAAGCTGAGCACGGTGCGGGCGCTGCAGTCCATCGGCTATGAGACCATTGCCGCTGGTGACAGCTACAACGACCTTGCGATGATTCAGGCGAGCAAGGCGGGATTCCTGTTCCGGAGTACGGAAAAAATCAAGCAGGATTACCCCGAGCTTCCGGCATTTGATGACTTCGACGATCTGATGTCCGCAATCAAGCAGGAACTTGCATAAACACAGGCAAAAGAATAGCGAGATTAGAAATTCTAATCTCGCTATTTTTATTTGGTTGTTTTCTGTGATTACAGAAGCATCGGTACCAGGGTCAGGAAGAAGCCTGCCGCAACGGCAGAGCCGATAACGCCGGCAACGTTCGGGCCCATGGCGTGCATGAGCAGGAAGTTGGACGGGTTTTCCTTCTGACCGACCTGCTGTGCAACACGGGCAGCCATCGGTACAGCGGATACACCTGCGGAACCGATCAGCGGGTTGATCTTGCCCTTGGTCACCCAGCACATGATATTGCCGAAGATGACGCCGCCGAAGGTGGACAGACAGAATGCAATCAGACCCATTGCGATGATCATGATCGTCTGGAGAGTCAGGAAGGTCTCAGCAACAGCCATGGAACCTACGGACAGACCGAGGAGGATGGACAGAACGTTGCAGAGTGCATTCTGAGCGACGTCGGACAGACGGTCGGTGACACCGGATTCCTTGAACAGGTTGCCGAGCATCAGCATACCGATCAGCGGAGCGGTATCCGGCAGAAGCAGGATAACGACGGTTGCGACTGCGATCGGGAAGATGATCTTCTCAGTCTTGGAGACCGGACGCAGCTGCATCATCTTGATCTCGCGGTCCTTCTTGCGGGTGAACGCCTTCATAATCGGCGGCTGGATCATCGGGATCAATGCCATGTACGAGTACGCCGCAATCGAGATCGCCGGCAGGTACTCAGCAGCCAGACGGGAGGTAACCAGAATCGCCGTCGGACCGTCCGCACCACCGATGATGCCGATGGCAGCAGCGACGTTGACCGGGAAACCGCACAGCAGCATGGAGCCGAGGAATGCGGTGAAGATGCCGAACTGAGCGGCAGCGCCGAGGATCAGGGAGGACGGACGCGCAATCAGCGGACCGAAGTCGGTCATTGCGCCGACGCCCATGAAGATCAGCGGCGGGTAAACTTCGTTTTCAATACCCAGTGCAAAAATCTTGAGCAGACCGCGGTGTCCCTCTTCCGAGATGATGGCGATACCGGAATTCGGCAGGTTTGCCAGCAGCATACCGAATGCGATCGGGACGAGCAGCAGCGGCTCAAACTTCTTGCCGATGCCCATGTACAGGAGCAGGAAGGCAATCAGAATCATGATGATGGTTTTGGGTTCCTGAAGCAGCGCAGCATAACCGGAGCCGCTCAGGATCTCACCAATAACCGCAGTAATTGAAAAGTTCATGTGCGATCCCTCCCGTTACTGAACGGTTGCGAGAACAGCACCGGTGTCTACGGTAGCGCCAACATCGACGCAGACGGAAGTGACAGTGCCGTCCTTGCCGGCGAAGATTTCGTTCTCCATCTTCATTGCCTCGAGGATGAACAGAACGTCACCGCTCTTGACAGCCTGACCGTTCTTGCAGCGAACTTCCAGGATCTTGCCCGGCATCGGAGCGGAAACCGGATCGCCGGAGCCTGCCGGAGCAGCGGCCGGAGCTGGAGCGGCAGCCGGAGCCGGAGCAGCGGCCGGAGCCGGAGCGGCAGCCGGTGCAGCGGCAACAGCCGGAGCCGGTGCCGGAGCTTCGCCGATGTAGGCAGCGACAGCCTTGCCGCGCTCTACCTCAACTTCATACTGTTTTTCATTAATGGTTACAATGTACTTCATGTCTCAAGTTCCTCCCTTAAAGAGCCGCGATGCGACGGAACTGCAGTTCGTCCAGCGGAATATCGGTTTCATCACTGATGATTGCCATGATGCAAGCAGCCGTCTCCTCATCACAGTCGATCAGCTGCAGCTTGCCGTCCCACGGCTTCGCCGGCTTCTCCTCCGCCTTTGCGGCCGGAGCAGCGGGTGCGCTGGACGGAGCCGGAGCAGCCGAAGCGGCTGCCTTTCCGGTGCCCTCAATTTTTGTTACGGCAAAAGAGATAATCTTGATGATAAGGATCAGGAACAGAAGCATGCAGAAAACGGTGAGGAATCCGCTGAGTGCAATCAGCAGGGATTCGCCAACGCCCAATACGCTATATTCTCCCATGAGAAATTTCCTCCTTACTCTTCAACCTTCTGGATCTTATAGGTGACCTTGACACCCTTGTGCTCTTCGCGATACTTAAAGAAGTCCTCAGCCTGCTTCGGGAATGCAACGTAGGACAGAACGTCCTCTTCGCTGACATCCTCCGGCTTGCAGCCGATGATTTCGGCAGCCTTGACGCGTGCCTCCGGCAGTTCGTTCGGAACGTGGATGCGCTCGGTCATCGGCTTCTCATCGCCGAGAGCCATCTTGACGATCTCCTGATTGACTTCGCCCGGAGCACGGCCGTACTCGCCGCGCAGATAGCTGACGATTTCCTTCGGGAAGTTCTTGTAGCGCTCGCCGACGATGACGTTGACGGTAGCCTGAGAGCCGACCATCTGGCTCAGCGGGGTAACCAGCGGCGGATAACCCATGTCCTTGCGGACCTTCGGGATCTCAGCCAGAACCTCGTCGAACTTATCCATGGAGTTCATGTCGGTCAGGTTTGCGATCAGGTTGGACAGCATGCCGCCCGGAACCTGATAGATCAGACCGTCGGCATTGGTAGCCATAACGTACGGGTTGATCTGGCCGTTTTCGAGGAACTTCTTCTTAACCGGTGCGAAGTGGGTCTTGATCTTGGTCAGGACGTCCTCCTTCAGGCCGGTGTCGCAGCCGAACTGCTTGAGTGCATAGCTCATGGACTCGGTGCACGGCTGAGCGGTGCCGCTTGCAAACGGAGAGATCGCGCAGTCGATGACATCAGCGCCTGCCTCAACCGCCTTGAGCAGGGTCATGGAGCCCAGACCGGTGGTGTCATGGGTGTGAACAACAACCTTCAGGCTGCAGTTTTCCTTGAGCGCCTTGACCAGGTCATATGCTTCCTTCGGGGACAGCAGCGCAGCCATGTCCTTGATGCAGAGGGACTGGCAGCCCATGCGCTCGAGTTCCTTGGCCTGCTCGACGTACTTCTCGAGGGTGTGAACCGGGCTCTTGGTGTAGCACATAACGCCCTGTGCTTCCGCGCCGGCCTTGAGGCACTCGTCGACAGCGACCTCGATGTTGCGCAGATCGTTCAGCGCGTCGAAGATACGGATGATGTCGATGCCGTTTTCAACCGCCTTGCGGACAAAGCCGCGGACTGCCTCGTCGGAGTAATGACGATAGCCCAGAATGTTCTGGCCGCGCAGCAGCATCTGCAGCTTGGTGTTCGGCATGTGCTTGCGGATCGTGCGCAGTCTCTCCCACGGATCTTCGTTCAGGTAACGAAGGCAGGAATCGAACGTCGCACCGCCCCAGCACTCGACAGAGTAGTAGCCGGCCTGATCCATGGTCTCGAGAATGTCAACAAAATCCTCGATCGGAATACGGGTCGCGCACAGAGACTGGTTTGCGTCACGCAGGACGGTCTCTGTAATGTTAATTTTCTTTGGCACAGTGTATCAGCTCCTTTATTTGATTCAATGTGTGCAAATAGAACCGGTGTTTTGCGGAAAACACCGATGGAACAGGAAAGAACAGGTCATTTTCCTATACCCATACGCGCTTATTATACAACAAATAAGTGCCGGTTTGCAACGAAAAATCGAAAATTCTTTTTTATATGAAAAATATGATGAAACGATGGGAAATTACAAAAATTCAATAGCAAAATGTGACGAAAAAGTAGAATTTGTGTCCTGAAAAACTACACAATTTGTGCATATTTTAGCGGCAGTTTAACCTCGTGTTTTGTGTGTCAAATGAGAGTGAACTGCCGCCGGAGAGATAGGACACCTGTCCGTCGGTTTCTCGGTTCAGGATCCGATAGGAGGGCAGTCCGGTACAGTGGCAGGTGTAGTATCGGGAGGGACGCTTGACAAGCTCGCGGGCGATGGCGCATACGGTGTCCTCCGGTTCATGGATATTCTTAGAAGGCTGGCAGAGATGAAAACCGGAGACGACATGCGTCATGGGGTGCCCGACCTCGGACTCCGCCCGCTCCAGAACATTGACGATGCCGCAGTGGGCACAGCCGGCGATGAGCAGGCACATGTCTCCCTCGCGGACAATCAGACTCTGCTCGTGGGAAAAGTCGTCCGGCAGACGAGCCCCGTCCGCCGTGCTCATGAGCAGTTTGGCGTTGGAGGAGGCGAAAAACTTCCGTCCGGTGACGCCGGATATCAGACGGAGGGTGTCGTCGATGGTGCAGGAGGTACCGGTCAGAACGATCTGCGGATGATGCTTGAGCGATGCATCCAGACCGATCATGCCGCGTCCGCTCCAGTGCGGGCAGAACGCGGTCTCACGGACATAGACCGGCGCGGTCTGGTTGATTTCCAAAAAGGTTTTCAGCCCGCCGCCGTGGTCATCGTGACCGTGGGAGAGGACGGCGAGGTCGACGGCAGACAGATCGACACCGAGCTGTTCCGCGTTGCGGGCAAAGCTATCATCCGGACCGAAGTCGAACAGGATTTTGTGATGAGCGGTCTCCAGATACAGGCTGAGACCGTGACGGGTCAGAATATCCGGACAGTCAGTGGTGTTTTCCAGCAGAGCGGTCAGTTTCATAGAATAACTCCTTTCTTGCAGGAAAGACGCAGAACGAGGATGCCATTCTGCGTCTGGAAAAATGTGTGTGGAGAGAATTCAGGAATCTGCGCGGCGGCAGCCGTCCTTCATGCTGCGGACATAGTCGCAGACCGGTGGGATGCAGTCGCGGCTGTATTCCGCGATGATCTTGACGATCGCAGAGCCGACGATGGCACCATCGGACACCCGGCTCATCGACTCGGCCTGTTCCGGCGTGGAGATACCAAAGCCGACGGCGCACGGAATGTCGCAGGACTGTTTGACCAGCTCGACCATGGCGCCGATGTCGGTGGTAATCTCGCTGCGGACACCGGTGACACCGAGGGAGGAAACACAGTAGACAAAGCCGCTCGCCTCGGAGGCGATCATGCGGATGCGCTCGTGAGAGGTTGGCGCGATCATGCTGATGAGATCGATGCCGTACTGCTTGCACAGCGGATCGAACTCCGCCTTTTCCTCATACGGGACATCCGGCAGGATGAGACCCTGAATGCCGGCCTCCGCGGCGGTCTTGAGAAACCGTTCCGCACCATAGGAATAGACCACATTGGCATAGGTCATGAACACCAGCGGAATGGTCACGGTTTTGCGGACTTCACGCACCAGTTCAAACACCTTGTCGGTGGTGCATCCGGCGGACAGCGCGCGCAGATTGCCGTCCTGAATGACCGGACCCTCTGCGGTCGGGTCGGAGAACGGGATACCGATTTCGATCAGATCCGCGCCCGCCTCAGCCATCGCGGGGATCAGCTTTGCGGTGGTCTCCAGATCCGGATCGCCGCAGGTGATGAAGGGGATGAATGCCTTTCCGTTTGCGAATGCGTCTGCAATTGCGATATTACTCATGGATATCCTCCCCTCTGTAGCGTGCCATGGCGGCGACGTCCTTGTCACCGCGTCCGGAAATATTGATGACCATAATCTGATCCTTATTCATCGTCGGCGCGAGCTTGATCGCGTGGGCGACCGCGTGTGCCGATTCGATGGCCGGGATGATGCCCTCGGTGCGTGACAGATACTCGAATGCATCAACCGCCTCGTCATCGGTGATGGCGACATATTCCGCGCGTCCGGAGTCAAACAGCATCGCGTGCTCCGGTCCGATGCCCGGATAGTCCAGACCGGCGGAGATCGAGTAAACCGGCGCGATCTGACCGTACTCATCCTGACAGAAGTAGGACTTCATGCCGTGGAAGATGCCAAGGCGTCCGGTGGACAGGGTCGCTGCGGTCTCAAACGTGTCAATGCCGCGTCCGGCAGCCTCACAGCCGATCAGCTTGACCGACGGTTCGTCGATAAAGTTATAGAATGCGCCGATGGCGTTGGAGCCGCCGCCGACACAGGCGAGCACGGCGTCCGGCAGACGTCCCTCGCGCTCAAGCATCTGTTCCTTGATCTCCTTGGAGATCACCGCCTGAAAATCGCGGACGATGGTCGGGAACGGATGCGGACCCATGACCGAGCCGAGAACATAGTGGGTGTCCTCGATGCGGGAGACCCACTCGCGGAAGGTCTCGGATACGGCGTCCTTGAGCGTCTTGGTTCCGGTGTCAACCGGATGAACCTTGGTGCCGAGGAGCTTCATACGGTAGACGTTGAGCGCCTGACGTTCACAGTCCAGACGACCCATGTACACCTCGCACTCCAGTCCGAGCAGTGCGGCGGCGGTCGCAGTCGCAACGCCGTGCTGACCGGCACCGGTCTCGGCGATGACACGGGTTTTGCCCATCTTCTTTGCCAGCAGACACTGGCCGAGGGCATTGTTGATTTTGTGAGAGCCGGTGTGGTTGAGATCCTCACGCTTGAGATAGATCTTACAGCCGCCGAGATCGTTGGTCATCTTTTCCGCGTAGTACAGCAGAGACGGACGGCCGACGTAATTCTTCATCAGATCGTCCAGCTCGGCAAGAAATTCCGGGTCGTTCTTATATTTGTTATAGGCCTGTTCCAGTTCCAGAACCGCGTTCATCAGGGTTTCCGGAATGTACTGACCGCCGTGAATGCCAAATCTTCCGTTGGACATTATGGGATTCTCCTTACTATTTCAACTAATTTTTTGATTTTTTTCGGGTCTTTGATGCCGTTCGTTTCCGCACCGCTCGAGACATCCAGCAGGTACGGCTGCATATGCGCCGCATCGCGGATGTTCTGCGCGTTCAGACCGCCGGCGAGTGCGAACGGACGGCCGATATCGCGGATCAGCGTCCAGTCAAACGCTTCGCCCGTGCCGTAGCCGTTGTCGAGCAGGACGAGATCGGCACAGCTTTGCGCCGCGCGGTCGAGATCCTCCTGCGAGCGGATGCGGAAGGCTTTCCAGACCGGCTTTCCGGTCTGTTCTTTGAGTGTGCGGATGTAGTCCTCATCCTCGTTTCCGTGCAGCTGAGCGATGTCCAGAATACCGTCGTTGAGCAGGTCGGAGACCAGAGACAGCGGCTGATCCACCGTCACACCGACAACCGGAATGGAGGGGAGCAGCTGTTCGGTCAGCTCATAGACCCGCTGAGGGCTCACGCTGCGGCGGCTCTTGGGAAAGTTGATGACAAAGCCGGCGTAGTCCGGCTGATATTCGTTCAGCGCCATGATATCCTGCGGACGGGTCAGTCCGCAAATCTTGATTTTCATCTCAGCTCCTCCTCATCTGATTCAGCAGTGCGGTTTTGTCCGGTGCTCGCATGAGCACCTCGCCCATGAGCACCGCGTCCGCACCGATTCTGCGCAGAGCCGCGACATCCCCGGCGCTCTTGACGCCGGACTCCGCCACATACAGGCAGTTTTCCGGAATGCGGTCACGCAGACGGGCGGCGTTGGAAAAGTCCACCGAGAAGTCCTTCAGATTCCGGTTGTTGACGCCGATGAGCTTGGCGCCGGCGGCGACCGCGGAATCGATCTCGGATTCATCGTGCGTCTCCACGAGGGCGGACAGGCCGAGCGAATCACAGATGGACAGATAGCGCGCGATGGTATCGGTGTCCAGAATCGCGCAGATGAGCAGGACGGCGTCCGCACCCATCAGCTTTGCCTGATAGATCTGGTATTCATCCACTGTGAAATCCTTGCGGATCATCGGGGTGTCCACCGTGCGGCGGATCTCGGTGAAAATCTCATCGCTTCCGAGAAACCACTTGGGTTCGGTCAGGCAGGAGATGCAGTCTGCGCCTGCCGCTTCATACTCCTGGGCAATGCGCAGGTAGGGGAAGTCCGGTGCGATCACGCCCTTGGACGGCGACGCCTTTTTGACCTCGCAGATAAAGGACAGACCGTCTGCGCGCAGTGCCTGTTCAAAACAGAACGGCGTGCGGCCGGCGGAAAGCTCATGACAGCGCTCTTTCAGCTCCTGCAGGCTGTGTTTGGCGGCGTCCGCCTTGACACGCTCGGCGGCGTGAGCGGCAAGTTCATCTAAAATCATTCCGCACCCTCATTGCTCGCCTTGGCAAATTCCGCAACCTTGGCGGCCGCCTTGCCGGAGTCAATCATCTCGGCAGCCAGCTTGACGCCGTCGGCAATCGAATCCGCCTTGCCCGCGGCATACAGCGCCGCACCGGCGTTCATCAGCACGACATTGCGCTTGGCGCCGCGCTCGTTTCCGGTCAGAATGTCCATTGTGATTCTGGCGTTTTCCGCCGGCGTGCCGCCGACGATATCGTCCTTGGTCGCTCGCTCAAAGCCGAAATCCTCCGGCTGGATGGTGTAGGTCTTGTATTCGCCGCCGCCGAAATCGCAGACCGTGGTCGGCGCGCTGATCGAAATCTCATCCAGCTTGTCCTGACCGTATACCACCACGCCGCGCTTGACACCGAGACTGGTGAGAACCTTTGCCAGCGGCTCAACGAGGTATTCGTCGTAGACACCGAGCAGCTGGTAGTTCGGGCTTGCCGGATTGGTGATCGGCCCGAGAATGTTGAATACCGTGCGGAAGCCGAGTTCCTTGCGGATTGCGCCGACGTACTTCATGGATGTGTGGTACTTCTGTGCGAACATGAAGCAGATGCCGACCTCGCGGAGCAGACGGACACAGTCCTCCGGACTCTGCTGAATGTTGACGCCCAGCGCTTCGAGGCAGTCGGCGGTGCCGCACTGCGAGGAAGCGGCGCGGTTACCGTGCTTGGCGACCTTGACGCCCGCCGCGGCCAGAATAAAGACCGAGGTGGTGGAGATGTTGAAGCTGTGTGCACCGTCACCACCGGTACCGACGATTTCCAGACAGTCCATGTCGCCGGTATCGACCGGGATCGCATGGCTGCGCATCGCGGCGGCACAGCCGGAGATCTCGTCGATGGTTTCAGCACGGGTGCTCTTGGTGGACAGAGCGGCAAGGAACGCGGCGTTCTGCGTTGCGGTCGTCTCTCCGCTCATGATTTCATTCATGACCTGAAAGGCTTCGTCGTAGGTCAGGTCTTCTTTGGTGACAATTTTAATAATCGCTTCTTTAATCATGATACGATACTCCTTCTCTGTTGTCTATATTCGAATGTCTCAGTCCATCGTGATGGAGAGGAAATTCTCCATCATCACCCGTCCGTCCGGTGTCAGGATGGATTCGGGATGGAACTGAAGTCCAAAAATCTTCTTTTCCAGATTCATGACGGCCATGACTTCGCCGTTGGCGTCTGTCGATACCACCTTGAGCTCATCCGGCAGATTCGTGCCGATCAGCGAGTGATAGCGCGCGACGAGAATGCGCTCCGGCAGTCCGCGGAAGATCGGACAGCCCGGATCCACCGTGACCTCGCTCTGCTTGCCGTGCATCAGCTTCTTCGCGTGCTTGACCGTGCCGCCGAACACCTCGCAGATCGCCTGATGACCGAGGCAGACGCCGAGAATCGGGATGCGGCCGCCGAATTCGCGGATGACATCCTCGCAGATGCCGGCGTCGCACGGACGTCCCGGACCGGGGGAGAGCAGAATGTGGGACGGATTCAGCTGACGGATTTCCCCCAGTGTGATCCGGTCGTTGCGGACCACTTTGATATCCGGCTGAATGCTTCCCGCGAGCTGAAAGACGTTGTAGGAAAAGCTGTCGTAGTTGTCAATCAATAAAAGCATGTCTGTCTCCTTTCTCAGTCTGCCTCGACCTCTGCGGCACGTTCAATCGCGCTGATGACCGCGCCGGCCTTGTTCTGGGACTCGAGATATTCGTTCTCGGGTACCGAATCGGCGACAATGCCGCCGCCCGCCTGTACGCTGACCACATCGTTTTTCTTGACCGCCATGCGGATGGCGATGCAGACATCCAGATTGCCGGTGAAGTCGACATAGCCGAGTGCGCCTCCGTAGACACCGCGTCCGCACGGCTCGAGCTCTTCGATGATCTCACATGCGCGGATTTTCGGAGCGCCGGACAGCGTGCCGGCGGGGAGCAGGGCGGCGATTGCGTCAAACGCATCGTACTGCGGAAGGATATCGCCCTCGACCATCGAGCAGATGTGCATGATGCGGGAGTAGCGGTGGATCATTTTGTATTCCGTGACTTCGACCGAGTTATAACGGGAGAGTCTGCCGATGTCGTTGCGGCCGAGATCGACCAGCATGTTGTGCTCGGACAGCTCCTTCTCGTCGGAGAGCAGGTCTGCTTCCAGTGCGCGGTCCTCCGCATCGGTCTTTCCGCGCGGACGGGAGCCGGCGACCGGGAAGGTGACCAGCCGGCCGTCCTGCAGCTTGACCAGCGTTTCCGGCGAGGTCGACATGATCTCGATGTCATCGCAGTGAAAGTATACCATGTACGGAGACGGATTGGTGGTGCGCAGGACGCGGTAGGCATCGATCAGGCTGGCATGGTATTCCGTCTGCCACCGGCGGGAGAGGACCGCCTGAAAGATATCGCCGTCGACGATGTACTGCTTGGTCTTATTCACAATGTCACAGTATTCGTCTTTCGTGACATTGCAGGTGAACTTGGGTTTTTCGGTGATTTTTGTCTTGGGCAGCGGCATCGGATCGCGGATCAGAGCGACCATCTTTTCGATGTCGGCGCGTGCCGCACCGTAGTTTTCCAGCAGATTATCGGTCTCCAGATTGACGATGACCGAGATTTTCTGATACAGATGATCGTAGGCGATGACCTTGCTGCACAGCATCAGGTCAAAGTCGTCTGCATCGCTGCCGCTCAGCTCCAGCGTCGGCTCGGCATAGCCGATCATGCGGTAGGCATAGTAGCCGACCAGACCGCCGGTGAAGGAAGGGAATCCCTCGATTTTCGGCGCCTTGTAGTGGGACATCAGCTCGCGCAGAATCTGATACGGATTATCGGTCTGCACCTGTGTGGTGGTGCCGTCCTGATATTCGGTGGTGACGACATGATCCCGGCAGACGATATGGACGATGGGATCATAGCCGAGGAAGGAATAGCGTCCCCATTTTTCGCCGCCCTCAATGCTCTCCAGCAGGAAATACCGGTCGGAGACCTGTGCGATTTTGCGCAGCAGGGTGATCGGTGTGATGACATCGGCATAGATGTCGCGGCAGAGCGGGACGATGGAATAGTCCTTTGCATATGCCTCGATCTCAGAAGTAGATGGTTTTAACATAGTGGTCATCCTTTCTTTGCGGGTACTTGCGGCGGCAGGGGACGAGGAACAGCAAAAAGAGAATAAAAAAAGCTTTTGCCCCCATATCACTATGGGACAAAAGCTGAAACTTCTGCGGTACCACCCAGATTGCCGTAAAAAACGACCGCTCACCGCACACAAACATGTGCGCCTCTTCGGTAACGGCGGAGGAACACCGTCAGCGCCTACTGCTCGGATAGAGGTTCAGGCTGCCCTCGCGAGTCCATTCGACCGGCTGTCCAACGCCGCGATTTCACCGTCCGCGGCTCTCTGAAGAAGGAACGAATCCGATGTACTTCTCTCGTTCACAGGTTTTTCTATTTCGGGTTTATTGTACTCTGTGTTTTTCATGTTTGTCAAGTGGGAAAGAGAGAAAAGTTAGTAAAAACGGTTTAAACCCGTGGCGGACAGCGTATCATAAGCGGGGAGGGAAGAAAACCAGCATTTTGGCAAACAATACAAAAAGCGTTTCATTGTTTCGGTGAATGTGCTAAAAAACAGGTGCGAACGGGATGTAACATGAGCGAAGCGTGGAAAAAAGGCAAGATACCGAAAAAAATGTTGAAAAGAACAGGGCGGTTTGCTATAATAACAACGTCAAAATGGAAAATGTAAGAAAGTTGCAGTTTGGAAATGTGACTGGTTTTTCATTGGTTTTTGAACTTCGGCGCGCTGTTAGTTCCCCATTTTGTGACCGTGTATGCTGCGGTCCCGCATAGGCGCACCGGTTGATGACACACACATATACCAATACAGAAAGGTGGAATTTATTCGAATGGCGAAACAGCTGAATTTGGATAATCTGATGGACAGCATCTGCCTTTACCTCAAGAGTGACCGGAGAAAGAATCTCGACGAGGCAAATGCGCAGGATCTGCACCATGCACTGTCGAAGGCACTGATGGCACGCATTGCGGACGATTGGAAGGAGAGCCTGGCTCTCCATGACACTTCCCGTCATGCATACTATATGTCCGCTGAATTCCTGATCGGACGTGCAATTTACAACAATCTGGTATGTCTCGGCATTTATGATGAGGTTGAGGCAATGTTCCAGGAGCACGGCCTGAGCCTGAGCATGCTGGAAGAAGTTGAGGACGCTTCGCTGGGCAACGGCGGTCTTGGCCGTCTGGCAGCCTGCTTCCTGGACTCTGCGGCAACACAGGATCTCCCGCTCGACGGCTACGGCATCCGCTACCGCTACGGCCTGTTCAAGCAGTACATTCAGGACGGTTTCCAGAAGGAGACCGCCGACGACTGGACCCGCTTCGGCGATCCGTGGAGCATCCGTTCCGAGTCGGATTCTGTTCTGGTTAAGTTCGGCGATCAGGCCGTCCGTGCCGTTCCGTACGACATTCCGATTATCGGTTACAAGACCAAGAACATCGGCAACCTGCGTCTGTGGCAGGCAGAGTCGATCGATTCGTTCGACTTCAACGAGTTTAACGAGCAGCACTATGATGCTTCCGTCCGTGAGAAGAACCGCGCAGAGGACATTTCCCGCGTTCTGTATCCGAACGATTCCACCGACGAGGGTAAGAAGCTGCGTCTGAAGCAGCAGTACTTCTTCTGCTCGGCATCTCTGCAGGATATCATCCGCAAGTACAAGAAGGTACACGGCAATGATTTCAGCCGTTTTGCTGATTTCAACGCCATCCAGCTGAACGATACCCATCCGGTTATCTCGATTCCGGAGCTGGTTCGCCTGCTGACCACCTACGAGGGTGTTGAGTTCAGACAGGCAGTCAAGATCGCGCAGAAGACCTTTGCATACACCAACCACACCGTCCTTCCGGAGGCGCTGGAGAAGTGGAGCAAGCACATCATGCAGGCGGTCGTTCCGGATGTTTACAACATCATCGAGCGCATCAACAACATGTTCATTGATGAGCTGTATCACATGAATCGTTCTCCGGACTTCATCCAGAGCGTTCAGATCATCAAGCACGACCAGATCCACATGGCAAATCTGGCGATGTACGGTTCCAGCTATGTCAACGGCGTTGCTGCGATCCACTCTGACATCCTCAAGAAGGTCACGCTGAACAGCTTCTACCAGATCTGGCCGGAGCGCTTCCAGAACAAGACCAACGGCGTCACTCCGAGACGTTGGATCGCGATGAACAACCGCGAGCTGTCCGCTCTGCTGACCCGTCTGCTGGGCTCGGACGAGTGGGTCACCGACCTGTCCAAGCTCAAGGAGCTGGAGAAGTATGCAGACGACAAGGCTGTTCTGGAAGAGTTCATGGAGATCAAGCATCAGAAGAAGCATCAGCTGGGTATGTTCATGCTCAAGCATGACGGCACCGCGCCGATCAAGAACTCGATGTATGATATCCAGATCAAGCGTCTGCACGAGTACAAGAGACAGCTGCTGAACGCGCTGTCCATCCTGTATATCTACTTCGGACTGAAGGACGGCTCCATTCAGAACTTCCATCCGACCACCTTCATCTTCGGTGCAAAGGCAGCGCCGGGCTACCGCCGCGCAAAGGGCATCATCAAGCTGATCAACGAGATCGCCCGCGTCATCGAGGAGGACGGTCAGGTCCGCGACAAGATCCGCGTCATCTTCGTCTCCAACTACAACGTATCCTACGCAGAGAAGCTGGTTGCAGCTGCTGACGTTTCCGAGCAGATCTCCATGGCAGGCAAGGAAGCATCCGGTACCGGCAACATGAAGTTCATGATGAACGGCGCTGTTACGCTGGGTACGCTGGACGGCGCAAACGTTGAGATCTTTGAGGAGGCCGGCGAGGAGAACAACTACCGCTTCGGCGGCACGGTTGAGGAGCTCGACTATCAGGAGCACCACGACTACATCCCGTACAATATCTACAACGGAGATCCGAAGATCAAGCGCGTTCTCGAAGCGCTGGTCAATGGTATGCTGAACGACAACGGAACCGGTATGTTCCGCGAGCTGTATGATTCCCTCATCCACAAGGTTGACTGGGCACAGATCCATCCGGACCAGTACTTCCTGATGTATGACTTCAAGAGCTATGTCGATGCAAAGCTGCGCTGCAACCGCGATTACAGCGAGGATAAGTATGCATTTGCAAAGAAGTGCTGGATCAACATCTGTAATTCCGGCAAGTTCTCGTCCGACAGAACCATCCGCGATTACGCGAACGAAATCTGGCACATTGACCCGATTGAGTTCGAATAAGAGCGATATCATTATCAAAAGAAACAAACTGGCGTTGCCCGCTTGGGCAATGCCAGTTTTCACGTCAAACCATTGAAACCGATAGGATCATCGAAGGGAAAGTCAGGATTTTTCATGGATAATAGTGAATCACAACAGAAGCCGCTGAGAAAGCGGATTGATGCCATCGACGCCTGCAAGCTGATTGCGGCACTGTTTGTCGTCGGCATTCATACCGCTCCGCTGGACTCGCTGAGTGAATCGGCGAATTTCACCCTGTTCGAGTGCTTTTCCCGATTCGCCGTTCCGTTTTATTTTGCAAGCTCGGCATTCTTTTTCTTCCGCGGCGGCGTGGATGAAAAGAAGCTCTGGCACTATGAGCGCCGGATGGGAATTCTGTATGGAATCTGGTTTTTGATCGCGTTTCCGGTCACCTTTGCCCGGAAATACTGGGTGCTGTTTACACAGCATGAGCTTCCGGTCGCGATCTGGAGAACCGTCCGCGGATTCCTGTTTGCATCCAGCTTCCGCGGCTCGTGGTTTTTGTCCGGATCCATGTTCTGTGCACTGGTCATCTTCTATCTGAGCAAAAAACTCAAAACCAAGCACATTATGTGGATCTGCAGTGCGTCTTATGTGTTCTGCGTGCTGTGCAGTACGTACGGCAATCTGATTTACCGGATCGGTCTGGGGGAGCAGTATGAGACGCTGCTGTTCTATTTCGCCCATCCGTATACCAGCATCATCACCGGTCTGCTGTACTTTGCCATCGGCAAGTATTTTGCCGAGCATGAGATGGAGGCATCCGCAAAGGATCCGAAAAAGTATTTCCTGCTCAGTGCGATTACCATGGCGGGAGTCATGCTGGAATACACAGTCGCACAGCGCATGGGCTGGGTGAATTCCACCGACTGCTGTTTTATGCTCATTCCGAACGTGTACTGTCTGCTGACGTTTGCGCTGAGTTCCAGTATTCACCTGAAGCATGTCAAAGAGATCCGTGCAAGCGGCGTCATCGTGTTCTTTGCACATTTCAGTGTGCTGTATGCCTTCC
Organism: Clostridiales bacterium; assembly: GCA_022775385.1. Lineage (GTDB taxonomy): Bacteria > Bacillota > Clostridia > Oscillospirales > Butyricicoccaceae > Butyricicoccus_A. The sequence continues at coordinate 33,221 of JALFIV010000036.1, forward strand.
AGATGATGGACAAGTATTTGGGACTTCACATCGACACGCTGACCCGGTATCTGCTGATTCTGCTGATCTCGTTCAGCTTTGCCCATTTTGTGCTTCGCATGGAGGACCGCAAACACTGGCGATGGATGCACTATCTGCATTGATGGAAAACAAAAAGACCTGCATCAGAGAGCGGTCCAATAAAACAGTATAACAAAACCGGGAAGCAACATGATTTAGGTCGTGTTACTTCCCGGTTTTCATAATAGCAGGGTTTGGGGAAGGCACTCCCCAACAAGATTCCATGAGGGCAAAATGAGTAATAGGCGAAATTTGGACCCATGGCAGAATCTTGCTCTGTAATGACCGAATTGATTTTTAGAGCTATTTGCGCTACACTATTACACAGGTACACAAGTAGATGTGTTGTGAGGTATAAGATTATGGCTGAAAGAAATATGGTAAATCTTACGATTACAATGACAAGAGAAGAACGTAAGGCTTTAAAGCAGATTGCGCTCGATAAAGATATTACTGTTTCTGCTTTAATCCGCTTATGGTTGCAGGAACATCGGGAAGATGAGGTGGAAAATAATGGCCAGAAAT
>JALFIV010000037.1 GCA_022775385.1 Clostridiales bacterium
GATTTGGACGGCTCGGAGCCGGTATGCTATCCGCTGATCTGCGGCGAGCAGATCCGGATGCAGAATTAAAGCCGGTATGAAAAAACGGAGAGGGGAACCTCTCCGTTTTTTTTGAGCCAAAATGACAGAAAAAAACCGCCGAAATCAATGATTTCAGCGGTTTAAAGATGGTTGCCGAAGAAGGATTCGAACCCTCACAAACAGAGTCAGAGTCTGTCGTGCTACCCTTACACAATTCGGCAATATTTTGTTGTTTTTGTGTCTTTCGTTTGACGACAATAACTATTATACTCGTTATAGGGAAAAAGTCAAGAGAAAACTTTAAATTATTTTGAGAAAAATCATGTTTTTTTAGGGAACTGCAAAAATGTTCCGGAAATGCGGCCGAAAACGAAAAAACGCCCGAAAAATTTGGTGGATTTGACAGTAATTTTGATGATTACGGAAATAGAAAACCGGCAGGACAAGGCGTATACTAATAAAGAAACAGATAAGAAAATCATTCCGTCATGGAGGACAATATGGTTCGAGAAGATTTAAGAAATATTGCGATTATCGCGCATGTCGACCACGGCAAGACCACGCTGGTCGATCAGATGCTCAAGCAGGGCGGCGCATTCCGCTCCAATCAGGTTGTAGAGGACCGCGTCATGGACAGCAATGATCTGGAGCGTGAGCGCGGCATTACCATTCTGGCCAAGAACACCTCGGTTCATTATAAAGACACCAAGATCAACATCGTCGACACTCCGGGCCACGCGGACTTCTCCGGTGAGGTCGAGCGTATCCTGAAGATGGTAGACGGCGTTATTCTGCTGGTCGATGCATTTGAAGGTCCGATGCCGCAGACCCGCTTTGTTCTGCAGAAGGCGCTGGAGTTCGGTCACAAGATCATCATCGTGGTCAACAAGATTGACCGTCCGGATGCCCGTCTGGGCGACGTCGGCGACGAGGTTCTCGAGCTGCTGCTGACGCTGGATGCGACGGATGAACAGCTGGACAGCCCGATTCTGTACTGCTCCGGCCGCGACGGCACGGCATCCACCTCTCCGAATCAGGAGGGCAAGGATCTGACCCCGCTGTTTGAAACCATTCTGTCCCACATTCCGGCGCCGCATGTCAATCCGGACGGCGAACTGCAGATGCTGGTTTCCTCGATTGATTACAGCGACTATGTCGGACGCATCGCCATCGGCCGTGTCGAGCGCGGACGCATGCATGTCGGTCAGGATCTGATGGTCTGCAACTACAACCGCCACAATCAGCCGTACAAGGCAAAAGCGGTCTCCATGTATACGATTGACAGCCTGGGTCACACGCCGGTTGAGGAGATTGCCGCAGGCGATATCGTCTGTGTCTCCGGTATTGAGAACGTCACCATCGGCGACACGCTGTGCTCTCCGGCGCAGGTCGAGCCGCTGCCGTTTGTCAAGATCTCCGAGCCGACCGTTGAGATGTACTTCTCGGTCAACGACTCGCCGTTTGCCGGACGCGAGGGCAAATATGTCACCTCCCGTCAGCTCCGCGAGCGTCTGCACCGCGAACTGCTCAAGGATGTCTCCCTGCGCGTGCATGAGACCGAGACGACCGACACCTTCCGTGTCGCAGGACGCGGTGAGATGCATCTGTCCATCCTGATTGAGACCCTCCGCCGCGAGGGCTATGAGTTTCAGGTCGGTGCACCGCGCGCACTGTTCAAGCAGATCGACGGCAAGACCTATGAGCCGATTGAGCGCATGGTTGCCGACGTTCCGTCCGAGTGCCTCGGTTCGGTGATGGAGAAGATGGGCGCACGCCACGGCGAGCTGCAGCACATGGCGCCGCAGGGCGACCGCATGCGCGTCGAGTTCCTGATTCCGGCACGCGGTCTGTTCGGCTACAAGACCGAATTCCTGACCGATACCCGCGGCGAGGGCGTCATGAGCTCGGTATTCTATGACTATCAGCCGTACAAGGGCGAGATCAGCAAGCGCTCCACTGGTTCTTTGATTGCATTCGAGACCGGCACTGCAGTCACCTACGGTCTGTTCAACGCGCAGGAGCGCGGCACGCTGTTCATCGGTGCAGGCACCGAGGTCTATGAGGGCATGATCATCGGCGAGTCCCCGAAAAATGAAGACATGGCGGTCAACGTCTGCAAAAAGAAGCAGCTGACCAACACCCGTGCCTCGGGTTCGGACGACGCACTCCGTCTGGTTCCACCGCACATCATGTCGATTGAAGAGGCAATGGAGTTCATCAGCGAGGACGAGATGATCGAGATCACGCCGAAGAGCATCCGTATGCGCAAGGCGATCCTGTCCAACACCGAGCGCATGAAGAAAATCAAGGGACGCAAGTAAGACAGAAAAGGAGAGAGCGACAATGAAAAAGGTAATTTCCACCCCGAACGCACCGGCGGCAATCGGTCCGTATTCGCAGGCGATTGAGACCGAACAGTTTTTGTTCATCTCCGGTCAGATTCCGATTGATCCGGCTGTCGGCGAGATCACCGCGGACACCATCGAAGGTCAGGCGGAGCAGGTCATGAAGAACATTGCGGCTGTCCTCGAGGAGGCTGGACTGGACTTCTCCCATGTAGTCAAGACCACCTGCTTTCTGGCGGATCTGAACGATTTCGCTGCATTCAACGAGATTTACGGCAGATATTTCCCGGAGGCGGCTCCGGCGCGCTCCTGCTTTGCGGTAGCGGGTCTGCCGAAGGGCGCAAAGCTCGAGGTTGAGACCATCTGCGTCAAGTAAACAGAATCATCGGCTCAGCTGCCGAAAAAAATAACAAAATGAAAAGAACTCTGTATTTGCGGATACAGAGTTCTTTTTTTACGGGGGTGTATGATTATTCCTGGATCAGTGAATCACTCAGTGTGTGCTGATACGAATGGTAGAATGCAAGCGCACTGCGGAGCTGTTCCAGATTGGGCTGCGGGAGAAGAGATGGTGTGAACGAATCTCGGGTCTGGTTGATCTCCAGCAGCTGTTCCACTGCCTGAACACGAACTTCTTTTTCCTGATTGACATAGAGAAGCATGATCTGAAGCAGCAGAGGACGGGGGATGAAAAAGGATTCGCCGAAGAGAATGCTGAACAATTTCAGCTCATCTTCGGTAAAGCGGGACAAAATTGCAACATATTGAGAGGATTGAACGTCATTCGGTGCGATGCCAAGGAGATAATCTGTGGATACATTCAATACATTGGCGAGTTTTGTCAATTTGGAGATGCCGGGTTCACGGGTGCCGTGTTCATACATGCTGTAGTTAGGTTCGCTGATACCGATGGCGGCAGCAACATCCTTTTGCTTGAACCCTCGGTCTAGGCGAATGGCGCGAAGCCGATCTGCAAAAGCCATGTTCACCTACTCCTTTGTGATGATATATGAAAGAACACACTAATATCGAAAAATCCCTATATACATTGTACACGAAAATGATAGGAAATACAATAGAAATTTGTAAAAAATAAAAAGTCATTTTCAAACTGTGAATTCTGATTGACTTATCTTTACAAATGTAGTATGATAATTCCATAAAGTATTCGATATGACATCTCTTTGGTAAGGGGAAAGCCGGAGGGGTGTTATTCCTGCAGGAGGACGGAGTTGACGGATCGTTCTGCTGGAGGGTGACGGTATCTCTGCTTCCGGTATTCAGATCGGAAAAAGAGAACAGCTGCACTAGGATTGCACACAACGGTACTTTAAGTGAAAGCCGCTTTGCTCTGGCAGGGCGGCTTTTGCCGTGTCTGCTTGATTCTGCCGAACAGAAAAACACAGCGGGAGCCCATCGCTCCCGCTGCTGTTGTCTTTGGCTTTGTTTCTCAGCGCTTGTTGCTGCGCTTCCAGATCTTCATTTTTTCGGCATCGGCGATCAGCTGGTCGCGGAAATCCGGATGGGCGATCGAGATGAGCGCCTCGGCGCGCTCCCAAGCGGACAGACCCTTGAGGCAGACCTTGCCGTACTCGGTGACGACGAAGTGCGTGTTGGTGCGGGCGTCGGTGACAACCGAACCCTCGGCGAGCGTCGGACGGATTCTGCTCTTCATCTCGCCGCTCTTGGTGGTGAAGGTGGAGGACAGGCAGATAAAGCTCTTGCCGCCGTTGGACAGGTAGGCGCCCAGAACGAAGTCGAGCTGTCCGCCTGCGCCGCTGATGTGCTTGATGCCTGCGGATTCCGCATTGACCTGACCGTACAGGTCGATGTCGACGGCGTTGTTGATCGAGATAAAGTTGTCGATCTGTGCGATGACGCGCGCGTCGTTCGTGTAGCTGACCGGTGCGCTCATGACAGCCGGATTGTCGTTGATGTAGTCATACAGCTTCTGCGTGCCGGCGCCGAATGCGAATACCTGACGACCCTTGTCGATGGTCTTCTTGGCGCAGGACAGCTTGCCTGCACGGGCGATGTCGACGAAGGCATCGACATACATCTCAGTGTGTACGCCCAGATCGGTCAGGTCGGACTGTGCGATCAGGGAGCCGACTGCGTTCGGCATACCGCCGATGCCCAGCTGGAGGCAGGCACCGTTCGGGATCTCCTCAACGATCAGCTTTGCAACGGCGTTGTCAACCTCGGTCGGAGCGGCAGCACCCATCTGACCGAGCGGCGGGTTGTCGCCCTCGACGATCATGTCGACCTCGGTGATGTGAACCGAGTCCTCAAAGCCGCCGAGACAGCGCGGCATATTCTTGTTGACCTCAACGACGACGTGCTTGCTGGTCTCGCAGATCGCCTTGAGGTGGGATGCGTTCGGACCGAAGCTGAAATAGCCGTGCTCGTCCATCGGTGCAACCTGAATCAGCGCGTACTCGTCCGGGATGATGTGTTCACGGTAGTAGCGCGGCAACTCGGAATAGCGGATCGGTGCATAATATGCCATTCCCTGTGCGATCATTTTTCGCTCAATGCCGCTCATGTGCCAGGAGTTCCAGGAGAAATGCTCCGGTGCGTTGTCCACCTTGGCGATTTCCGGAACCCACATCAGGATGCCGCCGCGGATTTTGACGTCGGTCAGCTCGTCTGCGCGTGCAGCGAGCGCTTTATCCAGTGCGACCGGCGTACAGGTGCTCCAGCCGTAGTCGACCCAGTCGCCGCTCTTGATGCCCTTGACCGCGTTCTCGGCGGTGGTCAGTTTGCTCTGATATAATGCCTGATAATCCATCTTAAAAGAAACCTCCATTCGAGCCGGGATATGCACCGGCCGTGTGATTGTATAATTGACAAAAATATAACAACTATATTGTAGCAGTGGAATATGCATTCGTCAAGAAGATCGGGTGCAAAGAGTGTAAAAAGTTAGAAAAAAAGCAAGAAACCACAGAAAAACGCCAGAATATCATCAATAGAACTCAAGAATGGGAAAGGAGAGGATGGTGAAATTGATGTGAATCATGAGATGAAACACTTTTCATAGTAAAAATCGGATACAATGAGGGACAAATGATGTTGATTTTGAGTAGTAATGTGCGTTATACACAAAAAAACGACTGATTTATTGGGGAAAGTGTGGATTGAAAAACCGGGGAAGTCAGTATATAATCTGTAACATAAGCTGAAACGTTTCAAATAACAAGGTGAAATAATTTCAGCATATGTTTCACACAAAAGTCTGTTATGGAGGGAAAAGTGATGGATTACAAAGCATCCGCCGCCGAAGTCATCAAATACATCGGCGGAAAAGAAAACATTGTATCCGCGGCGCACTGTGCGACGAGACTGCGTCTGGTCATCGCGGACAACAGCAAGGTAAGCAAGGCGGAGCTGGAGAATGTCGACGGCGCGAAGGGCGTGTTTGAGGCATCCGGTCAGCTGCAGATTATCTTCGGCACGGGCGTGGTCAACAAGGTATACGAGGAGTTTATCAAGCAGGCGGGCATTCAGGCGATGAGCAAGGACGAGGTCAAGGCGGCCGCGGCGCAGAAGGGAAATCCGTTCCAGCGGTTTATCAAGACGCTCGGCGACATCTTTGTTCCGATCATCCCGGCGATTGTCGCCTCCGGTTTCCTGATGGGCATCATGGAGTCGCTGAACTTCATGATCAACAGCGGATATCTGAATCTGTCCACCGACAGTGCGCTGTTTGTACTGGCGAATATGTTCTCCAACACCGCG
>JALFIV010000045.1 GCA_022775385.1 Clostridiales bacterium
CCGGAGCTGGCGCTGTCGTACTACTACGAGATGGGCATTCCGGTACCGGCTGTCATCGAGTATATCATGACCCTGCTCAACTCCAACTTTGAGGAGTGGCGCCGCGCGAATCCGGACAAGTCCATCAACGATTTCCCGTTCAGCCCGAAGAAAATGAGCGTCTCCGGTTCGCTGTTCGATATGGAGAAGCTCAGCGACGTGTGCAAGCAGGTTATCTCGCGCATGAGTGCGGACGAGGTCTACGACTACGTCTCCGACTGGGCTGCTCAGTACGATCCGGCGTTTGCGGCGCTGTTTACCCGCGATCCGGAGATGACAAAGGAATTCCTGTCCATCGGACGCGGCGGAAAGAAGCCGCGCAAGGATATCGAGATCTGGAGCACGGTCAAGCAGTACATGGACTTTATGTTCGACGAGCTGTTCCGGCCGGATTACTCCGGTATGCCGGAGCGCGTCAGCACGGAGGACGCCAAGGCGATTCTGACCGAGTACGCGGATATCTTTGATCCGGCAGACGAGATGACCGTCTGGTTTGACAAGGTCAAGGAGCTGGCCTCTCAGCACGGCTATGCGCCGGAGACCAAGCTGTATAAGAAGAATCCGGACGACTACAAGGGACCGGTCGGAGATATCTCCATGGTTCTGCGCGTCGCGGTATGCGGACGCACAAATGCACCGGATCTGTATTCCGTCATGCAGCTGCTCGGCGCAGATAAGGTGCGCGAGCGTCTCGCACGCTGTGCACAGGCGCTGTAATCCAAATACTGCGATATTGATATCAGGCTGACAATGGAGTCTGCCGCCGCTTGAAGCTTTTCCGGGCGGTGGGGGCTGCATTGCTCCTGCTGCTCGGCAGATTATAACAAAAGAAGGGGAATTACCAAAATGGAATTCGCATCGAATTTTTTAACAGAGATCATTGATGAGGATATCAAAGAAGGTCTGACTGAACGCATTCACACGCGGTTTCCGCCGGAGCCGAACGGATATCTCCACATCGGATCGGCAAAGGCGATTTATATCAACTGGATGATTGCGCAGAAGTACGACGGTCTGTTCAACCTGCGTTTTGACGACACCAATCCGGTCCGTGAGGACGACGAGTATGTCCAGTCCATCCGTCAGGATATCGCATGGCTGACCGGTTCTCAGCCGTCCGGCGGTATCTTTTACGGTTCGGACTATTTTGATAAATGCTATGAGTGCGCGGTTCACCTGATCAAGGAGGGCAAGGCATATGTCTGCGATCTGTCGCAGGAGCAGATGCGCGAGTACCGCGGCACGCTGACCGAGCCGGGCAAGAACAGTCCATACCGCGACCGTTCGGTCGAGGAAAACCTGCAGCTGTTCGAGGACATGAAGAACGACAAGTATGCGGACGGCAGCAAGGTGCTGCGCGCCAAGATCGACATGGCGTCTCCGAACATGAACATGCGCGATCCGGCGATCTACCGCATTGTCCATGCAAATCATCACCGCATCGGCAACAAGTGGTGCATCTATCCGCTGTACGACTTTGCTCATCCGATTCAGGACGCGATGGAGGGCATTACGCATTCCATGTGCTCGATTGAGTTTGAGAACCATCGTCCGCTGTACGAGTGGGTGGTTGACAACTGCGCGCCGTGCCTGCCGGCACATCCGAAGCAGAGAGAGTTTGCCCGTCTGAACGTCACCCATACGGTTATGTCCAAGCGCTATCTGCGCGAGCTGGTCGAGACCGGAAAGGTCGAGGGATGGGACGATCCGCGTATGCCGACGCTGTGCGGTCTGCGCCGCCGCGGCTATACGCCGAGCTCGATTCTGGAGTTTGTCTCCCGCGCCGGCATCGCAAAGACGGATTCGCTGGTCGACATCAAGCTGCTCGAGTACTGCATCCGCGATGAACTCAACAATACCGCCCTGCGCCGCATGGCGGTCACCGAGCCGATCAAGCTCGTGATCACCAACTATCCGGAGGACAAGACCGAGTACTTCGAAATTGCAAACAATCCGAAGGACGAGACGGCAGGTACCCGCAAGGTGCCGTTTACCCGTGAGCTTTGGATCGAGCAGAGCGACTTTGCCGTTGTTCCGCCTCCGAAGTTCCGCCGCCTCAAGCCGGACGGCGAGGTTCGCCTGATGGGCGCCTACATCGTCAAGTGCAATGAGGTCATTCAGGACGAGAACGGCAATATCGTCGAGGTTCGCTGTACGGCAGATCTTGAGACCGGAAACGGCAATCCGGCGGACGGACGCAAGGTTCGCGGAAACATCCACTGGGTATCCGCAAAGTATGCGCTGGATGCCGATCTGTATCTGTATGACAATCTGTTCACGCTGGAGAACACGAGCGACATCCCGGAGGGCAAGACCTATCTGGACTTCATCAATCCGGACTCGCTCAAGAAGCTGACCGGATGCAAGCTGGAGCCGTCGATTGCGGACGTTCCGGCAGGCAAGCAGATGCAGTTTGTCCGCATGGGCTACTACATCAGCGACAGCAAGGGAACCGAGGACGGACGCCTGCGCTTCAACCGTATCGTCTCGCTCAAGGACAGCTTTAAGCCGGACGCGGCGAAGTAACCGCCGGTTTCCGGAAAACAGAAAATAAAGACGGCAGACACCATATGATGTCTGCTGTCTTTTTTTCAAAAAAATAATCCTCCGGCACAGAACCATGCCGGAGGATTCACCCTGTTACTGCTTAACCAGCGAGATGACGCCAATGGTCAGCGCCGCCGCGCCGAGAAGAATGGTCACACCGCCGATGGCGATGGTAGAAATGCTGAGTCCTTTCATTCGGATCGCCCTCCTCAATAGTATTGTCCCTAGTATACCACAAACAGGCAGAGATTGTAACTGCCTATTGATGATTTGCGATGACGGAGAGGATTTTTTCCGAGAAGCGGGAGAGGGTTCCGGACTCACTGCCGAGAGCGGTATTCAGCTCCTGCTCGGTCTGCGGCGGAGTCTCACACAGCTTTTCGAGCACGCGGTCGCTCATGACCATGGACGGAGGCACACCCTGACGGTCTGCAAGACGGCGGCGCAGGTCGGATAGTGCGGCGAATAATTTGGGTTTTGCAGAGTGCCGCGCGGCGCGCAGATCGCGCATCTGCCGTGTGGTGCGGGTTCTCACCATCATGGAGACCGTCTCACCGTGAAACAGCACCTGCTTGGCACGGGCGCACAGGTGGAGTGACCGGTCGGTTTCATCCGTGATCAGATACTGCCGGTGAATCAGATGTGCCGCGAGTGCCGCAAGCTGTTTCGGGTCGTTATCGGGCAGGATGCCGAAGGTGGAGACTGTGTCCCACTGATTCTGCCGGATGAGCGGGGTGGGGACACCGCGGAGGATATCAATCAAGGTGTCGAGATCTGCGCGCTCTTTGACGCGGTAGACACACGAGAGCAGTTTCTGGGCATCCACCGTCACATCGCGCATTTCTCCGGCGGCATCGCAGTTGCAGCATGTGCCGCAGAAATCCGATGCCTGCTCGCCGAAATAGCGGAGGATTTCCTCGCGCAGACAGCCGTCTGAGCAGGCGTACCGCTGCATACATTGGAGACGGCGGAAGTTTTCACGCTGGAGCTGCCGGACTTCCTCGTCGGAAAGAGCGGGATTTTCCGGCTCTTTTTCGATCAGATACCGCTGAAGGGCGGCGTCCTGTTCGCTGTACAGCAGGAGACAGATGGCCGGACTGCCGTCCCGTCCCGCCCGTCCGGCCTCCTGATAATAGTTTTCCGGACTGGACGGAATCTGATAATGGACGACAAAGCGCACGTTCGGCTTGTTGATGCCCATGCCGAACGCATTGGTCGCGCACAGAACGGAGATCCGGTCGCGCAGAAACGCCTCCTGATTTGCGGCGCGCGCATCGGCATCCATACCGGCGTGATACGGCAGCGCGGAGATGTTGTTTTCTTGTAAAAGCGCGGCGGTGTGCTCCGCTGCCTTGCGGGTCGAACAGTAGAGGATTCCCGGAAAAGTTTCCTGCCGCTTCAGAAAACGGAGCAGGTCGGTGTCCTTGTTTTCAGTCCGCCGGACATCGAAAAACAGGTTGGGACGGTCAAAACTGGTGGTGATGCGCTCGGGATTGCGCAGATGCAGACAGTCCGTGATATCCTGCCGGACGCGCGGTGTCGCCGTCGCGGTAAACGCGGCGATGACCGGACGGACAGCGAGCGAGGCGAGCACCTCCGGAATGCGGCGGTAGCTCGGGCGGAAATCATGTCCCCACTGCGAGATACAGTGCGCCTCGTCCACGACGACAAGCGAGAGCGGGAGGGAGTGCAGGAGGGAGAGAAAATCCGGACGCTGGAGACGCTCCGGGGAGACATAGACCAGCTTGCATCGTCCTTCACGCAGCAGACGCACCGCGGTACGGTAGTCCTGCATGGACATCGCACTGTGGATACAGCAGGCGGGAATCCCGATGCGGCGGAGAGCGGAGACCTGATCGTCCATGAGAGAAATCAGTGGAGACAGGACGAGCGTGATGCCGGGGAGAAGCAGGGCGGGAAGCTGGTAGCACAGAGACTTTCCCGCGCCGGTGGGAAGAACGCCGAAGGCATCCCGTCCGGATAGAATCGCATTGATGAGCGGGAGCTGTCCGGGACGGAAGCTGTCATATCCGAATGTCTCGTTTAAGATTTGATACCGAAGATCCATCGCCGAGGCTCCTTTTGCTCAAGTACTGGAATTTATTATGCCATAAAGCGTGAAAACGCGCAATGGTCGGAAAAAACTTTACTTTATGTTCCAAATGCGGTATACTGGTAACGATATTTTTGAAAGGAGATTGTGTATGATTATCGAACTGCTGAAATCAATTGTTTTTGGCATTGTTCAGGGCATCACAGAATGGCTTCCGATTTCATCCACCGGTCATCTGCTTCTGTTCAACGAATTCATGAAGCTTTCCGGATCGAAGGACTTTTCCGATATGTTCTTCACAGTCATTCAGTTCGGCTCCATTCTTGCGGTCCTGTTCTTATATTTTGATAAGCTCAATCCGTTTTCCGGAAAGAAATCCGAAGTACAGAAAAAAGAGACCTGGACGCTTTGGATCAAGGTTCTGATCGCAAGCGTGCCGGCCGCGGTTGTCGGGCTGGTCTTTAACGATGTGATCCATGACCTGCTGTACGGTCCGGTGACCATTGCGATCATGCTGATTCTGTACGGCGTTCTGTTTATCATTCTGGAGAATTCGCACCGGGTACCGAAAATCCGCAATTTGGGAGATATGAAGTTTCAGACGGCGCTGCTGATCGGCGTCTGCCAGATGCTCGCGCTGATTCCGGGAACCTCCCGCTCGGGTGCCACGATTCTGGGTGCGGTATTCTTTGGATGCTCCCGTGCTGTCGCCGCAGAGTTTTCCTTCTTTATGGCGATTCCGGTCATGTTCGGTGCAAGCCTGCTGGAGATTATCAAGTATGGTTTTGCGTTCAGCATGCAGGAGATCATCGTTCTTCTGGTCGGTATGGTGGTTGCTTTTGCGGTGTCCATGCTGGCGATCAAGTTCCTGATGAGCTACATCCGCAGACACGACTTCAAGCTGTTCGGCTGGTACCGGATTGTTCTGGGTATCATCGTACTGGCGGTTTTCGCACTGCTTTCCTGATTGAAGCGGCAATCATAAAACGCTCGGACAAATTGTCCGGGCGTTTTTTTGCTGGCAGTTAATCGAAAAATCCGGGAATCCGGCAGGCATATTCGACATCTCCGGCGAGATTGCGGATATCCAGTCCCAATCGGGCAGCGTAATTGACGGTATATTCCGTTCCGCCGGGTGTACCGTCGTAGTAACAGATCACACGGGAGGCGCGGTCGACCAGAAGCCGGTCTCGGACAGTGTAGCAGTCTGGCTGATACCGGTCAAAACAGCAGAATGTGTGCCGGGCGCCGTACAGGGCGCGGCGGTAGGCCTCCTGCCACACCGGCTCCCAGTACTGCTCCATCCCGTGAAAGGCGATGGCGGCCCACAGCTCGATGGGGAGTCCGCCCTCCTGAAGCTCCAGTACCACGGCGGCGGCCCAAAGATCGAAGCCACGGCTCATGCCGGAAAGAAACACGGTGTAGCCGTCCTCAACGGCGCGCAGGCATTCGCGGCGGAGATCCTGAATCATCCGCTCAAAGGCGGGAGTTCCGGGATGCACATCCGGCGGCATCTTTTCCGGACGGTATCCGGAAAAAGAGCAGGTGTGT
>JALFIV010000056.1 GCA_022775385.1 Clostridiales bacterium
AGTTGGTCATCGGACGAATCGTCCAGCGAATCGATCAGGTCGGAGACGGAGAAGCCGCTCTGCGTGAGACCGGTGAAGCTCGCGTTGGCGATCATGGTGATGACGGCAAACAGGACGAGCAGGATGAGAAACGGGAACAGACAGCCGCGCTTTTTCCTGGAGGAGTGCTCCGACGGAGTATCCCATCCCGAGCCGGACAGATTGACGGGCGCGGGGCGCGGCGGCTGTTTCACGGCAGGTTTCCGCTTGACAGACGATGCCGGTTTTAAGGGTTTTCCGCGCTTTTCCGGCTTGGGTTTTGTTCCGCCGGATGTTGTTCCGGCTCCCGTCCGCACGGCGCGTCTGCCGCACATCGGACAGACTTTTTCCTCGTCCAGATAGTGGACGTGACAGTAGGGACAGCGCATTCTCAGCCCTCCTTTTTGTCGGATTCTCTGTCTTTACTATATCACAGCGGGCGGGCGGATGACAAGGATTATCCACAGACGGTGGACAACTTGCACTGGACAAGGCGGGAGACTGCTGTATTCTGACTATTCGTAAGCTGTATGGGACAAGGAGGAATGCCAATGGCAAAACGAAAGAAGACCGGCAGGACGGAGGAGGTCCGGACGATTCTGCTGGAGCACTCGCCGGAGGCGGCGCAGACGCTGTGTGCGATGCTGTCGGACGATTCCCTGACCGGAACGACCAAGGTCAGCGTCGCCAAGGAGATTCTCGAGCGCGCGGTCGGAAAGGGACAGGTGCCCGAGCCGGAGCAGGCGGACGCATCCAGATTTGAGCTGGTGCTCAAGGTCGTGGAATGATGGAGCTGTCTGTCACCGGAAAACAGATGCAGTTCATCCGCTCCACGGCGTTTGAGACGCTGTTCGGCGGGGCGGCGGGCGGCGGCAAGAGCTACGCCCAGCTGATTGACGCGCTGGTGTTTGCGCTCACCTATCCGCGCTCTCGACAGCTGATGCTCCGCCGGACGTTTCCCGAGCTGCGGCGGTCGCTCATTCAGGTGTCGCTCGATCTGTATCCGTCGGAATGTGCGGTATACAAGGAGAGCACACACCGGTGGGTATTTTCCAATCAATCCATCATCGAATTCGGATTCTGCGACAGTGAAAACGACGTCACCAAATACCAATCGGCGGAGTACGATGTCATTCGTTTTGACGAGCTGACCCACTTCACCGAGTTCCAGTTCACCTACCTGCTGTCGCGTATCCGCGGGGTCAACGGCTACCCCAAACAGGTCAAATCCTCCACCAACCCGGGCGGTGTCGGACACCACTGGGTCAAGGAACGGTACATCGACCGGTTGATCCCGGGGGAGGAATCCGGCGGACGGCTGTTTCTGCCGGCGCGGGTGGCCGACAATACCTTTTTAATGGAGCGCGATCCGGATTATATCACCCGGCTGAATATGCTGGATGAACAGAGCCGCCGGGCGCTGCTGAACGGCGAGTGGGATCTGTTTGAGGGGCAGTACTTTCCGGAGTTTTCGCGTGACATCCACGTGCGGGAGATGCCGGAGATTCCGCCGGACTGGCGCCGGTATCTCGCGATTGACTACGGACTCGACATGCTCGCGGCGCTGTGGATTGCGCTGGACGGGGCGGGAACGGCTTGGGTGTACCGCGAGGTGTATCAGTCCGGACTCGTGATCTCGGAGGCGGCGCAGCGGATTCTGGCGGCGGAGCTGCCGGGAGAGCGGATTGACCAGCGGCTGGCACCTCCCGACCTGTTTGCCAGACGGCAGGAGACCGGACGGTCGGCGGTGGAGATTTTCGCCGAGCACGGACTGTACTTCGACAAGGCGGCGGGCGACCGCATTCAGGGCTGGTACGCGCTCAAGGAATACCTCCATCCGTACCGCGGAGAGCAGGGGGAGCTGACGGCGAAGCTGCACATCAGTCCGCAGTGCCGCAATTTAATCCGGACCCTGCCGGCGCTGCAGTACGACCCCAACCGGCCGAACGACACGGCGGTGCAGCCGCATGAGCTGACGCACGCGCCGGATGCCCTGCGGTACTTTACGGCGACAATCCGGGCGGGAGGTTGCGCGGTGCGGGGCGGTGCGCTCGAGGAGGAGATGGATGCGTTTCTATCCTACGGCGTGCAGAAAGGAGACGAGTAGATGGAATATGTACTTTGCTGTCTGTGCAGTGTGCTGTGCTTCTGGTGCGGCGTCCTCGCGGCGAACGGTCTGCGGATGTCGCACCGGCGCAGAAAGACAGGCACGGACAAGGCGGACGGGATGAGCGGAGACGATGCGCTGAGCCGCGACATTGCGGCGATGCTCGCGTACACCATCCCGGGAAGGGAGAAGACGGATGAAACGGAATGAGCCGACCGCCGAGTCGGTATGGAAGGAATACCGGCGCGGGGTGGATTACAACAACCGCATCGGTCTGTACGATCAGGTGCGGACGAATGAGAATTTCTTTCTCGGCAGACAGTGGGAGGGACTGAACGTATCCAGTCTGGATCCGCTGATCTTCAACGTCCTTCGGCGCGTGGTCAATCTGTTTATCTCGATGATTGTCTCGGACGACATCGCCGTGACGGCACAGCCGTTCCGCGGGGATGAAAACGAGAGGACGCAGATGGCGCTCGACCGGGCGCTCGCGAGCGTGATTGAGCGGACCGGCATGAAGTCCAAAAACCGCTACATGCTGCGCAACGCGTGTGTGGACGGCGACAGCTGCTTTTACCTGCGGTTTGATCCCGATCGCGAGAGCGGTCAGCGCGTGCAGGGCGATATCTGTGTGGATCTGATCGAGAGCACGGATATTTTCTTCGGCAATCCGGCCGTGGACGATGTCCAGCGGCAGCCGTACCTGATTCTCTCGATGCGCCGTCCGGTCGGGGAGGTCAGACGGGAGGCGGTCCGGCGCGGTATGTCCGAACAGGATGCCGAGAGCATCGGACCGGACAGCGGCGAGGAGCCGCGGTTTACAGAGATTCAGACCGAGGACGACAACATGGTGACCGTCCTGCTCCGCATGGAGCGCGTCGAGGACGGCATTGCGTTTCTCAAGACCACGCAGACGCAGGTCATCATGCCCGAGATTGTGATGCCGTACCGCCGGTATCCGGTGTCCTACATGTCGTGGGAGCGCGTCAAGAACTGCTATCACGGTTCCTCGCCGCTCACCGAGGCGATTCCCAATCAGATCGCGATCAACAAGCTGTACTCGATGTACGTCCAGTGCATTAAGCACGTGGCGTTCCCCAAGATCATCTACGACATGACCCGTTTCCCCAACGGATACACGTCGGATGTGGGAAAGGCGATCGGCATGCGCGGCAATCCGTCCGAGGCGATTATCACGGCGTTTCAGGCGCCGGATGTCTCGGCACAGGTCATGGCGCTCATCCAGCAGATGATTGAGGACACGATGGAGCTGATGGGCGCATCGGATGCGGCGCTCGGCAACGTCAAGCCGGACAACACATCGGCGATTGTCACGGTACAGCAGGCGACGATCGCGCCGCTCGAACTGGTCAAGATGGAGTTTTTCCGCTTTGTGGAGGACACCGTGCGCAGCTGTGTCGATCTGATGCGGGTGCACTACGGATCGCGCATCGTCCGCATCACGGACGACGACGGCGCGGAGCACGACATCCGCTTTGATTTCGGCACGCTGGACGACATCGCGCTGGAGCTCAATGTCGAGGTCGGCTCGGCGGCGTACTGGGCGGAGACCATGCAGACCACGACCAACGACAATCTGCTGGAGCGCGGCATCATCACCGATCCGGTGCTGTATGTCGAGAACATTCCGGACAGCCAGATCCGCGGAAAATCCCGTCTGCTGCGCGCCCTGCGCAGACAGAAGGAGCTGGGAGAGCAGAACCTCCCGCTTCAGGAGGAGACAAAGGAAGGAGAAGCATGACAGATGCAGAACAACAGACAGAACACAGAGATGCCGGTGCAGAAAACCGATCCGATGCTGACAGACAGTGAGGAACAGCTGTACACCGTGATGGTGGACGGCGAGGAGATGCAGCTGACGCTCGAGCAGCTGATCGCGGCGGCGGAGCAGGGACTCTCTCGTGCCAATCAGTCCGTACGCGCGGACGGCATGGCGGGCAGTCAGCCGGGAATGACGGCGGACGGACAGAGCGGGGACGTATACAATCGTTTCCTGCAGGCGTATCCGGACGTCTGTCCGACGGATATTCCGGAGTCGGTCTGGGAGCAGGCAAACCGCACGGGCGACCTGCTCGAAGCGTACCGCGTGTTTGAGATCGCCCAGCTTCGTCAGGAGCTGGCGGATCTGAAGCTCAATCAGAAAAACCGCGAGCGCGACGTCGGCAGTGCGCGCTCGGACGGCGAGAGCCGCATCACCGACCCGATCATCCTTGCCCTGCTCGGCAAGGGCTGATACAACCGAACATAGAGGAGGAATAAATCGATGGCAGTAAATTTAGCGACAAAATATTCCAGTCAGATTGCGGAGGTTTTTACCAAGGGCTCGTTCGTCAAGGGAAAGACCTCGACTTCGTTTGATCTCACCGGCGTCAAGACGCTCAAGGTGTACACGCCGATCACGGTGCCGGAGGTGGACTACACCCGCGACGGCATGTCGCGCTACGGTGCGGTGACCGAGATGCAGGACGTCGTACAGGAGCTCAAGATGACGCAGGACAAGGCGTTCACGCTCACAATCGACAAGGGCAACAATCTGGATCAGAACATGACCAAGAAGGCGGCGGACATGCTGCGCCTGCAGCTCAACGAGCAGTCCACGCCGGCGGCGGACAAGTACGCACTGCGCCGCTTTGCGGCCATGGCCGGTACGATTGAGACCGCGTCCGACGCGCCGACCAAGGACAACATTGTGGATCTGATCTCCACCGGCGCGCAGGTGCTGGACGACAATCTGGTGCCGGACGGCGACCGCTATGTCTATGTCAGCAGTGAAATCTACAAGATGATCCGCCTGTCGCCGGAGTTCACCGGTCTGGAGGGTCTGGGCGTCAAGGCGGTCGCCAAGGGCATCTGCGGCGAGATCGCCGGTCTGAACATCGTGCGTGTGCCCAAGAGCTACATGCCGGAGGGATGCTATTTCCTGATCACGCACAAGAACGCGGTGCTCATGCCGTACAAGATTTCGGATGCGAAGGTGCACAACGATCCGGTCGGCGTGTCCGGTGCGCTCATCGAGGGACGCCACTACTACGATGCGTTCGTGCTGGGCGCCAAGGCAAACGGCGTGTATGCGCTGGTCGCCGAGGGCAGCAGACTGGCCGCGCCGGTCATCAAGAACACCTCGGGTACGATCACGCTGACGGCGGCGGGTGCGGACGAGATCCGCTACACGGTGGACGGCACCGACCCGCGCTACTCCGACAGCGCGAAGATCTACTCCGGCGGCTTTACGGCGGATGCCGGTGCGGTCAAGGCGGCGGCGTTCTCCGAGACCAAGTATCCGTCCGCGGTTGCGGCCGGCGAGTGATAACAGCGGGGGAGCCGGACGGTCTGTCCGGCTCTTTCCCCATCGAAGCAAGGAGGATGCAATGACAGGAAGAGATGTATACCGCCGGGCGGCGGCGCTGCTCGGACAGGAGGAGCGCGATGTGGCGTACTATGAGCCGATCGCACTGTCGTGCCTGAATCAGATGCTCGCGGACTGCCTCTGGCAGGAAAATGCGCTCTGTAAGGCGTTTCACCGCGCGCCGTACCATGCGCCGCCCGAGCTGCTCTCGCTCGAGGACGAGGTTCCCTACAACGAGCGGATGGTGAGCACGTGCTTCCCGTACCGGCTCGCGGCGCTGCTGATCGCGGGGGAAAACCGGAGGGAGTACAGCCGGCTGAGTCAGGAATACGAGGAGCGGATTGCGGACTTTGAGCCGTGCCGGATCACGGAAATGCAGGTGAGCGTATGAGCTGGTACAGCGGAGACGGAGAGGTTCAGGAGATGACCATCGAGCGGTTTGCCGGGGTGGATTTTTCCACCGACCCGACCAAGGTGGATCCGACCCGCTCGCCGGACGCCTGCAACATGATTGCGGATGCGACCTATTTTCCGGTCAAGCGGACGGGATACCGCCGCATCCTGTCGTTCGGCGCACCGATCTACGGGATGCACCGGCTGGGCGATCACACACTCGTCCACGCCGGAACGCGGATGTTCCGCATGCTCGACAGCAGTGCGGTCACGCTGTATCAGGGCATGGCGGAGGCGCCGTCGCGCTCGTTCCGCATGAACGGCAGGCTGTGGATTCTGGACGGGACGACCTATCTGGTGTACGACGGCGTGCAGATCGTGCCGGTGCGCAGCTGTGCGTTTGTGCCGACCACGACGATCGGCGCATCGCCCAAGGGCGGCGGAACCAGTCTGGAGGCGGTCAATCTGCTGACGCCCTACCGGATCAACACGTTCGTCGGGGACGGAACGGCAAAGACCTTTCAGCTGGACTGCCGGGATATCGACGAGGGGAGCGTCACGTGTGCGGATTACCCGATCGCGTCGGTCAACGCGGCGCGCGGGACGGTGACGTTTGCCTCGGCGCCCGAGGACGGAGAGGGACTGGCTAATGTCGTGATCCGGTTTGCCAAAACCGTGCCGGAGTACAGCGGAAAGATCGACCGGTGCCGCATTTTCGGTCTGTACGGCGGCAGCAACGACACCCGCGTGTTTGTCTCGGGAGATCCGCAGGAGCCGAACTGCGACTGGCAGTCCGGTCTGTACGACCCGTCGTATTTCCCCGACACCGGATACACCCGCGTCGGTGCGGATGCGTCCGCCATCATGGGCTATCTGCGGCACTATGACACCCAGCTCGTGCTCAAGGAGGACGGACAGGACGCCAAGCAGTATCTGCGCACGTTTTCGCTGGATGAAAACAACCGGCCGGCATACTCGCTCAAGCAGGGCGCGGAGGCGTTCGGTGCGGTCAGCATGTCGGCGTTCGGCGAGCTGGCGGGCATCCCGATGTACCTGTCCGCCTCGGGCGTCATGGGCGTGTTCGGCACCTACGTCACCGATCAGCGTATGATCTCGGGCGTCTCCCACTGGATTGACAAGCGGCTGACGCGGGAGGAAAACCTGCAGAATGCGATTTTCTGTGTCTGGCGCGACCGGCTGTATCTGGCGGTCAACGGTCACTGCTATGTGGCGGACGGGCGGCAGGTGACGGACAGCGTGCCCGAGTGGTACTACTGGGACAACATTCCGGCGACCTGCTTTTTGTCCGGGGAGTCCGGCCTGTGGTTCGGCACACGCGACGGACGGGTGTGTAAATTCTGCTCGGAGAGCGACGAGGACGCCTATCTGGACGATGGTGAGGCGATCTGCGCGCGGTGGAGCACCCCGTTTACCGCGCTGGGAAGCTGGAACAAGAGCAAGAGCATTCTGGCGTTTTATCCGGTGCTCATGCCGTACCGCCGCTCGTCGGCGGAGGTCACCTATCAGACCGAGCGCGGTCGCGAGCAGGCGGAGGACATCCTGCTGACGCTGTTTTCGTTTGCACAGTTCAGCTTTTCCCGTCTGTCCTTCCGGACGGTCGCGGCGGCGGTACCCATTCCGGTACTGCGGCGGAAAAACCGCGTGTTCCTGTTTCAGGGCATCGTGAGCAACCGCGAGCCGCGGGAGCCGTTCGGCATGCTGGGTCTTGTGATCCGGTACACGCAGGGCGGACTGATGAAAGGAAAGAGGAGGAAGCAGACATGAGCACACTGAATATTGATGATCTGTACAAGGCGTCGATTGCGGCGCAGAAAAAATCGCTCGAGAGCACCAAAGCGCAGAGCAAGAGCCGGATGAACCAGTCGCTTGCCGCGATCCGCAGCGACTACCGCAGCAATGTGACGGCGGCACAGAATCAGGCGCGGATCTCCGCACTCGGTCTGGAGGAAAAGCTGGCGGCATCCGGATTGAACGCCGGTTCGGCGTACGGACGGGCGACCAGCGGATACACCGAGAGCGCCCGCGTCGCCTCGGACAACAATCTGCGGAGCAGTCTGAACGGTCTCATGCGCGCGCGTGTCAATGCGGAGAGCGAGGCGCGGAGCCAGTATTCGGCGGAGACGGCGCAGGCGGAGCAGTACACCAATCAGCAGCTGTCGGCGATCAATCTGCAGAAGGCGCAGGCGAAGCTGAGCTACAAGCAGAGCAGGTACGAGAACGCGATGCAGCGGTGGCAGACCTACGGCTATGTCCTGCCGGCGGATGCCAAGATTCTCGGCGTCAAGGCGGGAACCAGAACCGCGACCAAGAGCTATCAGCAGGCAAAGCTCGCGATTGACCGCATCAAGGCGCTCAAATAAACAAAAAAACGCTCCCGCGGTGAAGTTCACTGCGGGAGCGTTGCTGTTTGGTTGTTGGAATCAGGCCTGTACCGCCGGTTCGGCGGATTTCCTGTCGCTCATGACCAGCTTGAGCAGAATCGGTGTGATCAGCGTGGTGACAATGACGACGAGGATGACCGGTGCGAACATGGACTCGGAGACCAGTCCGCAGGAGGCGCCCTTCTGTGCGACGATCAGTGCGACCTCGCCGCGGGATACCATGCCGACGCCGATGGAGAGCGCGTCGTGCGTGCTGAACTTGCAGAGCTTGGCACCCAGACCACAGCCGACAACCTTGGTCAGGATGGCGATCAGGAGCAGGAGCAGGCCGAAGATCAGCAGGGAGGGAGTCAGACCGCGAAGATCGGTCTTGACGCCGACGCTGGCGAAGAAGATCGGGCTGAAGAACATATACGAGACAATGCTGACACGGCGGCTGACATACTGACGGACGTACGGCAGGTTGCAGAGCAGCAGTCCGGCGAAGTATGCACCGGTGATGTCGGCGACACCGAAGAAATGCTCGGCGCAGAACGACATGATCAGGCAGAACGAAAGGCTGTAGATCGCGACGCGGCGGTGCATCTGATCCCGATACTGGTTATTCAGGATCTTGAACAGCTTGTAGCAGATAAAGCCGACGATTGCGACAAACAGGAAGAACAGCAGGATCTTGAGCAGAACTACGCTGATCTTGACATTCGGATCGGTAAAGCTCGAAACGACGGTCAGGACGACAATGCCGAGAATATCGTCGATGACTGCGGCGCCCATGATAGCGGTGCCGACCTTGCCCTGCAGCTTGCCCAGCTCGCGCAGGGTCTCGACCGTGATGCTGACCGAGGTCGCAGTCAGGATGACACCGATGAAGACAGCCTCCAGCATATACATCGCGTCGCCGTTGTTCGGGAAGTAGATCATGTACAGACCCATGCCGCCGACAAGCGGAACGACAACGCCGATGATCGCAATGACGAAGGACGCCACGCCGGTGGTCTTGAGTTCCTTGAGGTCGGTGCCGAGACCCGCATCGAACATCAGCATGATGACGCCGATTTCCGACAGTGCGGCGAGCAGCTCGGTCTCCTCAACGACGCCGAGAACCGACGGTCCGAGAATCAGACCGGCGATCAGCGCGCCGACGACCTGCGGCATACTGATCTTGCCGGAGGCAAGACCAAGAACCTTTGTGGAAAGAAGAATAATCGCAATAATCAACAGAAACGAATACGATTCCATTCTTATAACCTCCTTACAATATGGAGAAATAAGCCGGACGATCCGTTGTGAGGCGGTGCGAATGCCGCGGACTGGTCCCGACTATCTCGAATTTTTTACAATCGTTATTATAGGTTCTTTGGCGAAAAAAAACAATGGATAGATACAATCAAGGTTTTCGGGATGGAGAAAGAGATTTTGACGAAATGCACAAAGTTCGTCGAATTCTATTAGCAGTATTGAAACAGTTATTACACAAAGAGTGAATAAAATGGACAAAGAGTCTGAAGATGCGGAAAAATGGACAGAAATCGCGCGGAATGTACTGAAGAACCATGCACATGGGCAAAAGAAAAGACCCGATGGAATCATCGGGTCTTCCTTTTTACATGTACCTAAAATAACGGTAACTTATGCCTGAGCGATAGCGCCAACCGGGCATGCGCCAGCGCAGGAACCGCAGTCGAGGCATGCGCCCTCGTCGATTACGTAGCTGGAATCGCCCTGAGAGATAGCGCCAACCGGGCACTCTGCAGCGCAGGAACCACAGCTGATGCAAGCATCACTAATCTGGTAAGCCATGAAACAGCACCTCCTATAATAATATGTCTATATTCTACCACAACAGAAAAAAAAAACAACTCCATTTCAGTAATATTTTTAAAAGAAATCTGCGTGTAAAAATTGGAAGAGAAGGAAATGCTGTTAGAGAAGAAGGATTTCGGTGAAAAACACGGAAAAACCGATACAAATTGGCGTTGACAGAACTGGAATTTTTTACGAAGGCGAGGGAGTGTCCGTGAATAAGTATGAGGGATTTGACGAGCCGGCGGGACGGGCGATGCGATGTGCGAAAAAGGCAGCCGGACAGATGGGACGGGAGCAGATCGGGACGGAATATCTGCTTCTGGGTCTCCTGCGGCAGCGGCGGAGCATGTCGGGGCGCATCCTCGCCTCGGCGGGCGTGACCGAGCGCCTGCTCGAGCGGCGGCTGACGGAGCACTACGGAAGACGCAATGCGCACACCGATCCGACCGAGATGACGGCGCATCTGCGTCAGGTGGTTGAACAGGCACGGAAAACGGCGGAGGGCTGTGTCGGAACCGAGGCGCTGCTCGGGGCGATTCTGGAGTGCCGGGGATGTATGGCGCGGCAGATGATGGAGGAGATGCGGGCGGACATGGTGACGCTCGAGCGGCTGACCGGCGTCAAGACCCTGCCGGAGCGCAAGCCGCGGCTGATGAGCAGCCGGTCAGGGACGACCGTGCTGGACAAGTACGCGGTGGATCTGACCGAGCTTGCGCGGCGCGGACAGCTCGATCCGGTGATCGGACGGGACGACGAGGTATTCCGCATGCTGACCATTCTGACGAGGCGCACTAAGAACAACCCCGTCCTGCTGGGGGATCCCGGTGTGGGCAAGACTGCGATTGCCGAGGCGCTGGCACAGGCGATTGCGGACGGCAATGTGCCGGAGGAGCTGAAACACGCGCGTATCCTGTCCATCGACATGGCGTCGCTGATTTCGGGAACCAAGTACCGCGGCGAGTTTGAGGAGCGTCTGCGCAGCATTGTGCGCGAGCTGAGCGCGAACGAGAGCGTGATTGCGTTTGTCGACGAGGTACACACGCTGGTGGGTGCGGGTGCGGCGGAGGGGGCGATTGACGCCTCCAATCTGCTCAAGCCGGCACTTGCGCGCGGAGAAATCCGACTGATCGGGACGACGACGGTGGAGGAATACCACAAGACGATTGAGAAGGACGCCGCGCTCGACCGGCGGTTTCAGCGCATCGACGTGCGCGAGCCGGACGAGGAGACCGCACTGCGCATTCTGGAGGGCATCGCGCCGCGATATGAGACCCATCATCGGGTCTCGCTGTGTCCGGGCGTGACGCAGGAGGCGGTTCGGCTGTCCATGCGCATCAGTCCGGAGCGGTTTCTGCCGGACAAGGCGATCGACCTGCTGGACGAGACCTGCGCGGCGGTGCATCTGCAGGGGCGCAGGGAGGTTGTCCCCACAGATGTGGCGGCGGCTGCGCAGCGCAGCAAGGGATATCATGAGCTGTCGAAGGGAGACGGCGCGCGGATGCTGCAGATGGAGGAGGTGCTCGCGCAGACGGTGGTCGGACAGCGGGAGGCGGTCACACGCATCAGCCGGGCGATCCGGCGGGGCGCCGCCGGACTGCGCGACAGCGGACGGCCGCAGGCATCGCTGCTGCTCACCGGTCCGACCGGTGTCGGCAAGACCTCGGTGTGCGGTGCGCTGGCGGAGTTTCTGTTCGGACGGGACAGTCTGATCCGCATCGATCTGACCGAGTATCAGCAGCCGCACGACGTCTCCCGTCTGATCGGCGCGCCGCCCGGATATAAAGGATACGGCGAGGGCGGACAGCTGACCGAAAAGATCCGCCGCCGTCCGCGGTCGGTCGTTCTGTTTGACGAGGTCGAAAAGGCACATCCGGATGTGCTGCGCATCCTGCTGCGGCTGCTGGAGGACGGGTGTCTGACGGATTCCGAGGGAAGAAAGGCGGATTTCCGCCATGCGGTCATTGTCTTGACTTCCAACCTCGGCGCAGGGATTTCCTCGTCGCGGCGGGTCGGATTCTCGCAGACCGACAGCCGCAGGGAGCAGACCGAGGAGGAAGTGCGGCGGGTGCTGAGTGCGGAGCTGGCGGCGCGGCTGGACGATATCATTCTGTTCCGCGAGCTGACAAAAGAGGACTGTGCGCTCATTGCGGAGCGCGAGCTGCAGGTGCTGGCAAAACGGTGCGAGGCGCAGGGCGTCATGCTCGGATGGGAGCCGGCGGCGGTGCGTGTACTGGGGGTTGCGGACCGGACGCGGGGTGCGCGGGCGGTGCGCGATGCGGTGGCACGGTCGGTGACCGATCCGCTCGCGGGCATCCTGCTGACGAGCCGGGATGCCGAGCTGGTGGAGATCCTTGTGGAGGACAGTGCGGTGCGTCTCCGGCCGCGGTCGATGGAGCGGGTGTGAGGAAAGCGTTGGTTGTCGACAAAAAATTGAAAGAAAAACCAGTTACTTTTCCGCAAATCACCCGTTGACAATCCCATATTGGTGATGTAAGATTAGTTTAATATCGAAAAAAGCGTTGATGGGAAAAACCTGTCTGCAGCGGACTGTACCAGAGAGCGGATGACGCGGCTGAAATCATCTGCGGCAGGACAGCGGACAGGAACACCGATCCCGGAGCTTCGCGGAGGAACGGACACGGTCTGAGTATTCCGCGACGGGTCATTCACGTTACGAATTCCGAGCGGCCTTCTTTTCTTTTTGCGAAAAAAAGAAAAGAAGCAAAAGAAAAACGGGCGTTTGCTCCGATCTTTTGCTTCGGGAAGGCAAGCAGGGTGGAACCGTGGGACGCTGTACAGCTCTCACCCCTGAAGTCACATTCTGGGGTGGGAGCTTTTTTTCACCCTCAAATGAAACAGGAGGAATACTATCATGGCAGACAATCAGTACACGTTCGAAAACGAACAGTATCGCAAGACGTATTGGCACAGCTGCTCGCACATTCTGGCGCAGGCGGTCAAGCGTCTGTATCCGGAGGTCAAGCTGGCAATCGGTCCGTCCATCGACAACGGCTTCTACTACGATCTGGACAGCCCGTTCGCATTCACGCCGGAGATCATGGAGAAGATCGAGGCGGAGATGCGCAAGATCTGCAAGGA
>JALFIV010000107.1 GCA_022775385.1 Clostridiales bacterium
CGCACCTCTGCGCCGTTGGTTTCATATGCTGGAAGCAGGCGGCCGGAGTTCGGTGCGCCCATGCCGCATCGCCCAGCTTCGCCTTTCGCATACCGGGGATCGTCCCGCGCAGGACGGTCCCCCTCTGCCATGCTTGTTTTAAATATTATACAACATGGCGAAAACGGTTGCAAGGCTAATCCGCCTTCCTGCAGATCAGTTCAAACCAAGTTCCGTCGAATTTCTGATTCAGCTTGCCGACTACTACAAAACCAGCGTGGACTATCTGCTCGGACTGACAGAGAACCCCCATCGACAGTAATGCTGAACAGTTTCCCGCAAAATCGTCATACCGTATCAACTGCCGAATCCCGAAGCCCGCCGCTCCGGGATTTTCTTTTCCCACCTGTAAAACCGGAAAACAATCCCGCTTTCCCGTCGATCAACCAAGAAATACACAGAATGTGCGGGGAATTTCGTCGCCACAGCCATTGCATTCCGACAGCAAAAACGGTATCATGTTGTTTAGTAATTACACTCAATTCTGAACTACAGACAAAGAGGTGCAATATGGCAGTATTACGATGCTATACGGAAAAGCAGTCTGGTTTTGACAGCGCGTCCAAGACACTTTGCGCGAACATGAGCAGCCTGCTTGAGATCCCTGCGCTGACGTCCGTGCGCGAGCTTTGCCGCTACGACGTCGAGGGCATTGATGCGGATGTCTATGCCAGAGCGAAGAACATTGTGTTCTCCGAGCCGATGGTTGACGTTTGCTATGACGAGACCTTCCCCATGCCGGAAGGCGATTATACCATTTTGGCAGTGGAGCCGCTTCCGGGTCAGTACGACCAGCGCTCCGACTCCTGTGCACAGTGCATTCAGCTGATGACGCAGGGTGAGCGTCCGAAGGTCGCTGCGGCGCACATCTACGTGCTCGGCGGCAAGCTGACCGACGAGGATCTGGACAAGATCCGCGGTTACCTGATTAACCCGGTGGACTCCCGCGAGGCATCTCCGGATAAGCCGGAGACGCTGGATGCCAACTATGCCATCCCGACCACGGTCGAGACCGTAGAAGGCTTTATCTCCATGGACGAGGCTGCCCTGCAGCAGCTGCTGACCTCCCTCGGTCTGGCAATGGATCTGGACGATCTGAAGTTCCTCCAGAATTACTTTGCAGGCGAGGAAAAGCGCGACCCGACCATCACCGAGGTTCGCATGATCGACACCTACTGGTCGGATCACTGCCGTCACACGACGTTCCTGACCGAAATCGACAACGCCAACATCGAGGACCCGATGGTAAAGAAGGTCTATGACCGCTATCTGGATGCGCGCGTCGAGGTCTACGGTCCGGAAAAGGCTGCCAAGCGCCCGGTTACTCTGATGGATATCGGCACCGCCGGTGCCAAGGTGCTCAAGAAGCGCGGCTTCCTGGGCAATCTGGACGAGAGCGAGGAGATCAACGCCTGCTCCATCCGCGTCGATGCCAACATCGACGGCGAGAAGAAGCCGTGGCTCCTGATGTTTAAGAACGAAACCCACAACCACCCGACTGAGATCGAGCCGTTCGGCGGTGCGGCAACCTGTCTGGGCGGTGCGATCCGCGACCCGCTGTCCGGACGCTCCTATGTCTATCAGGCGATGCGTGTCACCGGTGCCGGTGATCCGACCGTCCCGCTGAACGAGACGCTCGAGCACAAGCTGCCGCAGCGCAAGCTGTGCACCACCGCCGCAAACGGCTATTCTTCCTACGGCAACCAGATCGGTCTGGCGACCGGACTGGTTCACGAGATCTATCATCCGGGCTATGTCGCCAAGCGCATGGAGATCGGCGCTGTTGTCGGCGCTGCTCCGATTGAAAACGTCATCCGCGAGGTTCCGGACCCGGGCGATATCATCATCCTGCTCGGCGGACGCACCGGACGCGACGGCTGCGGCGGTGCAACCGGCTCCTCCAAGAGCCACACCACCGAGTCTCTCGAGACCTGCGGTGCAGAGGTACAGAAGGGCAACCCGCCGGAGGAGCGCAAGATTCAGCGTCTGTTCCGCAATCCGGAGGCAACCCGCATGATCCGCCGCTGCAACGACTTCGGCGCGGGCGGTGTCTCGGTTGCCATCGGCGAGCTTGCCGACGGTCTGGACATCGACCTGAATGCAGTACCCAAGAAGTACGACGGTCTGGACGGCACCGAGCTTGCCATCTCCGAGTCTCAGGAGCGTATGGCGGTTGTCGTCGCGCCGGAGAACGCAGCGAAGTTCGTCGAGCTGGCTGCTGAGGAGAACATCGAGGCGACCATCGTCGCCAAGGTCACGGACACCAACCGTCTGCGTATGACCTGGAACGGAAACACCATCGTCGATGTCTCCCGTGACTTCCTGAACACCAACGGCGCATCCAAGCACGCCGACGCACATATTCCGGTTCTTCCGAATCCGGACATCACCTGCCCGACCGAGGGCGATACCCTGCGCGAGAAGATCCTCAATCAGGCATCCCAGCTCAACATCTGTCTGGAGCGCGGTCTGACCGAGCGCTTCGACGGCTCGATCGGTGCAAACTCGGTATTCATGCCGTACGGCGGCAAGAATCAGCTGACTCCGACGCAGGTCATGGCAGCTACCCTGCCGGCACAGGACGGACAGTGCTCGACCGCTTCCGTCATGGGCTTCGGTTTTGATCCGTACTACATGGAGCAGAACCCGTTCCTCGGCGCATCCGCTTCCGTCATCGAATCGGTTGCCCGTCTGGTCGCTGCCGGCTGTGACTACCGCACCGCATACCTGACCTTCCAGGAATACTTTGAACATCTGAACCGCGACCCGGAGAAGTTCGGCACACCGCTTGCCGCTCTGCTGGGCGCATACAACGCACAGGAGTGCCTGTGCCGTGCCGCAATCGGCGGCAAGGACTCCATGTCCGGCACCTACGACGATATGCACGTTCCGCCGACGCTGGTTTCCTTCGCAATCGCACCGCAGGAGGCAGACAGCCTGATCTCTCCAGAGTTCAAGGCAGCCGGACATCCGGTTTACCTGTTTGACGCGGCATACCGTGAGGACGGTTCTCCGGACTACTCCGCCATCCGCACGATGTGGGAGCTGGTTCAGGAGCTGATCGCAGACGGACGCGTCGTCTCCGCATGGGCACTGTCTGTCGGCGGCGTCGCCGAGGCAATCTCCAAGATGACCATCGGCAACGACATCGGCTTCACCTTCAGCCCGTACTTCACGCCGGACGCCCTGTTCCTCAAGAACTTCGGCGGCATCGTCGTTGAGGCATCCGAGGAGCTGGAGAACATCCCGTCGTGGATGATCGGTATGACCACCGACAAGCCGTATATCGACGCATTCGGCGAGAAGATCACGCTGGATGAACTCAAGGGCGCACTCGAGGGCACGCTGGAGAGCGTATTCCCGACCCGCGCCGCGGCATCCGATGATCATCTGGTCAAGCCGGAATACACCGAGCGCTTCACCAAGGCGCCGGCTGTCAAGTCCGCCCGTCCGACCGCAGTCATTCCGGTATTCCCGGGCACGAACTGCGAGTACGACACCGCAAAGGCAATCGAGACCGCAGGCGGCGAGGCAAAGATCGTCGTTGTCCGCAACCTCTCTCAGGATGCGCTGATGGCATCGGCAGAGGAGCTTGAGGCGGCAATCCGCGGCTCCCAGATGATGATTCTGCCGGGCGGCTTCTCCGGCGGCGACGAGCCGGACGGCTCGGGCAAGTTCATCGCTTCCTTCCTGCGCGCTCCGGCGATCAAGGATGCGGTTCACGACCTGCTCAACAACCGCGACGGTCTGATGCTCGGCATCTGCAACGGCTTCCAGGCGCTCATCAAGCTGGGTCTGGTTCCGTACGGCGAGATCCGCGATCTGGACAACACCTGCCCGACACTGACCTACAACCTGATCGGACGCCATCAGTCCCGCTATGTACAGACGCGCGTCGCGTCCGTCAAGTCTCCGTGGCTGTCCTCCTGTGAGGTCGGTGACCTGCACTCCATCGCCATCTCCCACGGCGAGGGCCGCTTCGTCGCTCCGCAGGCGGAGATTGACCGCTTGATCGCAAACGGACAGGTAGCCTTCCAGTATGTCGACTTCGACGGCAATCCGTCGATGGACATCGCACACAACCCGAACGGTTCGATGTGCGCAATCGAGGGCATCACCTCTCCGGACGGCCGTGTCCTCGGCAAGATGGGCCACTCCGAGCGCTACACCAAGTACGTCGGTAAGAACATCTTCGGCGAGAAGTATCAGCCGCTGTTCGAGAACGGTGTCAAGTACTTCAAGTAATTTCACACACAGCAAAGGGCCTTGCAGAGCATTCTGCAAGGTCCTTTTTTCATCACTGAATCATCATCTCGATCTCATACCGCGGACGGAGGCCGACTGCGCGGTTCGCAATCTCCCCATCCTTGAACAGGACGAGCGACGGTACGGAAGCGATGCGGAACCGCTGTGCGAGCGCCGGTTCCTCATCGATATTCACCTTCGCCACCGCGATCTCCGGATGCTTGTCCGCGATGTCCTCGATCATCGGGGAAATCTGACGGCACGGTCCGCACCACGACGACCAGAA
>JALFIV010000026.1 GCA_022775385.1 Clostridiales bacterium
CGGCTGTGCAAAGCTCGGACTGAATTTCACCGCCTGCGCACCGAAGGAGTACTTCCCGGATGCCGCACTCATCGCACAGTGCGAGGAGATTGCGAAGCAGACCGGTGCGACCCTGCGGTTCTGCGAGGATCCGATGGAGGCAACCAAGGGAGCGGATGTACTGTATACCGATGTCTGGGTCTCTATGGGTGAGCCGGTTGAGGTCTGGGAGGAGCGCATTGCCAAGCTCGGACCGTATCAGGTCAACCAGACGATCATGGACAATGCCGGACCGCAGGCGGTCTTTATGC
Organism: Clostridiales bacterium; assembly: GCA_022775385.1. GTDB lineage: Bacteria > Bacillota > Clostridia > Oscillospirales > Butyricicoccaceae > Butyricicoccus_A. The sequence continues at coordinate 291 of JALFIV010000026.1, forward strand.
ACTGTCTGCCGGCATTCCACGATCACAAGACCATCATTGGCAAGGAGATGGGTGAGCGTTTCCAGCGCGACGCGATGGAGGTCACGGATGAGGTCTTTGAGGGACCGCAGTCCATCGTCTTTGACGAGGCGGAAAACCGTATGCACACCATCAAGGCTGTGATGGCGGCGACGCTGTAATTCGAACAGGGAAAGGAAGCAGAGCAGCATGACGATGCAGGATATCGAGAACCGCTACATTGACCGGGAGGTCGATGAGGATCGGCTGAATTACTATTTCCACATGATGGGCAAGTTCGGCCGCGCGTCGATGTATACGATTTCGTTCAACACAGATGATTACACCATTTCGGCGGATCTCTGCATTGAACGGGGCAGAATCACCGGCATTGTACCGGACAAGGAGCAGCGCGACGACGGATGGGGTCTCAATCCGGATGCCGGTCCGGCGGAGATTCTGCCGGAGGAATACGATACGCTCGCAATGTATCTGGACAGTGTAGTTCGATCATAAAAACAAGAAAGAGGAAATCCATACGGATTTCCTCTTTTTATTTAGCGGAGCTTATTCCTGTGCGGCAAAATGCCGGTACAGTGCGCCAAGATCATCGAAGATGTATCGGCAGAGATCATACATCTCGTCCGTCGGCGGGAGTTGATCGGGCACCATAATCGGGTGCATGCCGGCGCGGTAGGCAGCACGGATGCCGTTGTAGGAATCCTCGACGGCATAGGCGGTCGAAGGGTCTGTGCCGAGCTTTTCGCAGGCAAGCAGATAGATATCCGGCTCCGGTTTGCTGCGCTTCAGCTGGTCGCCGCACACAACGACCGAGAAATACGGGAGCAGACCTGCTTCTGCGAGCTCGGGCTTGACAGAGGCCTCGCGTGAGGACGAGGCGACGGCGAGCGGATAGCCCAGCGCATGCAGTCCGGCGATCGCCTCTTTGGCGTGCGGACGGCAGGGGATGCCGTCCCGGATCAGCTGATGGAAATGTTCGCGTGTGGCCTCGTGAAACCGCTTTACAGGGAAGTCCTCTCCGTAAATGCGGCACAGAACCTCGTCGGTTTTTGCGTGGGTGGTGCCCATGCAGGAGCGGCACAGATCCGCCGCGTTTATCAGACCGAAGGTGTCCGCGACATGCTCCCAGCACAGCAGGACAAGCCGCTCGGTATCCAGCAGGACGCCGTCCATATCAAAGACAATACAGGGTTTTTCCGACATAACAGTCTCCTTTAATGTGTGTCAGCGGAATTTCTTCCAGAGCAGATAGCCGAGCGTCAGCGCGCCCGCCATGCGCAGGGTGGACGAGGCGGACTGCAGCAGGCAATCCGGAACGATGAGAAACGGCAGGAATCCTGCGGTATCCACCCAGACCGAGAGAAACGGCGCGAGCACCAGATAGAGGGCGGGAAGACCGACCAGAATCAGCTCCGTCCAGTGGATTCCCCACGAGGAGAGCTGTGCGAGAAACGCGCCGCACACCGCACAGGTCAGCATGGTGACCAGATACGCTGCAGTGGTCTGCGGACCGAGATACTGCACAGCGGCATATCCGGCGGTTAAGATCAGAAAAAACATCGCGTCCCAGATAATCAGACGCAGAAAACGGGGCATCAGACGGCCTCCTTCCGGCAGACAGAATCAAACAAAAATCGTCACACACTATTATAGCGGAGGACGCGGTGTTCGGCAAGGCGGAAATATCGGAACAAACCGATACAAAACCGAGGAAATAGCAAAATAGGTCTGCCCAATTGGTACAAACTATGGTATACTGAACTTAACTATTCGTCAGAGGGAAGTTCCCTCGGACAGAAAGCTGGAGACTTGCATGTATGAAAAGATAGTCCTGCCCAACGGTGTGCGTGTGATCTACGAACGGATGCCAAACGTACGCTCGGCGGCAGTTGGAATTTGGGTTATGAACGGTTCGCGTCACGAACCGGAGAAATGGAGCGGTATCTCCCATTTCGTCGAGCACATGGTATTTAAGGGGACGGAGAAGCGCTCGGCAAAGCACATCGCCGTGGCCATGGATGCCATCGGCGGACAGGTCAATGCATTTACCACCAAGGAGTGCACGTGCTTTTATCTGCGGACACTGGACAGCCATCTGCAGACCGGTGTGGAAATTCTGGCGGATATGTTCCTGAACGCCAGCTTTGATGACCACGATGTGGATCTGGAACGCGGCGTCATTGAGGAAGAAATCGACATGTATGAGGACTCGCCGGAGGATACCTCGACCGAAAAGCTGTTTGAATCGTGCTTCCGCGGCAGTTCGCTCGGCCGGTCGATTCTGGGACAGTCTGAGACTCTGGAGCAGATTCACGGAGAACAGCTCCGCGAGTTTGTCAAGGAATTCTACCGCCCGAAGGATACGGTGATCTCGCTCGCCGGTTCGTTTACGCTCGGCGATGTCGAGTTTATCTGCAGCCTGTTTGAGAAGATGCAGGGCGAGGGTCAGAATCAGGCGGAGCCGGTGGTTTATCAGCCGGCGATTTATACCAAGGAGAAGGACATCGAGCAGAACCACATCTGCATCGGTTTTGAGGGTGTTCCGATGTGCTCGGAGAAGCGCTATGTCAATGCGCTGCTGGGCACGGTACTGGGCGGGGGCATGTCATCCCGCCTGTTTCAGAGCGTCCGCGAGCAGAACGGCCTGTGCTACTCGATCTATTCGTACCACACCGCGCATACGGATGCCGGTCTGTTCAGTGTGTATACCGCACTTGGACAGGAGACCGAGGAACGGGCGGTCGAGCTGATTCTGCAGGAATGCCGCAATCTGGCGGAGCATGGACCGGACCGCGCAGAACTCAGCCGGTGCAAGGAACAGGCAAAGACCAGCGTCCTGCTCGGCTTGGAGAGTACGGCGTCGCGGATGAATCAGATTGCGCGCGGAGAGATGTTCTTCGGATACAATCCGGAGGTCGAGGAAGTACTTTCGCTGTACGACGCGGTGACCGAACAGGATGTCGCCGAGCTGGCACGGCAGATTTTCCGTTTCGACACCATGTCGCTCAGTGCGGTCGGACGGGTCGGCAGTGAAGCGCATTATGCCGAGCTGCTCAAGAGTAATACATAAGTGAGAATGGCCCCTTTGCGCCCGTGCGCAGAGGGGCTGACTGTTATCAGAGAGGGAGAGATGACGGATGAAGTACATGATGGCGATTGATGCCGGCACGACCAGTGCACGGTGCATTCTGTTTGACCACAGCGGACAGGTTCACACGATGGCACAGCGGGAGATTGCAGTCTCCTTTCCGAAAGAGGGCTGGGTGGAGCAGGACGCGCGGGAGATCTGGGAGACTCAGCTCGCAGTCTGCCGGGATGCACTCGAGCGCGCCAATCTGACCGGTGCGGACATCGCGGCAATCGGCATTGCCAATCAGCGCGAGACCACTGTCGTGTGGGACCGCCGGACGGGGGAGCCTATCGGACCGGCGATCGTCTGGCAGTGCCGACGCACGGCACAGCGGGCGGACGCGCTTAAACAGCGCGGACTGGAGCCGATGATCCGGCAGAAAACCGGACTGATTATCGACGCCTATTTTTCCGCGACCAAGCTGCAGTGGATGCTCGAACAGGTTGAGGGTGCCCGCGAGCGCGCCGAGCGCGGAGAATTGCTGTTCGGCACGGTGGAGACCTGGCTGATCTGGAATCTGACCGGCGGCGCGGTACACTGTACGGAGTACTCCAATGCGGCGCGCACGATGCTGTTCAACATCCACACGCTGGACTGGGACGAGGATATCCTGCGCGAGCTGAACATCCCGCGTGCGATGCTGCCGCGGCCGGTGCCGTCCAGCGGCGTGATGGCGGAGACCAACCTGTTCGGCGCCCGCATTCCGATCGCCGGTGCGGCGGGAGATCAGCAGGCGGCGCTGTTCGGACAGAACTGTTTTGCGCCCGGTGAGGCGAAGAATACCTACGGCACGGGTTGTTTTCTGCTGATGAACACGGGAGATCAGCCGGTTGAGAGCAAAAACGGACTGCTGACCACCATCGCGTGGGGAATCGACGGAACGGTTTCCTATGCGCTGGAGGGATCGGTCTTTGTGGCGGGTGCCGCCATTCAGTGGCTGCGCGATGAGCTGGGACTTATCCGTACTTCGGCGGAATCCGAGACGCTGGCGTGCAGTGTCGAGAGCACCGGCGGCGTCTATCTGGTCCCTGCTTTTGTCGGACTGGGTGCACCGTACTGGGATCCGTATGCGCGCGGTACACTGGTCGGCATGACCCGCGGCACCGGACGGGCGCATATCGTGCGCGCGGCGCTCGAGTCACTCGCCTATCAGACGGCGGATGTACTCACGGCGATGCAGAATGATGCGGGGATTGCCCTGCAGTCGCTCAAGGTGGACGGCGGCGCGAGCCGGAACAATTTCCTGATGCAGTTTCAGGGCGATGTGATCGGCGTCCCGATTGTCCGGCCGCAGTGTGTCGAGACGACGGCATTGGGCGCGGCGTATCTGGCGGGACTTGCGGTGCGGTACTGGACAGACACCGGAGAGATCCGCAGAAACACCACAATTGACCGGACGTTCCTGCCGGAGATGACGGCGGAGAAGAGACTGTCTCTGCTTACCGACTGGCACCGTGCGGTACAGTGCGCGGGAGGCTGGGCGGCACCGCAGAAAGAAAAATAAAAAAAATAAAAAAAGATGTTGACAACTCCCGATTTCCTTGGTATACTAGTCAAGCAGTCAAGAGATTGCGGTATGCGCCAGTAGCTCAGTTGGATAGAGTGTTTGGCTACGAACCAAAAGGTCGGGGGTTCGAATCCCTTCTGGCGTACCAGCAAAAGCGGTTGATTCT
>JALFIV010000029.1 GCA_022775385.1 Clostridiales bacterium
TCACGGGATTCAGCAACTCGATTGCGTCGGCGGCGCTGGAGTTCAAGAGTGAAGGGCTGGTGCTCGGAACAGCGGCGAAGATGTTCACGATTGCCGGACCGGTGCTGGTGTTCGGCATATCGGCGAGTGTGGTCTATGGAATGATACTGGTTCTGTTCGGCATGGCCTGAGAGAGGAAGAAAAGCATGATGAGAAACAAACGGCGCGGCCTGTCGACCATCCGGTTTGCACAGCCGCCGGAACTGCGCGCATGGGCGGCCGTGGGCGGGAAAAAGGAGAGCGAGGGGCCGCTGCACAGCGCCTTTGACATGCTGTTTTCCGATACGATGTGCGGAGAAACGACCTGGGAGCAGGCGGAGATGCATCTGCAGAAGTGTGCGATATACACAGCGGCGAATAAATGCGGTATGCCGGTGGAGCGGCTGGACCTTCTGCTGAGCGGCGATCTGCTCGGACAGTGCATCGCATCGGGATACACCGCGCGCGGATGCCGTGTGCCGTATGCGGGATTGTACGGCGCATGCTCGACCATGGCGGAGAGTCTGGCGCTTGCCGCCTGCATGGTGGACGGCGGATTTGCGGACACGGTCTGTGCCTGCGCTTCCTCTCATTTCTGCACGGCGGAGCGGCAGTACCGCTTCCCACTGGCATACGGCGGACAGCGCACGCCGACCGCGCAGTGGACCGCAACCGGCTCAGGTGCCTGTATCCTCGGTCCGGCGTCCGGGACAAATGGGGTGAACCTCACCTATGCGGCGTTCGGCCGGGTACAGGATTACGGCATCACGGATGCGAATAATATGGGGGCGGCGATGGCGCCCGCGGCCTATGAGACCATCCGCAGTCTGCTCAGCGACACCGGAACGCATCCGTCGGACTATGACGGGATTTACACCGGAGACCTCGGTGAGGTCGGCTCCCGCCTGCTGTGTCAGCTCGCGGAGCGGGACGGAATTGACCTGACGGGCGTGCATCAGGATTGCGGCACGATGCTGTTTGACGCCCGGCAGGATGTCCACGCCGGTGCATCCGGCTGCGGATGCAGTGCGGCGGTGCTGTGTGCCCTGCTGTTGGATGAGCTGAACGAAGGGCGGATGAACAGGATTGTTTTTGCCGGCACCGGTGCGCTGATGAGTCCGACCTCGGTACAGCAGGGGGAGAGCATCCCGGCGGTCTGTCATGCGGTGGTGCTGGAATCCGGAAAGGGGGAGCGGTGAGATGGAATACGTCAGGGCATTTCTGGTCGGGGGACTGATCTGCGCGCTCAGTCAGGTTCTGATTGACCGGACGAAATTGACTCCCGCGCGCATTCTGACATCGTATGTCGTGCTCGGCGTGGTTTTGACCGCCGTCGGCGTATATGGTCCGCTGGTCGAATGGGCGGGAGCCGGCGCGAGCGTACCGTTGCTCGGATTCGGCTATACGCTGGCGGAGGGAGTCAAGCGCGCCGTCGCGTCGGACGGTATTCTGGGCATTTTTCTCGGAGGGACGACTGCGGCTGCAGGAGGCATCACAGCGGCGGTACTGTTCGGACTGCTGACAGCACTGGTCTTCAAGCCGGCGGACAAAAGCTGATTCTCAGAATGGAGAAGAAAACCAGTAAAAAGAAGCAGAAATACGGTAAAGAAGACAATTTGCCGGATAAGATGCACAAAAAATGACTGAAAAATGAAAAAATACTTCCGGATTCACGCTTGACGCACCAAGGGAAAGAGGATAAAATAAGAGCAGAAAAAGAAAAACAATCGTACAAAGACGTATCTGCCGAGTGCAGGTACGTCTTTTTTGCAGTTTGGGTGCTTTTCACCCAATGACAGGAGGAATCAGAAATGATGAAGAAGATGACGGCCCGCGCGACGTTTGAGGAAATGCTTCGGACGGTAATTCGGGAATATCGTCAGACGGGAATGCTTTCTGCCAAGGGGCTGATTGCCAATGACCTGCTGTCTGCGATGACCCGCGGTGTGCGCACATTTACCATGAAACTGATGAAGGAAGAAACCGGCGTGCCCGGTGTCCGTATTTATGCCGACGGCATGGAATACAGTGCACTGGAGGATTCTCTTTCCCCGCGTGCGGTCATCACGGAGTATCTCAAGGCATGGTTTACCGGCGAACTGATGGCGCGGGAATTCGGCATCTGTGATGCCAATGATCTGTGCTTCTGCATGGATGTCGCGGAGGATGCCGTTGTCATTCCATCACAAGTCGTATCGGATTATGTCATGGCACGTGAGAATCCGTCCAACACCACGGCATGGAAACACTGCCGCAAGGTTGCGCTGGATCATCTGGATTGGTTTGACTGCGTGGATGCCATCACCATCTACGGCGTTCTGCCCAACTTAAAAATTGCCTGATCTACATTCTCTATTCTCTTAATTCTCTTATTGTGACCATCCCCATACAATACCACTCCATAAGAAAACCGGTCGGTTCCTGTTTGTGAACCGATCGGTTTTCTTTGTTATATTACTGCAAATTTGTACTATACAGTTTCCGATAGCGCAGAGGAGGAACTCCTGAGAGTTTGGTGAACTGTTTGGTGAAATAGCTCTGGTTGTCATATCCCACCTGATGGGAGATTTCTACGATTGAGAGATTGGTCTGCAGCAGCAGGGTCTGTGCTTCGCCGATGCGGCGCCGAACCGTGTAAGAGGCAAGCGAGCAGCCGCAGGTCTGTTTGAAAACACGGGCAAGGTAGGAAGTGCTGATCCCGAACGTTCGGGCGATTTCCGGCACGGTGAGCTTGTCGTTGATGTGCACATCAATATAGGAGCGAATGCGTTCGCCGAGACTGCAGGCTTTTTTCGAATCAGGATCGTCGGAAAACTGATGTGCGTCGATGACATCCAGCGTCATGTCCAGAAGTGCAAAAAACAGCGATTGACAGACAGCGCTGCTGCGCGTATCGCCGCTTGCCGCTTCCTGAACGATCAGGTCGAACAGACGGTGAAACCGTGTCGATTTGGCTCCGAGATGGAAAATCGGAAGGATATCATCGACGAACAGACAGTTCGGCGGGAGGGAAGGAAGCTGAATGCCCGATGCAGACGCACAGTACATGGAGATCGCAGAAGGGGAGAGATGTTCGTTGTGCAGTACGCCGCTGTTATAGACAATCAGGTCGCCGCTGGAAATCGGATGGTGTTTTCCGCCCAGCTCACAGATTCCCTGACCGGATACCACATAGACAAATTCCATGGAATCGGTATGGCTGTGCAGGGTGCGCGGGATTGCACACAAGTCATGTTCCCACTTGCCGGCGTAGAGCAGGTGAGGATGTCCCAGATCCTGCGGAGCCGGGACAGATAAATTGTACTGCATGGAATCACCCACATTTGTTTTGAGATATTTTTATTGTATGGGATGGACGGCAGGAAGTCAACGATGGGAAAGAAAACAGAAAAAATCTTGTTCAGAAAAGTGATAAAATTTAAAACGATGTAAATTGAGACAGTGCAAGAAAAGGAAAGAATCATAAAAATAGCAAGATAAAGTGCGGGAAAATTGAGCAAATCAAAAATAATTGCAGAAATTTTACGAATGTTATTGAAAAATACAATGACGGAATTTTAATAAAAAGAGCACAGTTTACAAAAAACAGCGTGTGGAAATTGGTGAAAATGGAGAATGGAATTTGGAAATATTTCCTGTTATACTGAGAACAAGCCGAGCAGTGAAGCAATCGGCACACTCCTTCTTTTAAGGAATGGAAACACAGATGCCGGGAAACGGAATGAGAGAGTTTTCCGCCGGCATAGGCGTTTCCGATAATCTCTCTCCAACGCAGCGGCTACGGCCGCGAAAAAACCGCACGGCTGATTCTGCCGTGCGGTTTTTTGTCAGGATGCCGTGTCTGCGCTTGTCAGCGGGACATCGTTGTAAATGTAGTCGTGCAGATGCGCGGAGAGAATATCGTCGCGGAAGGTGATCACCGACATGCCGTCAGCGGTGGTGCTGTACTGCCACTCGCCGTCAAGCGGGAGCCGGGCGTGTTCCATCTGCGGCATGCCGCCGCGCACGGCATGAAAACCGAGACGCAGAAAATCCGTCCGGCTAAGCGAGGTGGTCACGTTCGGCATCAGTCCGTTTAAGAAACGGATCAGGGAAATCGGATTGCTGCTCGCCTTGGCGAACACCTGATTGAGTACACGGGACTGGCGTTCGGCGCGCATCCAGTCTCCGCCGGTGCCGCCCTTGCGGATGCGTCCGTAGGTCATCGCCTGAATGCCGTTGAGCTTCTGCTCACCGGATTTTTCGATGCGGTTACGCTTGTAAGAGAGATTGTTCTCCTTGCAGTATTCCTTGATGTACTTGTTGGTCTCCTTGCGCTCCGCCTTGGTGACGTCGATGCGGACGCCGCCGACGGAATTGATGATCGCCGCCATCTCGCCGAAGTTGACGGTGATGTATTCGGAGAGATTCATATCAAACGCCTCGTTGATGGTCTGGATGGCGAGACGCGGACCGCCGTAGCTGTAGGCATGTCCGAGCTTGGTCATGCCGTAGCCGGGAATGTTCACATAGCTGTCGCGCATGAGGGAGATGAGTTTGATCTTTCCGGTCTTGGAGCTGACGCTCATGATCATCATGGCGTCTGCGCGCGTGCCGATCTCCGGATCATTTTCCCGCGTGTCCACGCCGAACAGCGCAATGTTGATCACACCGTCCTCTGCTTTGAGTGCGGATGGATCTTCTTTATCGTAGGTATAACAGGTCATCAGTCGGACGGCGTCCAGGATGAGCAGCAGAAGGAGAACAAGGAAACCGATCTTGAGTTTTTTCCGAAACGGCATTTTCCGTCTCTTCTTTTTTCCCTTTACAGGAATCTGATCCTCGGGATACGGAATCTCTTCGCCGTGCAGCCGCATTTCCCGCCGCCGCATGCGCGCCTCGTAGTCGTCCGGTATATTGTCATTGGCCTGTGGTCTGTTTCGTTTCACCATATCGCTCCTTTTTGGGGACAAAGATTCATTATCTTTTCTATCATACTCACTTTGCGAAGGGGATTCAACCGGAAAATCCGGAATGATTCCAAAAAAATGTAACAAATTTGAAAAGTTTTTCGACAAAGAGGGAAGTTTTGCGCCTGAATGCCGGCGGGAACATTGTCAACAATGGAAAAATCCCGTATAATAAAGAAAAGAATTCTGCGGCGTTCCGAGCCGCAGGAGGAGAACGGTTTCGGCCGGATTTGTTTTGTCCGGCGGGAGAATGGATAGAGTTATTGGAGGGGATTGACAATGTCAAATCCGGTATTAGTAGTCATGGCGGCAGGAATGGGTTCCCGCTTCGGCGGTCTCAAACAGATTGAGCCGGTCGGTCCGAACGGACAGATTATCATGCATTATTCGATCTACGACGCGTGGAAGGCAGGCTTCCGCCGCGTGGTCTTTATTATCAAGGAAGAAATGCTGGAGGCGTTCCGCGAGCGCATCGGCGGTTATGCAGAATCGCTCATGCAGGTGGACTATGTGTTCCAGTCGCTGGACAGTCTGCCGGCGGGATATTCTGCACCGGAGGGACGGGTCAAGCCGTTCGGCACCGGTCATGCGGTTTACTGCGTCAGCAAGACATTCCGCGAACCGTTTGCGGTCATCAATGCGGATGATTTTTACGGTGCGGAGGCTTTTTCCAGCATGTACCGCTATCTCGAGCAGGCGGAGGACGACGACAAGTACCGCTACTGCATGGTGGGCTACCATGTGGAAAAGACGCTGACCGAGCACGGTACGGTGGCGCGCGGCGTCTGTGAGACGGATGAAAACGGTTATCTGAAGACCATCACCGAGCGCACCAAGATTTCGCGCGATGAAAACGGCGTGATTTCCGATCCCGAGGCCGGTGTGATTCCGGAGGGCACGATTGTCTCGATGAATATGTGGGGCTTTACGCCGTCCTTTCTGGATGAGCTGGAAGCCGGTCTGGTGGATTTTCTGGAGAACAAGCTCCCGACCAACCCGATGAAGGCGGAGTTCTATCTCCCGTTTGCGGTGGATTCCCTGATTCAGAGCGGACGGGCGACGGCGCGCGTTCTGGATACCTCTGCACAGTGGTACGGTGTTACATACAAGGAGGATAAGCCGGTTCTGGTTGAGGCGCTGCGCCGTATGACCGAGAACGGCATCTATCCGGCGGAGCACAAGGTATGAAAGAGTTTGTTCAGGCGGCGCAGGAGACCCTGATTGCATTGGAGAACGATCTCCGCGGGCCGTATACCATCCAGCGCAATTACGAATACGCCGGACACAAATATGCCTCACATGCTATTTATGGCAACAACGATCCGCGCAAGATGATGTTTATCAAAAAGATTCAGCGCGCACAGAATTCCTTCGAATTTGTGTATATGGATGTGTGCCGCACGCTGACCGAGCAGAAACTCACGGGATATTTTGACACACTGTGGCAGATGACGCGGGAGGTTGTCCCGTGGGATCTGGATACGCATATGTTTACGATGCTGACCATGCTGGTGCTGTCCGACGGCGTACCGGACAAGACCCTGCTCCGTCAGCTCAAGAAGTTCGACTGCCGCCGGCAGTGCAGTCCGAATGAGACGGGAAACGGCTGGAGTGTGGCGCGTCTGTGCGTCATCGATGTGAACACCGGCAAGGTTTTCTGCAACGGACAGGGAAAGCCGGCGCGGGACCGCTGTGTGAGCGCGCTCAAAAAAGCGTCTGCGCGGTGAAATTCCCGAAGAATACGGAAAATACTCCTTGAAATACGCGGCACAATATGCTAACATAAACAGTACTGATAAAAACAGACAGGTTTGCCCGGGAGGGCGATTGATACGATGACGGAGGTAGAAGATTTCCTATGATCTTGAATGTAATGGGTGTAATTCAGGTAGTTGCCTGCATTGTTCTGATTTTTACCATTCTGCTGCAGAAGGGCCCGACGCAGGGGCTGTCCGGTGCGATTTCCGGCGGCGCAGATACGTTTTACGGAAGAAACAAGAGCACGGGAATTGATGCGATTCTGGCAAAGATCACCACGTTCTTCTGTGTGGTTTTTGTTGTCCTGTCGCTGATTCTGTGCATGATGGGCTAAACACTGATCTCAGGCGCTGCGGTTCTGCAGCGCCTGTGTTCTATTCTGGAGGGGATTTCATATGAAAACACTGATGATTGCTTTTTTGATCGGATTTCTGGTGTTCGGTGCCATCGGTCTGGTGATCCGTCTGTCGCACGACTGGAACAAGCTGGAGGTTGAGTCGGATAAGCTGAGTGACACCTCGACGGCAAAGCGCGACGGACGAGCGATGCAGCTGGTCAAGCACGAGCATGAAATCGACGCAGAGCAGGTTCAGAAAAAGGTGGACAGCAAATTCCGCAAACAGCTGCTGTTCTCCGTCTTGTCCGGACTCTGTCTGGCCGCCGCGATTGTCTGCGGTGTGATTATGCAGGCATAAACAGATCAAATCAAGGCCCTGACCAAACGGTCAGGGCTTTTTCTGTATCGTTTTGACTTATTTCTTCTCATCCGGCACGAGAAGGAAATCAATCTGTCCGGAGGTTGGGGATGCGTTGGCGACCGAGATGCGCACTCTGCGGCCGAGATAGTACCGCTGGCCGGTTCGTTTTCCGACCAGAATCATGCGGTCCGGATCGTATTCGAACCAGTCGTTCGGCATGCTGTCCAGACGGACAAGTCCTTCGATCAGGTTGTCCAGACAGACGAAAATACCGAAGTTTGTCACGCCGGAGACATAGCCGGAGAACTCCTCGCCGATAAACCGCTGGAGATAGAGCGCCTGATACAGCTTGTTGATCTGGCGTTCGGCATTGTCCGCGGCGACCTCGCGGTCGGAGGACTGAATCGACGCCTCGGCGCAGAATGTGCGGTCGTCCTTGGTGGACTGCTGTCCGGCGAGCTGCTGGGCGAGCATCCGGTGTACCACCAGATCCGGATAGCGGCGGATCGGGGAGGTGAAGTGCAGATAGTACTTGGCGGCGAGGCCGTAGTGGCCGAGATTGTCCGGTGCATAGCGGGCGCGTGCCATCGCGCGCAGGAGCATCGTGGACAGGGCAATCTGATAATCCTTTCCCTCGGAATGCCGGAGCACCTCCTGCAGGGCAGTGGTGTCATTCAGCTCGCTGTCTCGCAGGCGGAAACCGAACAGGCGCGCCTGACGGGCAAACTCCTGCAGTTTGACCGGATCCGGACTCTCGTGGACGCGATAGACGCAGGCGGAGCTCTGTTTGAACAGGTGCTCGGCGACCGCTTCGTTGGCGAGCAGCATGAACTCCTCGATCAGGTGTTCCGCATCGCCGCGGTCGCGGTGGGATACGGCAGAGACCTTGCCGCTCTCATCGCATTCGATCTCACACTCCGGAATATTCAGCTCCAGTGCGCCGCGCGCAAGACGGAGATCGTGCAGGACATAAGCCATGCGGTTCATCTGTTTGAGTGTCGGGATGAGCACGGCTGGAACCTGATTCGGCTGATCGGAGAGTGCCAGATTGACCTGATTATAGGTCAGACGGGCGCTCGAACGGATGACAGAGCGGTGGAACGAGACCGCACGCCGGGCGCCGTCGGCAGTGAGATCCACAAAGACGGAAAAGGCGAGGCGGTCGACATCCGGATTGAGTGAGCAGATGCCGTTGGACAGCGCGAACGGCAGCATGGGGACGACATGTCCCGGATAGTAGACCGAGGTGCCGCGGCGGAATGCCTCCGCATTCAGCTGTGTGCCCGGACGGACATAGTAGGAGACATCGGCGATATGGACACCGACGCGGAAGGTTCCGTCGGACTGCAGCTCGAGGGAGACCGCATCGTCGAAATCCTTGGCGCTGTCACCGTCGATTGTGAACAGGGTCAGCCCGCGCAGGTCGAGCCGTCCCGAACAGTCGGCATCCGTGACGGTCTGTCCGATTCGGTCTGCCTCTGCCAGTACCTCGGCGGGGAATTGGTCGACGATATCGTTTTCGTGCAGAACGGCCGCGATAGAGGCGTCCATGCTGTCCGCTGCGCCAAAGACTCGGGTGACGACACCCTGCGGGAGATATTTATCCCCGCCGCGGAAGACGACCTGAACGGCGACATGGTCGCCGGGCTTGGCGTCGTGCAGATGCTTTTTTCCGATGACGATATCGGGGTATTTGCCGTTGTCGGCGCGGAACACCACCATTTTGCCACGCAGGGCAAGACTGCCGACCAGCTCCTCGTGCTTTTCTTCGAGGATGCGGTAGACCTCCGCCTCGCGGCGCTGGACGTCGCGTCCGCGCGCGCCGCGCCGATGGACGGGCTTTTCCAGATAGTGCGCCAGAACACGGTCACCGTTCCATGCGCCGCCGTCGCGGTGCGGCGGAATGAAAATGTCCTCGCCGCCGGCATCCGGTGCGACAAACGAGTAACTGCGTCCGGTGCCGCAGAAGGTGCCGAGAAAGCAGCCGAAGTGCTCCGGTTTGGCATAACGGCTTCCTTTGGCGCGCATGAGCTGGGCGCGCTCCACCAGAGAGGACAGGGCGTCCTGAATTTCCCGACGGTTGGATTTGATGCCGTGCTTGGACAGCTGGCGCAGCAGCTGGTCCGGCGTCTGCGGCTCATCGGTCAGCTCCAGAATTGCCTGCTCCAGAGAAAGCTCTTCATATGACATTTTCATAAAATCTCCCTCCATTTCCTGACGGGATGGTGATGGGTTTTCCTGTGTTCAGTATAACAGTTTTTGACGGAGAAAAACATAGACAGCGTGAAAAAGAATGAACAATTTGAGGGGGAGCAGAAAAGAAAAAAACGACTTCCTGCTTTATACAGGAAGTCGTCAGATACAATTTTCTGCTTCAAAACCAACGGTCACTGCCTCTTGGCCCATTGGTTTCACCCGCTTTCTTTTTCAAATTTTCGAGAATTCGGGACTGCAAATTCTCTGTCTCACCAAATTGAGATAGTAACTTATCAGTGCTGTTTCTATCAGCCCATCGGACTCACACTCTTTCAGAAAAATGAAACTGAGATCTGGCAAACAGTCAATGCTCCGATCCCTATCGGACAAAATCCTTACTTACTTCCATCACAGAAAACCGTTTCACGTGCCTTTCAGACTGTAAAACTATTTCTGTGTCGACTGCTGCCGTATCACGCAATCTGAGAGACGCTCGTCAAATGGTCTGCGTTGTTTCCGATCCCATTGGACTCACTTCGCTTTCTGATTTTCCCGGCACAGGTAACTCTTCAAATCGTCTTTCGCAAACCTATGGGCTGCACCTGTGTCGACTGTTGCCGTATCACTCAAATTAAGAGACGTTTGTCATTTCACCTATGCTGGTTGAATATGAAGTTGTTCGTTCTGCAGCGAGCCATCTGGCTGCTGCGAAAGTGTTCTGTTGCCAAAGGACTCACCCCTTTCTAATAGATTCCATATGGTGGTAGAATCTATTTAAACAGAAGAACCAGTTAGGTAGCTTTTCTGTCTTCTGTTATTTTGTGATTAAACTATAACATCCCGGAGACGAAATGTCAACACAAAAATGCAGAAAAAGTGCAGAATATTTGCAAAAAATCGGGAAAAAGTAAATTATTTTTGAATTATTTGTTTTGATATTGAATCATGTTACAGTTTGTGATATACTATATTTGTTGAGGGTTGCTGGAAAGGTATACCCTCTGTTTTATTGTATCTAAGATATTACGAAAAGGAATATTTCGGCATCTGCGCTCCAAAAACGGACCGCTGTTTTCCGTTATCGGCAAGTTGTGGAAAACAATCCGGATATTCTACAAAAGTTTGTAGCTTTTTTGCGTGCGTATCGCGCGGTTTTGCCGTATAATGTAGTATGACTAACGGTATATCAATTTCCGGCTCGGAAGAGAGGATTTTAGCAGTATGAGTAAAAAAACTCTGGTGGTTCTGTTTGGCGGACTGTCCTCCGAACATGATGTTTCATGTGTCTCGGCGGCGACGGTGCTCCGTCATGCGGACAAGGAAACCTATACGGTGCTGCCGGTCGGCATCACCAAGGAGGGACGCTGGTTCCTCTATGAGTCCGACGATTACGACGCGGTAGAGAACGGCAGCTGGAAAACCGGCGATGCGCTGGTGCCGGCGATGATAGCTCCGGACCGCAGTGTCCACGGACTGGTGGTTCTGCGCGAGACCGGCGCGGAGACTATCTATGTCGACTGCGTATTCCCGGCGCTGCACGGAATCGGCGGCGAGGACGGCATGATGCAGGGTCTGCTGGAGCTGGCGGGCATTCCGTATATCGGTCCGGGCGTTGCCGCTTCGGCAAACAGCATGGACAAGAGCCTCACTAAGATCATTGTGGAGCAGGCCGGCGGCGTGCGTCAGGCGGCATTCTATCTGGCGCGCCGTGCGGAGTTCCGTGCGGATCCGGACGGTGTCACCCGCGCGGCGGAGCAGCAGCTCGGCTCGTATCCGGTCTTTGTCAAGCCGTGTTCGCAGGGCTCCTCGGTCGGCGTCACCAAGGCGACGGATTTCGCTTCCCTCAAGGAGGGACTGGAGCAGGGCTTTGCCTATGACAGCAAGGTTCTGGTCGAGGAATTCATCGACGGACATGAGATCGAGGTTGCGGTGATCGGCAATGAAAATCCGACGGCGACGGTTGCAGGCGAGATCGCACCGAGCCGTGAATTTTACACGTACGAGGCAAAGTATGTCGACGGTTCCTCCGGTCTGTACATTCCGGCGCACATCAGTGAGCAGGCAATGCAGCGTGTCCGCGAGGATGCGGTCCGCGTCTACCGTGCGCTCGACTGCAAGGGACTGTCCCGCGTCGATTTCTTCTGCACCTATGACGGGGACGAAATCGTATTCAATGAGATCAATACCCTGCCGGGCTTTACCAGCATCAGCATGTATCCGAAACTGCAGGAGACCAGCGGCCTGCCGCTGCCCAAGCTGATCGACCGTCTGGTTGCGCTGGCGATGGAGAGACAGGATGGATAACCGAGCGATCGGCGTGTTCGATTCGGGTCTGGGCGGACTGACCGCGGTGCGGCAGCTGCAGAAGCTCATGCCGGACGAGCATATCATTTATTTCGGAGATACCGGACGGGTGCCGTACGGCTCCCGCAGCCGCCGGACGATAATCCAGTACACACGGCAGGACACGGCATTTCTGCTGAGCCATCCGCTCAAGGCGATTGTCGTCGCGTGCGGTACGGTCAGCTCGGTCGCCATGGGGACGGTTCAGCAGGAGGTCTCGGTTCCGATGGTCGGCGTTGTTCAGCCGGCATGCCGCCGTGCGGTACAGGAGACGAAAAACCGGAAGATCGGCATTATCGGCACCAAAGGAACCATCCAGAGCGGTTCGTATGAGGCGGGACTGCACACACTGAACCCGTCGGTTCAGACGATTGCGCGGGCGTGTCCGCTGTTTGTCCCGCTGGTGGAAAACGGACGATTCCGCACCGGCGACCGCGTGGCAGAGCTGGTGGTCGAGGAGTACTTACAGGAGATCCGCGCGTTCGGCGTGGATACGCTGATTCTGGGATGCACCCATTATCCGCTGCTTGCCGATCTGATCCGTGCCTATATGGGAGATCAAGTGACGCTGATTGACCCGGGAGCGGAGGCCGCGGCGTATACAAAGACCTTTGTCGAACCGTGTGAGCCGGGAAACGGCCGGACGGAATACTATGTTTCGGACGATCCGGACAGCTTTGGACAGTATGCCTCCGTCTTTCTGGGAGGAAACGAAACAGTCCGTGCGGATCTTGTCGATATTGCTTCGTATGAGACCATACGGAAAGGAAATCAAAAAGGATGAGAGAAATCATGGATTCGATCAAAAAGGATGTCGTCATCACGATTGTCAGCCGACAGAAGTTTGAGGGATGCGAACCGGATCAGATCGACCTGATCACGACCGGACGTCTGTACGGACGCGGCGGCAAGTTCTATATTTCCTATGAGGAGAGCGAGCTGACCGGTATGGAAGGCTCGCGGACAACGCTCAAGATCGAGCCGGATCAGATCACAATGACGCGCACGGGAACCTATCCGTCGCAGATGCGGTTTGCGGAGCACAAGCGGGAGGTCGGTTTGTACCAGACCGAGATGGGATCGGTTGCGGTCTCGACGCATACCTCCAAGCTTACCAGTTCGATCGACGAGAACGGCGGCGCGCTTGCCATCGACTACACGGTGGAGATTGACGCCGCCCTCGCGGGTGCACATCAGTTTGAACTGTCGGTGCGTCCGTCCTGAGTGAACGACAACAACACAAAAGAAAGGGATATTCTTTTTATGAATATGATAGAGAAAGCAAAGCAGCAGGCAGCACAGGTTGTCGCTGCGGCGTATGAAGCCGCTGTCGCAGAGGGAACTCTGCCGCAGGGCGATGTTCCGGCTGTCGCGGTAGAAATTCCGAAGGACAGCAAGAACGGCGACTATGCTTCGTCGTTTGCCATGCAGTGCGCACGTGCGCTGCACATGGCGCCGCGCAAGATTGCGGAGGCGCTGGTCGCCTGCATGAAGCTGGATGACACCTACTTCACTGAGGTTTCCATCGCAGGACCGGGATTTTTGAATTTCCGCCTGAATAAGCGCTGGTATGCCGATGCCATTGAGCTGGTTCGCTCGATGGGTGTGAACTACGGCCGCTCGGAGACCGAGCATCCGGAGAAGATCATGGTGGAGTTCGTCTCCGCCAATCCGACCGGACCGATGCACATGGGCAACGCCCGCGGCGGCGTCCTCGGCGACTGCCTGGCAGAGGTGCTGGCATGGGCCGGCAACGATGTCACCCGTGAGTTCTATGTCAACGATGCAGGCAATCAGGTGGATAAGTTTGCACACTCGGTTGAGGGACGCTACATTCAGGAGCTCAAGGGAGAGAACGCCATCGAGTTTGACGAGAGCTGGTATCAGGGCGCGGATATCCGCGAGCTGGCGCACGATCTCGTCGAGCAGCACGGCGGCAAGCTCCTCGACATGGACGAGGAGGAGCGCCGCAAGATCATCGTCGAGTACGGTCTGCCGACCAACATCGCACGTATGAAGCGCGACCTAAGCCGTTACAAGATCGAGTACGATGTCTGGTTCATGGAGAGCGGCCTGCACGACAGCGGCTTTGTCGAGGAGACCGTACAGGAGCTGACCGCCAAGGGTGCGACCTACGAGAAGGACGGCGCACTGTGGCTGCGTTCCACGGACTTCGGCTGTGAGAAGGACGATGTTCTGCGCCGTGCCAACGGCTTCTACACCTACTTTGCGGCGGATATCGCGTATCACCGCAATAAGTTTGCCGTACGCGGTTTTGACCGCGTCATCAACATCTGGGGCGCCGATCACCACGGCCATGTACAGCGCCTGTCCAGTGCGCTGGATGCACTCGGACTGAACGGTTCCGACCGTCTGGAAATCGTGCTGATGCAGCTGGTCAAGATGGTGCGCGACGGCGAGATCGTCCGCATGTCCAAGCGCACCGGCAAGTCGCTCCAGCTGGCTGACCTGCTGGATGAGATTCCGGTGGATTCCGCACGCTGGTTCTTCAATTCCCGTGCGGCTGAGACCCAGATGGAGTTCGACCTCGGTCTGGCAGTCAAGCAGGACAACGAGAATCCGCTGTACTACTGTCAGTATGCGCATGCACGCATCTGCAGCCTGATCCGCAAAATGCAGGAGGAGGGCTTTGAACTGCCGGAGAGCGCAGATCTGACCGTTCTGTCCGAGCCGGAGGAGATCGAGCTGATCAAGCAGATCAGCCTGCTCCCGCAGGAGATCGTACAGGCGGCCGCAGACCGCGATCCGTCCCGCATGAACAAGTATGCCGTTGCGATGTGTGCGCAGTTCCACCGTTTTTACAATGCCTGCCGCATCAAGGAGGCAGAGCCGGCGGTGCGCGATGCCCGCATGATTCTGTGCGCGGCGGCGCGTCAGACGATTTACAATGTTCTGACGATTATCGGTGTGGATGCGCCGGAGCATATGTAATCATACCGAACAATTTCGCATTTATTTTTACTGTTACTTGGCCTGAGAGGCAGATAGGAGAGTTATGGAACCCGTTCCTTTGTGCAAGGGAGAGATTATCGTTCATATCCAGAATCGTGAGCAGCTGGCTGATCTGAATCCGGACAGCCATGCCGCGGCGGTCATCGTCGACAACGCGGCGGATGCCGCGCTGGCAAGAGATTGCGCGGGCTCGCGTCTGGTTGGTGTTGCAATTGATGCGCGGCTTCCACAGGAGGAAGATACGACATCGGAGAGCTGGAATGCGGACTGGATGATTGACCAGTTCCGGGAGACGGTCGCGGGAGCACTGCGGTCCAAAGCGGATTTCCTGTATCTTCGTATGGCGGAGAGCCTGCAGGTACTGCGTGCGGCGGTTCTCGCGGTGACCGACCAGTCGGGAATCGGCATTCTGGTTGAACTTCCGGTGGATGAGGAGTGCTGTATGCCGGATGGCACACCGCTGCTGTGTGCGCTGGGCATTCTTCAGCGCATCGGCGTGGCAGGTCTGCTGCTCGACGGCGATATGGATGACGTTGAGGAAGTCATCGAGGAACTCTCGCCGCATTCCCGTGCGGCACTCGGTCTCGCACTCGGTCTGCGGGACGGCAGGCATGGAGAACAGCTGCCGGAGGCGGAGTTCTATCTGGCGAACAATCAGGAGCAGGTAGAGCGGATTTACCCGCTGATTCCGGACAGCGACGATCTGGAGGATCCGATGGCGGACCGCGACTATATTCTTGCGCCTGTCGGACGGAACGTGCATTTTGTCGATGCGACGATTGATATCTCGGACCCGCTCGATCTGGAGGATCATTTTGAGGAGACTCTGCTCGAGCTCGAGGATGTGTGGTCGGGCGCGATTAAGCTGGAGATCACCTCGATGGATGATATCTATCTGCTGGCGGAAAACCAGTATCTGCTCGAGCGTCCGGTCTGCCTCGCCGCGGAGAACCCGGAGCTGTTTGAGAAGGCACTGCGTGTATTCAACGGCATCGCGCTGTATGACGGGACATGGGAGCTGGATGAGGAACATCTGGAGCGGTTCTATCGACGCTACGGGCTGGTATCGCTCTGAATAACATTGAATTTTTGTGCCGTGGAGAAACTCGCTTCACGGCACATTTTAACAGGAGGAATCGCTGTGAATAATTGGACTGAGGTGACGATCTGGACGACGAGTGCCGGAATTGATGCGGTCACCGGTATGCTGATGGATCTGGGCATCGATGGATTTGTCATCGAGGATGCACAGGATTTTGCGGATTTTCTCAAGGATACGGAGATCTACTGGGATTACGTAGATGAGGAATTATCCAAAGAGAAGCAGGAAGCGGAAACCAATGTAAAAATCTATGTGGAGGACAGTCCGGAGGGCGCTGAACTGCTGGCGCAGGTGGATGCCGGTCTGGCGGCAATCCGCACACGCGATGCAGAGGGTGCATTCGGACGCTGTGTCACCGAGCTGGCATCGATCCGCCGTGAGGACTGGGAGAACAACTGGAAACAGTACTTTAAGCCGTTTGCCGTCGGAGAGAAGTTTATTATCAAGCCGTCGTGGGAGACCTGTGACAATCTGGACGGCCGCATCGTGCTGGAGATCGACCCGTCCTCCTCGTTCGGAACGGGTACCCATAACACCACGCAGCTGTGCATCTGCGAGCTGGAGCGCCTTGTGAAGCCGGGAGACCGTCTGCTGGACATGGGATGCGGCAGCGGTATTCTGTCGGTTGCGGCGCGCCTGCTCGGCGCATCGGATATCGGTGCGGCAGACATCGATCCGAACGCGGTGAACATCGCGCGGGAGAATGCGGAGAAGAACGGATTTGAACTCACCACTTATGTCGGCGATGTCACCGGCGATGCAGCGCTGGACGAGCAGATCGGTGGTGGATATGATATTATCGTTGCGAATATCGTCGCGGATGTCATCATGGGAATGCAGGAGATTCTGAAGCGCAAGCTCAAGGATGACGGTACGCTGATTGTCTCGGGCATTATCGCGCCGCGTGCGGATGAGGTGCAGGAGTCTCTGCTCGGTGCGGGATTTGTCCTGCGCAATCGTCAGCAGTCGGGCGACTGGGTTGCGATGACACTGACCAAACACTGAGGACCGGGCAGGGGATGTGTGCGGTTTGTCACACATCTCCTGCAGAAATTGTTTTCACAAAAAACAATAAAAATTTGAAAAAACTTGTTGACAAAACCGGATACAGGCGATATAATATATTTCGTCATCTGGCGAGAGACAAACGCGAAACGCTGGAGACGATGGTGCTTAATGGATATGGCGGTATAGCTTAGTTGGCTAGAGCGTCCGGTTCATACCCGGAAGGTCATTGGTTCAAGTCCAATTACCGCTACCATTCACTTTGGCCCGTTGGTCAAGCGGTTAAGACACCGCCCTTTCACGGCGGTAACACGAGTTCGATTCTCGTACGGGTCACCACCCGGAAGTTTAGCTCAGCTGGGAGAGCATCTGCCTTACAAGCAGAGGGTCACAGGTTCGAGCCCTGTAACTTCCACCACAAAAGACTTCACAGAAATGTGGAGTCTTTTTATTTTTTCTCTGAACTGCTCGAGCAATTACCAACCGGCAGCAGGGTCGCAGGTTCGAGCCCTGTAACTTCCACCAGATAAACCACCTGATTTATTCAGGTGGTTTTCTTTTTGTGTTTTGAGCTGTGAGAGCAATTACCAACCGGCAGCAGGGTCGCAGGTTCGAGCCCTGTAACTTCCACCAGATAAACCACCTGATTTATTCAGGTGGTTTTCTTTTTGTGTTTTGAGCTGTTAGAGCAATTACCAACCGGCAGCAGGGTCACAGGTTCGAGCCCTGTAACTTCCACCAGATAAACCACCTGATTTATTCAGGTGGTTTTCTTTTTGTATTTGGAGCTGCTCAAGCAATTACCAACCGGCAGCAGGGTCGCAGATTCGAGCCCTGTAACTTCCACCACAAAAGACTTCACAGAAATGTGGAGTCTTTTTATTTTTTCTCTGAACTGCTCGAGCAATTACCAACCGGCAGCAGGGCGCGGAAACCTGTGTATCACAGGGAAACTCTCCCGCATAGAATGAAATGATTCTGAAAGATGGGGGAGAGGCGGATGAAGCAGACAATATCATCGGCATCGGCAATGCTGCGAGGAGGGAATGGCTATCCGGATATTCGGGGGACAGCACTGTTCCGTCAGAGGGAAAACGGCGTTTTGGTCACAGTCAATGTGTTCGGACTGCCGAAAGATGGAG
>JALFIV010000040.1 GCA_022775385.1 Clostridiales bacterium
GCGCGGAACCTGTGCGGTCCGCCTCGACGGTGAAACCGACGAGATCCACACCTACAAGTGCACGGACTGTGAGATCGTCCGCGCCTCCCGCAAGGGACGCCGCAGCAGCAATGTCGCCACCCGCGCCGCTGCCGCCGCCGCACTGTCCTCCAAGCCGAAGAAGGAGGTTCCGGATCTCCCGGAGCTTTCCGTCGAGCCGTCTCCCGCGCTGGTTTCCGAAGCCGCACCGGAGAAGGACATCGAAAAGCCGGCAAAATCCCGCCGCAGACGCAAGCGCCGTCCGGACAGCGAGCACAAGCAGAACACAGAGACGCGCGAAAAGCGTCCGCGTCAGGAGCGTCCGGCAAAGTCCGAACACACCAAGGAGCAGCCGTCGGAAAAAGCCGAGAAAAAGGACGCAAAGCCGCGCCGCAGACGCCGTCCGCATCACCGCGGCGGCCGCAAGCCCGGCGATGACGGACCGAACAAATCCAATGCATAACAAAGCAAACTCCTCGCTGTATGCTCAGCGAGGAGTTTTTTTCATCAAATTTTTATCGTTTGACTGTGACACGCTTGGTACTGCTCCATGCGCCGTATGTCCGTCCGTCGTCCAGCGACTTATACGCGCGGATGCGCACATAATAGGTTCTGCCGCCCGTAAGCTTGCCGACCGTTTTACTCAACACAGAACTGCCCGATGATTTGACGCGGATGGTCTTGGCGTTCTTCATCGAACTCTTTGTGCTGTACTGCAGTTCGTATCCTGTGACATATGCCACCCGCTTCCACCGCGCGGTCAGGGTCTTTGCAGAGCCGCGCTTGAGCGAACTCCACGAAACCTGCGAGATGCGCCGCAATGTGCTTCCCGCCGTGTGATAGTAGGACATGCCCTTGCTGTTTCCAGCGCGCAGGGTATAGATATAGGTATTGTGGTTAGATACCTTTTTATCCGTATAACCGGTCATTTTGGCGCCGAGAACCGCAATTTTTTTCCATTTCTTGTCCTTGGGCGACTTGCGGTAAAGGCTATATTCCGTCGCCCTGGAAACGCTGTTCCATGTCAGACGGATGCCGCTGCTCCGGTTGGAAATCGTCAGAATCTCCGGTGTCCGCAGATAATATGCCGACTTGCCGCTCGAACTGCATCCGCTCGCGGTCTGTCCGTCATACAGTGCATACACGGTGTAGGCGTAGGTCATATTGTTCCTGACCGAATAGTCCGTATAGGATGATTCCATTGCGCCGGATACCTCTGCAAGCTTCGTCCACGAACCGCCGCTCGTGCGCCGGCAGATGCGGTATCCGTTCGCTCCGGACACGCATTCCCATTTTACCTGAACGCCGCCGACGCGCGTGAGCGCTGAGGTCATCTTAGGTGTCGAAAGCTTGGGCGTGACCTTGACCGCACACGATACCGAGATATCGTCCGCCGTCACCGAGATGACCGCCGTACCGCCGCCCACCGCCGTGATTTCCGCTCTGCCGGACTCTCCCGCCGAAACCGCCGCCACATTCCGGTTGCTCGTCTTCCACACGAGCTTGACGCCGCGCGCCGACTCCGGATAGACCGACAGCCTGACCGTCTGCTGACCCCCCTCATTCATAGACAGCGCACTGCCGCAGTTCAGCCGGATCGCATCGACAATGTGCTCACCGGTGTACGCCGATGCACTCATCATCGGATAGGCAAACGTCTTGATTGTCTCCGCATCCTTGCTCTCGTACAACAGTCCGGACGGCTGATGGGTGGCGGAAAACTTGCCGAGTTCCAGCTCCGGCGCTGATGTGCCGCTTCCGACCAGAAAAAAAGTATGCAGAACAGCGGAATCCTCCGCGGATTTTCCCGCCGTATCATCCCATGTGCAGTCCACCGCATACCAGCGGCTGTCCAGACTGACCGCATTCCACATATGGCTGACACGTTCCGTCTTTGAGACGGCAGTGCCGCTGATGCACACGCACGGAATGCCGAGCATGTCGCATACTGCCTTCATCGCGCGGCTGTATCCTTCACAGACCGCTTTTTTGTCCACCAAGGCGCCGTAGGCGGAATACGCCCGCGCCGCACCCGCGGTATAGGTCACGGAACCGCACAGATAATCGTGTGCGAGACGGAGCTTCTGATAGGCAGTGTTCCCCTGATTTGCTGCCGCGGCCGCCGCATTCAATTCCGCCGCAAATTGATTCCTCGCCGTCGGCAGGGACTGTTCGGAGAACGGCGAAGAAATCCTCAGCGTCATGCCGGTCATCGACGCGGTGCCGGAGCCGTTTCCCTCCGCAAAGAGGAACGTGTTTTCCTGTTCGATCTCTTTTCCGATCCAGAACACTTCCGGATGATCGTAGTTGTATGCCGCATATGCATTGCAGACCGCGCCGCGAACCTGCTGTTCGATCTCTTCCCGGCTGTCTCCTTCCAGCGTTCCGCTCAGCGTCCGGAGCGCATCGCTGTCTTCGTCCAGACAGATGACCACCTGATTGCCCGACCATTGAATCGGATTGTCCCGCAGCGCCGTGTCCATCGCGTCGTACAGCGCCCGGCTGCCCACATCCAGCTGATCGACAAATCCCTTGTCCGAGATCTCATAGGTATGAACCGCCGCAGTCGAAATCCGTCCCGCAGACGGTTTCCCGACTCCGAGCGTGTCGGTATAAATCACGGTCTGTTCCGCCGGCTCGTCTTGCAGACGGATGGACACCGTACCGCTCTCTTCCTCCGTCTCCGCCGGTATTTCCGCCGGCTGTGCCGTGTCTTCCTCACCGATCAGAATCTCCTCCGCGGATTCTTCCGCATATGCTGTTGGAAAAAGGGCAGGAAGCATTGCCGCTGCGAGCAGGAGAGCGAAAAATCGTTGTTTCATGTCCATGCTCCTTTCCAAAAATAATCGCTATTCATAGGTAGTGTATCATATTCCACCGCAGAATGGAACGGATTGCCGTCCGAAAGACCGCCATTTTTTCCCTCTTTTTGTCTCTCCCCACAAATTTTTTCTCAAATCGACTTTCCCTTCTGTACTTTTTTTTGAATCGTGCTATAATTGTTGTGAATCAATGGTTCCGCTGTCCGGAACCGAACTTTGCGCAACACAACTCGGAGGCAAGCACACTATGAGTTCCATTGAAAAATCACAGCTGACCAGTCTTCGCCATGTCGCCCTGTTTGGCAAAAAGGGCAGCGGCAAGACCAGCATGTTCAAAGCTCTGATCGAAACCGATCCGGACAACACCTCGCCCAACCTTCCGCATGTCGGCGTCTGTGATCTGGGTCTCAACGGCAAGGCGATTCTCATCGACACCGCCGGTCTGAACAGCACACAGGAGCTGGAAGACGACCGGATGAAAACCATCCACAACATTATCCGCCGTGCGGACGTCGCCATCTACGCGGTCGATATCCGAAACTTTGACCGCGCGGCATATGAGCGCGACCTCGCCTGGATGAAGCGCAATCTGGTGCCTCATCTGCTGGTATTCAACAAGTGCGACAGCTCGTATGTCGGCGAGATCACTCAGCTCAAGCTGGAGTTCCCGCAGGCGCTGTTCCTCTCGGTGCAGGCGCCGGACTCCATCTCTCTGCTGCGCACGCGCATCGGTGAGATGCTTCAGGTCGAGAGCAAGCACGAGCCGCCGCTGCTCTCCTCGGCGCTGGTTCACAAGGGCGATTTCGTCATTCTGGTCGTCCCGGAATCCAACCAGCCCGCCATCCGCAACCCGCTCGTGCTCACCAATGAGATTCTTCGTCTCGGTGCGCGCTGCGTCACCTGCCGCGAGAGCGATCTGAAACAGACACTGGAGGAACTGCCGCACACCGATCTCGTCATCACCTACGGCCGCTCCTATGACAAAATGCGCGATATTGTTCCGGATAACATTCCGTTGACCTCCTATGCCCTGCTGTTCGGTCGGCAGAAGGGCGATCTCGAACTGTTTGCCGAGGGGGCGCGCACGCTGCATTCGCTGACCGAGGACAGCCGCGTTCTGATTCAGGAGGGATGTACGCTCGGCTCCGCCCACCGCGACGTCGGACATGTCAAAATCCCGCGCGAGCTGCGCAAGGCGATCGGAGAGAATCTCCACATTGACTACTCCTACGGACTGGATCTGCCGGATGATATTTCCCAGTATGACCTCGTCATCCTGTGCGCCGGCTGTTCGATCTCCCGCCGCACTGTACAGTCTCACATCGCCATCTGCCGCGAGGCCGGCGTACCGATTGCAAACTTCGGCACCGTGCTCTCCGAGCTTGCCGGTATGCTCGACCGCTGCATGCGCGATATCAGTATTTAATCCTCTATTGACACAAAAAGCCTGATTCCGATTGGAATCAGGCTTTTTCTCTTTGGTTTACCGGTGGAAATACTTACTTGTTGATATTGCGCAGCAGGTTTGCCATCTCGATGCCGGCGCAGGCGACATCATAGCCCTTGTTGCCTGCCTTGGTGCCGGCGCGCTCGATTGCCTGCTCGATGGTGTCGGTAGTGACGACACCGAACAGAACCGGCAGACCGGTCTCCAGACCGACCTGTGCGATGCCCTTGGCGCACTCGTTGCAGACCAGATCATAGTGCGAGGTGGAACCGCGGATGACCGCGCCCAGACACAGCACCATGTCATACTTGCCGGAATGTGCCATCTTCTTTGCGATCAGCGGGATTTCAAACGCACCCGGAACCCAGGCGATGTCGATGTCCTTGTCCTCGACGCCGTGGCGAACCAGCGCGTCCTGTGCGCCGCCGACCAGCTTGCTGACGATGAACTCATTGAAACGTGCTGCAACAATGCCGACCTTTAAGCCTTCAGCTACTACTTTTCCTTCTAACAGATTCATGACAGTTCTCCTTTTCTGTATCCTGATGTGGTCAATTTTATTCGTATTTGGTCATGTGATCCATGCGGATCTGCTTGGTCTTGAGATAGAAGGCGTCCGTCGGATTGGCTGCAATCTGAATCGGAACACGCTCCACAATCTTGAGTCCGTAGCCGGACAGACCGTGGATCTTCTTCGGGTTGTTGGTCATCAGGCGAAGCTCCTGAACACCGAGCGCAACCAGAATCTGTGCGCCGATGCCGTAGTCACGCAGGTCGGGTGCAAAGCCCAGCTTGATGTTGGCATCCACCGTGTCATAACCCTGATCCTGCAGCTCGTACGCACGCAGCTTGTTGATCAAACCGATGCCGCGGCCCTCCTGGCGCATATACAGAACCATACCGCGGCCTTCCTTGGCGATCGCGCGCATCGCTGCCTCCAGCTGCTCGCCGCAGTCGCAGCGTGCGGAGCCGAATGCGTCGCCCGTCAGGCACTCGGAGTGAACGCGGCAAAGTACCGGCTTGCCGTCAGAAACATCGCCCATCGTTACGGCCACATGGTGCTCACCGTTAATCTTGTTGATAAAA
The DNA here is from genome assembly GCA_022775385.1 of Clostridiales bacterium. Classification (GTDB taxonomy): domain Bacteria; phylum Bacillota; class Clostridia; order Oscillospirales; family Butyricicoccaceae; genus Butyricicoccus_A. Next base: position 5,374 of record JALFIV010000040.1, read on the forward strand.
CCGTGGATTTTAAAGTGACCGTACTTCGTAGGGAAATCAGCGCACGCAACCTCCTTGACCAGCGATTCCTCCTTGTCGCGCATACGGTAGGAGATCAGGTCAGCGACGGTAATCATGCACAGATTATGCTCCTTGGCGAACTTCTTCAGTTCGGTGGTGCGCATCATCGTGCCGTCCTCGCGCATGATCTCACAGCACAGACCGACCGGACGCAGACCTGCCAGACGGCAGAGGTCTACCGTCGCCTCGGTGTGACCGGTGCGGCGGAGCACACCGCCCTCGCGGGCGCGAAGCGGGAACATATGACCCGGACGGCGGAAATCCGTCGGCTTGGCATCAGCCAGCACGGTCGCACGTGCCGTCACACCGCGCTCCTCGGCGGAGATGCCGGTGCTCGTGGACATATGGTCTATGGAAACCGTGAATGCGGTCTCGTGGTTATCCGTGTTCTGCTCGACCATCTGCGGCAGTCCCAGCTTGTCGCAGTACTCGCCGCTCATCGGCATGCAGATCAGACCCTTGGCGTAGGTCGCCATGAAATTGACATTTTCGGTGGTGGCGAACTCTGCAGCACAGATGATGTCGCCCTCATTTTCGCGGTCCGGATCGTCGATGACGAGAATGTTTTGTCCGGCGCGCAGCGCGTCCAGCGCTTCCTCTACAGTGTTGAATTCAGCCATGGTTGGCTCCTCCTTCGATATTGGTTATCGTTCTTCTTATAAAAATCCGTTTAATGCAAGAAATTCGGCACTCAGTCCGTTCTTCGGCTTTGCCGCATCCTTCGCCGGCTGCATGAGCTTTTCGACGTATTTGCCGACGATGTCGGTCTCGAGATTGACCTCGTAGCCCGCCGTGCGCGTCAACAGTGTGGTCTCCTCGCCCGTGTGCGGGATGATCGAGACCTTGAAGCAGCTGTCATCCACATAGGCAACCGTCAGGCTGATGCCGTCGATTGTGATCGAACCCTTTTCGACGATGTAGCGCAGCAGCTCGGGCGCCGCGGATACCGTCACCCAAACGGCGTTGCCCTCGGGCTTCAGCTCAGTGATCGTTCCGGTGCCGTCCACGTGTCCGGCGACAATATGACCGCCGAACCGTCCGTCCGCCGCCATCGCGCGCTCCAGATTGACGCGGGATTTCGGCTTCAGTTTTCCCAGATTGGTACGGCGCAGGGTCTCCGGCATGACGTCGCCGTCAAATCCGTCTCCGGTGAGGCGAACCACCGTCAGGCACACGCCGTTGACCGCGATGGAATCGCCGATCTTGGTGCCGCCCAGCACGGTCTTTGCCCGGACACCGAGTACGGTGCTTGTTCCGGTCTGCCGCAGTCCGGTGATCTCACCGACCTCTTCAATAATTCCTGTAAACATACCTTCAATCCTTTCGGATACGGCCTTCGACGAGCAGGTCATCTCCCAGCCGTGTGATGGTCATATCGTCCAGCGCCAATGCATCCGCCATCTTGGGAATTCCCGCGCCGCCGATCGGTCCCTTTGCCTCGGCGCCGCCGATCAGCTTGGGTGCGATGTATGCCTGTACCCGGTCGACCAGTCCCAGACGGATCATCTCGCCGTTCAGCGTGCCGCCGCCTTCCAGCAGGACACTGTCGATGCCCCATTCGCCGATCTGCTGACACAGCCATGTCAAATCCACGCGCTCGCACTTCTCATCCGGCAGACAGACCACATTGACGCCGTGCGCGACCAGAGCCGCCTCTTTGGCGCCGTCCGGACGCGCGCACACGATGTACGTCGGAATCTCATGCGCGGTGCGCACCAGATTGCTCTCCAATGGCGTGCGCAGGGTGCTGTCGACGATGATACGAACCGGATCAACACCCTCTTCGATGCGGCAGTTGAGCATCGGGTCGTCCGCGAGCACTGTGCCGATGCCGACCATGATGCCGGACAGACGCTTTCTGGTCTCATGGACATGATGCCGTGCAGCCTCTCCGGTCACCCATTTGGAATCGCCGGTCGCCGCCGCAATCTTTCCGTCCAGCGTCATCGCATATTTCATCACGACAAACGGTTTTTTGGTCGTGATGTAGTGGAAAAAGACCTCGTTGAGCGCGAGGCACTCGTCCTCCAGCACACCGGTCTCACACTGGATACCGGCGTCGCGCAGAATGCCGATTCCCTTTCCCGCAACCAGCGGATTCGGGTCCAGACAGCCGACAACAACGCGGCTCAGCTTGTTCTCCATGAGCGCCTCGGTACATGGCGGCGTGCGTCCCCAGTGGCAGCATGGCTCCAGCGTGACGTAAATCGTCGCGCCCGACGGATCCTCCGTGCAGTTTTTGAGCGCGTTGCGCTCCGCGTGCAGTCCGCCGATGTGTTCATGCCATCCCTCTCCAATGATGCGTCCATCCTTGACGATGACCGCGCCGACCATCGGGTTTGGCGAGACATGTCCCGCGCCGCGTTCCGCCAGCTCGAGCGCACGGCGCATATACTCCATATCTGTCATAAGTATCAGCTCCTACAGACAAAAAACCCTGTCTTTCTCACAAAACAGGGCACAAAAACAAAAAATCTGATTCCATCGGAATCAGAGCAAGTCAAACAGGAGACATTGTAACATGTCCCGTATCTTCTTCCATCCAGACTATACTGTCGGCTCCGGAGTTTCACCGAATCAGCCGCCGAATTGGCGGGTCGCGGGCTGTACCGCCGGTAGGGACTTTCACCCTGCCCTGAAGATTATTGTTATTTTATTGACAGGTTAAGTATATCGCAGTCTCTGACAGAATGCAAGAGATTTGTGCAATGTTACAAAAGTTTTTTGTGGAAATTAGAACATCCCGATGGCGTTCCATCGGGATGTTTCATTTGATTTACTTGGACTTCTTGACCGCGTGGGCAGACTTTGCCGACGACCAGTCGGAGTAGTACCAATTGCCGCTGACCTTCTTATAGGTGCGGACGCGGACATAGTACTTTTTGGAGACCGTTCCGGTGCTCAGTCCGGTGATCTTCTTCGAGGTCGCGGTTTTGGATGCGCTGATTATCTTGGAATTTTTAAAGCTCTTGTTCGTCGACAGCTGAATCTGATAACCCGTGATGCCGCTGACCGGCTTCCATGTCACCTTGACGCCCTTGACCAGATTGGATGCGCTCTTGATGGACGGTGCCTTCGGATTGATGACGAACTTGGCACTCAGCGAGCCTTCATATTTCGAACCCTTGAAGGTTACCGTTACCTTGTGCGTGCCGATGCTCTTGCGCGTTGTCGCATACGAAACCGTGTAATTGCTCGACGAGATGGTTTTTCCTGCCGCATCCTTCACCGTCACCGTCGGATTCTTCGCCTTGCCGCTGTAGATATAGGCGGTTTTGGACAGGACAATCTTCTTCGGTGCGGAGATCGCCGTTTTGCTCTCCACCTTACCGCAGACCGTGCACTTCTTTACGATGCTGCCGTCCTTGCCCGGCTTTGCCTTGGTGATGGTCGTCGCATAGGTATGCTTTCCGGTCGCCGGAATCTTCCGGGTCTCCGTATGGGTCGAATCGTTCTTGCAGGTGCGGGTCTCGACGCCGTCCTCGGTACAGGTCGCCGGAGTCGTTACTTCCCACTCGCCCCATTCGTGGTCGGTTGCCTCAATCGGATGGGTTTCCGTATGGCTCGAATCGTTCTTACAGGTGCGGGTCTCGACGCCGTCCTCGGTACAGGTCGCCGGTGTCGTTACTTTCCAATCAGACCAGTCGTGGTTGGTTGCCTCAATCGGACGGGTCTCCGTATGAGTCTTGTCATTCTTGCAGGTGCGGGTCTCGACGCCGTCCTCGGTACAGGTCGCCGGTGTCGTTACTTTCCACTCGCCCCAGTCGTGGTTGGTTGCCTCAATCTTCCGGGTCTCCGTATGAGTCTTGTCGTTCTTACAGGTGCGGGTCTCGACGCCGTCCTCGGTACAGGTCGCCGGTGTAATTACTTCCCACTCGCCCCATTTGTGGTTAATTGGGTCGATATCCTCGGTTTTGGTCTTTGCACAA
>JALFIV010000065.1 GCA_022775385.1 Clostridiales bacterium
CAAAGCGGCGGAGATGATGGAAGAATAATCTGTTAAACCTACAAAGTTTGCAGGAATCACAAAATAATACTTGTTTTCTAAAAAAAAGTGACTATAATCTAATTGTGAAATGGAAATTGGACTGGATTTTTTAAACAGTTAGACCAGCAAAAATAGATAAAAGCACATGATATTGGGACTTTTAGTAACATCCCAGCGTTTTTTTGAGGTGATAAGTATGGCACACAGCATCGGACTCGGAATGATCGGTATGAACGAAAAAAGCGACCGGATTCTGAAGGGCGTTCTGCATGATCAGGTGATTCCTGCAAACAACATTCATGTTGTCGAATCGGATGCATCCAAGCGTGCGGCGTATCTGGATATGGGCGTACATTGTGAACCGGATGTCTCGACATCGACACTGCGTTCCGAGATTATGATTCTTTCGGTGGATCGAAAAGAGCTTTCGACTACATTGTCCTCGATCTGCGGCGTTACCCGCGGAAAGATTCTGGTCTCTATGGTGGAGAACAGAAACTGTGAATACATCCAGTCCCGCGTTGCAAAGGCAACCAACGTTGTCTGCGTGGAGCAGAAGGAAGAGGATGGCAAGCTGGTCAGCCGTTTGACCTATTCGGAGCGTTTTCCGAATCACATGAAGTCGGCGGTCAACGACATCTTCAAATCCATCGGTTCGATCGAAACGGCGGAATAACGAGCAAAAGCTGAGAATACCCTGATAGCAGAAAGGAGTTCTGCGATGAAACAGGGTGCTCTCAGCTTTTCCGATCTCCGGAGAGTACGCGACTCTCCGGCTTTTGTTTTTTCTTTTGCTTTCTTGCTGTGCGGACTGCTGGCCGGCTCATTTACCGGGATGCACATTCCGCAGAACAGCGGCGCTTATATGAACAGCCTCGCAGACCTGCTGACGCAGAGTCCGTCGGCGCTCTCATGGAAGGGTGCGCTGAGCTGTATGGCCAGTATTGCCGCGTGGCCGCTCGCCGCGGTGATTCTCGGGAGCGGCCCGGGACGCGGCTTATCGATTGCGATGCTGATCGCGGCGCGGGGTTTTCTGCTCTCCTTTACGGTTGCAGCGATGGTGCATCAGTCGGGACTTCATGGCATCTATCTCTCGGTAGCAACCACCGGAGTCACCTCCCTGTTTGCTCTGCCTGCGCTGATGCTGACTGCGAGCGCCGCACTGATGGCGGGACAGACCGCGGGACGGAAACGGTATTGGAAGGGACTGTGTCAATATGGAGGAACCGGTGCGGTGAGTATGCTTTTGCTGATCGCTGCATCACTGTGGCGTCTGTTTGTCACGCCGTTTCTCATGTCCCGATTCGGAGGATAAAGATACGCCCGAGGGGAAGCAATCCCTTCGGGCGTATTGTTTGATGAAATTATTCTGCAGCGTCGTCGAACAGCGCGGACAGCGCGCCGTTCTCCGAAAAACCGCAGACACCGAATGCACCCGGACCGCTGTGGGTGGATACGACACAGCCGGTCTGCACCCAGAGAATCGTGCGGAAGCCGAGCTGACGCGCCTGTGCGGACAGCGCGTCCATGAGCGCCTTGTCCAGTCCTTCGGAGTAAACAAAAGCGAGCAGACGTTTGTCAAACTGCTTTGCCTGCGTATATTCCTCCAGCATTTTTGGTGCGACCTTTTTCATCGTACCGCGGTATTTTTTGGTTGCCTCGAGATATCCGTCGTTGATCTCAATGAGCGGATTGAGCGAGAGCAGTTTCGCACCGAGATAGGCGGCGTTGCTGACCCGTCCGCCCGCCTTTAGGTAGGCGAGATCTCCGGGGAAGAATGCCATGCGGCAGTTTTCGCGGAGCAGGGTCACAAGCTCGGTGATCTCGCCGAGCGGGCAGTCGGGGTGCTGACGAAGATAATGCGCCACTGCCAAAGTAACGATGGTCTGTCCGGCGGAAACATGCTTGGTGTCAATGCTGGTGACATAATCGCGGTCTTCCGCAGAAATCAATGCATTCTGATACGAACAAGTGGTGACGGCAGAGTATGCCAGATGGAGAATGTGACGATCCGGATAGGATTCATGAATTCTGTCAAACACCTGCTCAAAGTCGTGCGGCATACAGCCGCTCGTCTGCGGCAGAGAATTGGTTTCTTTGTAATATGAGAACAGTTCCTGAATGGGAATGGTGCCGTCGTCGCGCGTATCGCTGCCGAACGAAACGTGCATGGGAACCTTCTGAATATTAAACTGGGCGGCCAGATCGTCCGGAAGATCTGCGCCGGTCTCTACGAGTAAAATATACTTTTCCATTGTTTTGTTCCTTTCCATAGGATGGTATTATTGTAACAAAACAATGTCTCTGCGGCGTAACGAATTTCATATGGTTTGTTTACTTTGAGTTTACTTGTTTGAAGCGGAATCGAGGGTCTGCTTCCGTTCCCGGGTGCGGATCGGAAGGATGACGGCAAACGTGCTTCCGTTTCCGGGCGTACTTTCTGCGGAGATCGTTCCCTCGTTCAACTCAACAATCCGTTTTGCGATAGAAAGACCGAGTCCCAGGCCCTGAGAGGAGCGACTCGAATCGCCCTGATAGTATGGGTCGAACAGATGGGCAAGCGTGGTCTCATCCATGCCGATTCCGCTGTCCGAGACAGTAATCCGCACCGTGCGCGATTCCTCCCGCAGCCGTACGGTGATGGTTCCGCCCTCCGGTGTGAATTTGACCGCGTTGCCAATGAGATTGAGCCACAGATGCTGCAGCAACTCTTTGTTGGCAGAGAACGGCACATCCGGGAAATCTCCGTCGAACTCGATATTTTTTTCCAGCCAGTTCTGCGAAAGAATAATTGAGCACTGACGCAGCTGTTCGCCCAGATTGTACTGCTCAATATCGGTGACGATGCGCTGGGAGGAAAGCTTGGACAGCAGGATCGTATTGCTGGTCAGGCGGGAGAGACGCTCGGACTCGTCGCGGATGATCTCAAGATACTGCCGCTGTTCATCTTCCGGCAGTTTTTTTGACAGGAGGAGAGCGGCGAATCCGTTGATGGACGCGATGGGGGTTTTGAACTCGTGGGAATAGTTGTTGATGAAATCATTTCGCAAAAGCTGTACACTGGCGAGTTCCGCGCTCATTTTGTTGAAATCTGCATAGATCTGTGCCATCGGATCGTTGGGACGGATTGGAATCTGAACATGGAAATCGCCGTTTGCGACTTGTTCGATGGCATTTGCCAGCGTGTTGACCTCCTGCATGCGTTTGCGGTAGGTGTAGGTGTTGGTGGAAACCAGAATGAGGATCATGGTGACAATCGTACCCAGAACCTCATACACTGCGGCGAGATAGATGTTCTCCACCTTTGCAATGTCCTGAACCAGCCAGGTCATCAGCAGAAACGAGACAATGGCGGTGATCAGAATGGTGAGAGATTCCGCCAGAATCTGCGGGAACTGCCGCTTGAGGAATCCGCGTCCGCGCTTTTTTGTCATCGCTGGTATTCCTTGCTGATATCCGCCTTGTAGCCCAATCCCTTGATGGTGAGGATGCGGAACGCGGAGATGCCTGTCAGACGGCTGCGGATGCGGCTGATGTGGGTTTTGACGGTCTCTTCGCCGCTGGTAGAGTTGCGTCCCCAGATGCTGTCGAGCAGCTGTTCTTTGGAAAAAATCCGGTCGGGATAGGAGAGCAGCTTGAACAGCAGCTCAAATTCCTTTTTGGGAAGTTCAATGTAGCGGGAATCGGTGTAGACCGCGTATTTCTCCGAGTCCACCGTGACATCACCCAGAATTATTTTTTTGCTCTGAGAGATATTTGCACGGCGGAGCAGCGCGGCAATGCGCCAGAGCAGTTCGACGCTGCTGAACGGTTTGGTCATGTAGTCGTCCGTGCCGAGCGAGAATCCGAGCTGTTTGTCGCTCAGAGTCTCCTTTGCGGTCAGCAGGAGATACGGAGTGGAATAGCCCTCACTGCGGATGGTCTGCAGCAGGGTGTATCCATCTATGCGCGGCATCATAATGTCCGCGACAATCAGATCAATGCCGCCGCGGTGAATGAGATCAAGCGCCTCGATGCCGTCGCACGCGGTCTCCACGGTATAGGTATCGGACAAGCGCGCCGAGGTGAGCAGTCGCATGTTTCTGTCATCTTCCACAACTAATATATTTGCCATAACAGCCCTCCGGTTTTTTTGCGGATCATTCCTGCTTATTATACCATATTCCGGAGGGGAAAACAGCCGGGACTGCGAGCTCTGTTGGAAAAAGTGTTTGCAAGCGTTGAAAAATCTGCTATACTGTCAGTCGTGAAGTGCGCACGGCGCACGATTGGAACAGAGAACAAAGGAGAGACTTTGATATGGCCGGAATATTCTATGGAGTCGGTGTCGGACCGGGGGATCCGGAGCTGATGACCCGCAAGGCATGCCGACTGATTCGGGAGAACCGGGTGATTGCTCTTCCCGGCGAACGGCCGGAGGAGACGCTCGCCTATCGGATTGCGGTGCAGTCGGTGCCGGAGCTTGCGGAAAAACAGCTGCTTGCGCTTGTCATGCCGATGACACATGATCGGGGGAAAATGGCGCGGAGTCACCGCAAGGCGGCGGACGCGGTTGAGCGCGTGCTGGAGCAGGGGGAGAATGTGGTATTTCTGACACTGGGAGACCCGACGATTTATTCTACCTTCAGCTATGTTCAGAATCTGGTTGAGCAGGATGGCTATCCGACCGAGATGGTGAGCGGTGTTCCATCATTTTGTGCGGCGGCGGCGCGTGTCAATCAGCCGCTGGTCTGCTGGAACGAGCCGCTCCACGTGGTGCCGGCGGCACACAGACTGACCGAGACACTGTCGGACGGCGGACAGTATGTGCTGATGAAGTCCGGTCGGCGGATGAAGGAGGTCAAGGAGATGCTCGCGGCGAGCGGACGCGATGTCATCGCGGTGGAGAACTGCGGCATTGAGGGCGAGCGGGTATACCGCAGTGTCGAAGAGATTCCGGACGATGCCGGATACTATTCGCTTGTCATAGCAAAACAGCCGAAGAAGAAATAAATATCAACAGATACACCTGTATGGCTGACCGGAAGGGAAGCTGTACAGGTGTTTTTTGAAAGAATTATTGACGCTGTGTCAGAACAGAGGTATACTGTAAATGCTGACATAGTGTCAGAATATGAACGTCGGGAGGGATCGCATGCCGAGAGCATCTGCTCAGCGGACAGCCGCGCGGCGGGAGGAAATCGTCGATGCCTGTGCGAAGCTGTACGAGACCATGAGTTTCAAAGAGGTGACGATCAAGGAAATCGGTGCCGAGACATCGTTTACACGGACGTCGATCTACAACTATTTTCAGACGAAAGAAGAAATCTTCCTGGCGCTGTTTCAGCGGGAGTATGAAGCGTGGGCGCGCGATTTGGAGGCGATCTGCACGGGACACGATGTCCTGGCAGCGCCGGAGCTGGCGGAAGAACTGGCTGTTCAGTGATTCTGTAGAAGGAGCCAATGCCAGTGCTGTAGTTTATACAATGGTTGAGATGGCAAAGGCGCATGACCTGAATGTTTACAGATATCTGAAATTTCTGCTGGACCATCGGCCAACGAAAGAGATGACCGATAATCAGCTCGCAGAGCTTGCACCTTGGAGTGAAAAACTCCAATCTATCAAAAATCGCATGTGAATTATAGTGAATTACTCCAACTCGCAAAGGGCTGGGGTAATTTTTTATCTGACCGCATTATTATTTGGCGGTTACGATACTTGCACCGGAAAGCTTGAAAGAGCAATACAAACAAATGCTTACAAAAGCTACTGAAGATATGAAAGAGAATGAATAGTGTAGATTTGCATTTATGTGGATGGTCTGCATAAAGCGTAAAGTCAATATTAAAGAATGGAGAGGTGTTAGCAAATTGCGACACCTCTTTTCTTTTGCGAAAAACCTACTTGAAAAATTTTTCGTATCAGGTATAATAAAACTATCGAAAGCAGAGTGCTTCCGATAGAAAAGAAAG
>JALFIV010000078.1 GCA_022775385.1 Clostridiales bacterium
TGGGAATCATGTATCTCGGACCGGTCAACGGTCATGACATCGGCGCGGTGTCCGAGCTGCTGAATACTGCCAAGGAGCTCAAGCGTCCGGTACTGGTGCATGTGCTCACACAGAAGGGAAAGGGATATCACTATTCCGAACAGCATCCGGATATCTATCACGGTGTTTCGAAATTTGATATCGAAGAGGGGGTTTCGCTCAATCCGACAGGGGAAAGCTTTTCCTCAGTATTCGGCCAGGAAATGATCCGTCTCGCCAAATTGAATCCAAAGGTCTGTGCTATTACGGCGGCGATGCCGTCCGGAACCGGACTATCGTCATTCGGAAAGCAGTTCCCTAAACGGTTTTTCGATGTTGGAATTGCAGAGGAACATGCCGTTGCGATGACAGCCGGCATGGCAAAGCAGGGACTGCGACCCGTCTGCGCGATGTACTCGACGTTCCTTCAGCGTGCGTATGATCAGCTGATCCACGACGTGGCATTGGATCACCTTCCGTGTGTCTTTGCAATTGACCGCGCCGGCATTGTCGGAGCAGACGGACCGACGCACAACGGCGTATTTGATGTCGGTTTTCTGAGGCAGATTCCCGGGATGCGTATTTTGGCTCCGTCCAATTACAACGAGCTGAGATCCATGCTTTCGCGTGCGATTTCTCAAAAAAAAGACCCGATTGCAATTCGATACCCGCGTGGCAAGGAAGGTGCCTTTACAGAGGATTGCTCCGATGGAGACATCGTTTGTATGCGTGAAGGGACAGATATCGTTTTTGTCGGATATGGTATTCTGATCAACGAACTGTTGGAGGCAAGCCAGAAGCTGGAGAAGCAGGGTATTCACGCTGCTGTTTATAAAATCAATGATTTGTCCGCGCCGTTTTCTGCGGAACTTCTGCAGGCGATTGCATCCTCCGGCCGTGTGCTGACGGCAGAGGACTGTGTGGAAAATGGAAGCATCGGTCAGGCTCTCACGGCGGAGCTTGTCCGGCATCAGATTCCGGTCAAGCGGACAGTACTGCTGAACTGCGGCAGCACATTTGCGCCGCAGGGTACGGTAGAGCAGGTCTATCGGGTATATCATCTGGACGCTGACGGGATTGCGCAGCGTTGTGTGGAGGAAATGAAACGTGAAAAAACGTCTTGACATTGTTTTGGTAGAGAAAGGATTTGCTCCCTCGCGTGAAAAAGCCAAAGCAATTATTATGAGCGGCATTGTCTTTGTCGACAATCAAAAAGCAGACAAAGCCGGTATGAGCATTCCGGAGGATGCGGCGGTGGAAGTCCGCGGAAAGACCAACAGCTTTGTCAGCCGCGGCGGCTTAAAGATTGAGAAGGCGCTCAAATACTTTGATATCAATCCGGACGGACTGTGCTGTATGGATATCGGTGCTTCAACCGGCGGCTTTACCGACTGCCTGCTAATAAAAGGTGCTCGCAAGGTATTCTCCATCGATGTAGGATATGGTCAGCTTGCGTGGAAGCTCCGTCAGGACCCGCGTGTGGTCTGCATGGAGCGCACGAACATCCGCTATGTGACGCCGGATATGCTGGACGGAGAGGAACCGGATCTCGCGGTCATTGATGTCTCGTTTATCTCGCTCAAGCTGGTTCTTCCGGTCGTGGCACAGCTGTTGGATGAGCACGGACGTGTCGCCTGCCTGATTAAGCCGCAGTTTGAGGCCGGAAAGGGCAAGGTTGGCAAAAAGGGCGTTGTAAGAGAGCCGGAAATTCATCTGGAAGTGCTTGAGGCATTTTTGGAGAACGCGCATGCATCCGGTTTTCATGTATATAATCTGACGTTTTCACCGATCCGCGGACCGGAGGGCAATATCGAGTTTCTTGGCTATCTCGGACGAGATGGAGAAGATACCGAAATTGATCTGCCTGCTCTGGTTACGGAAGCACATGGAGAGCTGGAAAAATAATGGTGCAAAAGAAAAAACTCTGCAATGTAATGATCTGGCCGAACACCGGCAAAGAGGGGATGGGCTATGCGGTGACGCAGACTGCGGAGGTACTGCGCGAGTTTGGCGCGAACGTCATTCTGGCGGAGCGTGCGCTCGAAATCGGCATGGACCCTTCTGGATACCGTGTTCTTCCTGTCGATCAGGCGATGCTTGAATCGGATTTTGTTATTGTTTTGGGCGGAGACGGTACGATTCTGTCCATGGCGCAGTATGCTGCTGTCCGCCATGTGCCGATTTTGGGCATCAATCTGGGGCACGTTGGATTCATGAGCGAACTGGAATTTCCGGAGCTGCGGTCCATTCAGAAGGTGTTTGACGGAGAATACCATATAGACAGCCGCATGATGCTGGATGTCGAG
>JALFIV010000087.1 GCA_022775385.1 Clostridiales bacterium
GAGCGGATGATTTCGGAACCGTCCGTCTTGCGGCCATCCTTGTGGAAGATGCCCGAGATCGCACATCCCGAGGGGATATGGTACTGGCCTTCTTTTAACATGGTGAATTCCTCCTATATACTACACATATAAATAGAAAACTGAGTGATATTGGGGCGGGACGGCTTGCCGCTTCGGCGCGTCCGCAGGATGAACTGCAGATAATTATGCACCGCGCACGCGGAATATCCGTCGGCTGACTGGGTGAAAAACAAAAATGACGTACGCAATCAAAAGACTTGCAAAAAGCCTTTCGAAAACGAACGTCATTGTCCAATATTCCCTGTGAAATTGTCAGTAAACATATTGTATTATACTTGCGTCTTGCAGTCAAGAGAAATAATCCTGCAAAATTATGATGAAGGAAGATTTCATACAACTTGCATAGAAATCATACCGCAAAAGAATTAGAAATAGAAAAAATGAATGAAAGTTTCAAATTGGGAAAAAAGTTTCGAAATCTCAGTTGACAATGCGAAAATCAGGGGATATAATTACGACAGTGAACAGCAAAGGCGCTGTGGATGGGAGAATCCGCAGCGCTAATTTTTTTACCTGATGGTATTCGTGTTACCTGAAAGAATTATTTTCTTATACAAACGACTTATGGAGGTGCGTTGTAACATGACCAGCATTCCTGAAATCTTTGGTGAGTATGTGTTCAATGAGAGCACGATGCGAAGCAAGCTCCCGAAGGAAGTATTCAAGAAGCTCAAGAAGACAATCGACTACGGTGAACCGCTCGATCCGAGCATTGCAAACGATGTAGCACATGCAATGAAGGAATGGGCAGTCGACAAGGGCGCAACCCATTACACTCACTGGTTCCAGCCGATGACCGGCATCACTGCGGAAAAGCATGACTCCTTTATCAGCCCGACTGACAACGGCAAGATCATCATGGAGTTCAGTGGCAAGGAACTGACACAGGGTGAACCGGATGCATCGTCCTTCCCGTCCGGCGGTCTTCGTGCAACCTTCGAGGCGCGCGGCTACACCGCATGGGATCCGACGTCCCCGGCGTTTGTAAAGGATGGTACCTTATATATTCCGACCGCGTTCTGCTCCTACACCGGCGAGGCGCTCGACAAGAAGACCCCGCTGCTGCGTTCCATGGATGCGATTTCCACACAGGCATGCCGCATCCTGAAGCTGTTCGGCAAGGACGTCAAGCGCGTCACCACGACCGTCGGTCCGGAGCAGGAGTACTTCCTGGTTGACAAGAAGTATTTCGATGAACGCGAGGATTTGAAGCTGACCGGCCGCACTCTGTTCGGTGCGATGGCGCCGAAGGGTCAGGAGATGGAGGATCACTACTTCGGCTCCATCAAGCCGCGCGTTGCTGAGTTCATGGCTGATCTGGATCAGGAGCTGTGGAAGTTCGGCCTGCTGGCAAAGACCAAGCACAACGAAGTTTCCCCGGCACAGCATGAGATTGCACCGATTTTCTCCACGACCAATGTATCTACCGATAACAACCAGCTGCTGATGGACGTCATCAAGAACGTCGCACAGAAGCACGGCATGGTATGTCTGCTGCACGAGATGCCGTTTGACGGCGTCAACGGTTCCGGCAAGCACAACAACTGGTCCATGTCCACCGACGAGGGCGAGAATCTGCTGAGCCCGGGCAAGGATCCGGCAGCAAACGCACAGTTCATGCTGATCCTGACCGCAATCATCACCGCACTTGACCGTTATGCAAAGCTGATGCGTATTTCTGTTGCATCTGCAGGCAATGACCATCGTCTGGGCGCCAACGAGGCTCCTCCGGCAATTGTATCCACCTTCCTCGGTGATACGCTGGGTGCAATTGTCGACGCAATCATCAATGATGAGGAGCAGACCGGCTCCACGAGCAGCAAGATCAAGCTGGGCGTTTCCACTCTGCCGGTCATTCCGAAGGATAACACCGACCGCAACAGAACCTCTCCGTTCGCGTTCACCGGCAACCGCTTCGAGTTCCGTATGCCGGGTTCTGCACAGAACATCGCATGCGTAAACTTTGTACTGAACACCTCGGTTGCAAAGGTATTCAAGGATTACGCTGACGAGCTGGAGGGTGCTGAGGATTTCCATGAAGCACTCAACGCACTGATCAAGCGCGAGCTGACTGCACATCAGCGTATCATCTTCAACGGCAACGGCTACGACGATGAGTGGGTTGCCGAGGCTGAGAAGCGCGGTCTGCCGAACCTCAAGACTACGCCGGAAGCTCTGGCTACTTATGATGAGTTCGTTGACCTGTTCACCGAGATGAACGTTCTGACCAAGACCGAGCTGCTTGCCCGTCAGGACATTCTTCAGGAAGAGTATCATAAGCTGATCAACATCGAAGCAATGACCATGATCGACATGACCAAGAAGGATATCCTTCCGGCTGTCAGTGCATACATGAATGAGCTGTCCACTACTGCTGTCAACAAGAAGCAGATCGGCGTTTCGACCGACATCGAGGTCATGCTGCTCAACAAGCTGACCGCACTGTCTGTCGAGGCATATTCCAAGCTCGAGGCTCTGATTGTTGCCGATTCCGGCAGAACCGAGATCGAAGGCAACGCGGCTGAGGCTGCTTACGCTGCTGAGAAGATTGTTCCTGCTATGGAAGCACTTCGTGCAGTTGTTGACGAGATGGAAGTCAACACGGCTGGCAAGTACTGGCCGATGCCGTCCTACATCGACCTGCTGTTCGGTGTATAAACGGACATAACGTAAAATTTTTATTATCGTTCACAATGGCGTGTATCTGAATTTCGCAGTTCAGGTACACGCTATTTTTCATGCAAAAAAGCAGCAGCTTTGACGCATGTTCTACCTAATTTCCATACATTTCACTTTGGAGGCGTTTTTTATGTATTCATCTGTAAACACCATATGGGTTCTGCTCGGTGCGGCTCTGGTGTTCTTCATGCAGGCAGGCTTTGCCATGTGCGAGACCGGTTTTACCCGTGCGAAGAACTCCGGCAACATCCTGATGAAAAACCTGATGGACTTTTCCATCGGTACACCGGTATTCTGGCTGGTTGGCTTCGGCCTGATGTTCGGTGCCGGCAACAGCATCATCGGTAAATTGGATCCGATGGTTCGCGGAGATTATTCTTCTATTCTGCCGGATGGCGTTCCGCTTTTTGCATTCCTGATTTTCCAGACGGTATTCTGTGCGACCGCGGCAACCATTGTCTCCGGTTCGATGGCAGAGCGTACCAAGTTCTCCGCATACTGCCTGTATTCTCTCTGCATCTCCCTGTTCATCTACCCGATTTCCGGTCATTGGATTTGGGGCGGCGGCTGGCTCGCTGAGATGGGCTTCCACGATTTCGCCGGTTCCACCTGTGTACACATGGTAGGCGGTGTCTGCGCACTGGTCGGCGCATCCATTCTTGGACCGCGTATTGGCAAGTACGGCAAGGACGGTAAGGTTCGTGCAATCCCGGGTCATAACCTGCCGCTGGCGGCACTCGGCGTTTTCATTCTGTGGTTTGCATGGTTTGGATTTAACGGATGCTCCACGGTATCCATGGAAGGCGATGCAATTGCATCCGCTGCCAGTGTATTTGTAACCACCAACATGTGTCCGGCAGTTGCCTGCATCACCTGTATGATCTTCACCTGGATCCGCTATGGCAAGCCGGATGTCTCGATGACATACAACGCTGCTCTGGCTGGTCTGGTTGGCATCACCGCCGGCTGTGATCTGGTTTCTCCGCTCGGCGCGGCAATCATGGGACTGATTTTCGGCATTGTGGTTGTCCTGTCCGTTGAGTTCTTTGATAAGGTTGTCAAGGTCGATGACCCGGTCGGTGCAGTCTCCGTACACGGTGTCTGCGGCGCACTCGGTACCATCATGACCGGTCTGTTTGCACTCGATGGCGGCCTGTTCTATGGCGGCGGCGCACACTTCCTGCTGGTTCAGGTAATCGGCGTTGTCTCTGTTGCAGTATATGTTGCCATTGTCGTGTTCATTGTATTCACTGTCATCAACAAGACGGTTGGTCTGCGTGTCAGCGAGGAAGAAGAGCTCGCCGGCATGGATGCTTCGGAGCATAACCTCTCCGCTTCCTATGCGGACTTCCTCCCGATGCCGGTCAACAAGAACGGTGTTGCGCAGGTTATGGCTGCTGATGAAGTTTCCAAGGCTGCTGTATCGGTATCCGAAGCAATTCCGGTTACCAAGCGTGTATCTGAGACAGATGCTGCGGTACCGAAGCTGACCAAGGTTGTCGTTATCACCAAGCCGTCCCGTCTGGATAAGCTTAAGAATGCCCTGGAAGAGATCGGCATTGCCGGCATCACCGTTACCAATGTTCTCGGCTGCGGTGTTGAGAAGGGTAGAACCGAGTTCTACCGCGGCGTTGAAATGGATATGACGCTGCGTCCGAAGATCAAGCTCGAGATGGTTGTCAGCCGCGTTCCGGTTGAGACGGTTGTTGAGACCTGCCGCAAGACGCTGTACACCGGCCATATCGGCGATGGCAAGATCTTTGTATCGGATATTGAGGATGTCATCAAGGTTCGTACCGGTGCAACCGGCTACGATGCCCTGCAGGACGAAGATTGATCAAACTGCCTGATTTCCTTTCCCTTTTTCAGAGCCTCGTGCAGATTCACTCTGCGCGAGGCTCAATTTTTCGATCCGCAGAAAAAACTGACGAAGAATCCCGAATCGGGGCGGCAGTTCTGTCACACAGAGCTTGTCCGGAATCTATAATGGAGTGAACACTTCAAGAAGGAGGAGTTTTCCCATGTGTAACTCTATGTGCAACAACAATTGTTCCGGTTCCGGAATGGATTTCTGCTGGATCATTCTGGTCATCATCGTCATTTGGGTTATCTGCGGCAACGGTTCGATTTTCGGCGGCTGCGGATGCGGCTGCGACTGCGGCTGCAACTGACCACAGGTGAAAAGTAACTCGATTTCTCGGAAAACGCGTTGCGTTTCGTCGAACAAGGTGTTAGAATAGAGAAAATACCTTGGAGAAATGAGGACATTCCATGCTGTCAAAAAAAATAGAACAAATGAAAAACTATCCGCCGTACCGCCGGTGGCATGCGATTTCGTATCTGATCTTTGCAATCGGCTGTATCCTGGTCGTGGGTTCCCTGATCGCCAGTATCGTGACGGGAGACAATGCAAATATGGCGAGCACCGTGATGGGATATGTCGCAATCATCTGCGCGATCCTGTTCTTTGTCATTAACTTTTTATTCTGGCGCTGTCCGCAGTGCCATAAGACGCTTCCGCTCTTCGGACCGATCCTGGTCTGCAATGTCTGCAAGCGTGAATTCCTTGCAAAGGACGGAACCAAGCTCTGGTAACGGAATTACAGTCTGCGAAGCACCCCGATTGCTATTGGGGTGCTTTTTTTGACCGGTTCAGCACACCGAGGACCGCCGCGTCCGGATACAGGAGCAGCTGACGGGAGATGCCGGCGGCGGACAGAACCTCCTGCTTTTTACGCATGGTGTCGTCATCGTCAAACAGGACGAAGTACGCACTGCCGTGATGCATATAGGTGAAGTATTTGGCGCACAGCTCGCGGGAAAAAAAGACGGAAGCGCCGGTTTCCTCGCGCAGCCGCATCGCCTGCTCCAAGGTGAGCGGTGTGCCGCAGACGGAGCGGGATGGAATCGAAAAACGCGCGCAGGAGCGGACAAGCTGAGCGGCGACCCGTCCGCCGTACTGATCGGACAGCTCGGCGAAATATGCCGTCAGACTCCCGCCGGAGATTCCGGTCTCCGCGATGCAGATCGCATGCGGGGTGTGAGAGGTCAGCTCGCGGGGCACCCAGAGGGAAAGTCCGGCCTGTGCGGTTTGTTCATCCAGTGCAGCGGCGCAGTCCGCCAGTTCCTCCCGCTGAAAATCAATCAGGATTCCCGCAGCGCGGCGCGTTTGCGCAAGTCGGCAGGCTGACGCGGCAAAAGCGGCGGGGGAGGACGGCAGACCTCCCCGGTCGACAATGCCGAGCAGATCACCTGCGGCGCACAGCGGATGGCTGAGCACTACAAACTGTCCGGATTCCGACAGTGCGGCACACAGATGCAGGCACTGCAGACCGGCGCGCCGAACCGCTTCGGCATCCCGTCCGGCCGCGGCAATGAGAAGTGTCTGATTCAGGGTTCTCACCTCCTGGTTCTTCCATTGCAATCGAAGGAAAAATCTATTACAATACTATGTGGATTTTTTTCAGGCAAGACCACAGAATACATGGTTGGAAAGGATAAAAAACTATGGTACGATTTGGACCGGCCGGCAACGACAGTGCGTTTGCGGAGGCCGGATTGAAGGCGACAGTGGATGCACCGGCATGGATTGCGTCCATGGGACTGACTGCCTATGAATATCAGTGCGGACGCGGCGTGCGCGTCGGACGGGAGACCGCGGAGAAAATCGGCGTTGCGGCGCGCGGAAACGGAATCCGTCTCTCGATCCACGCGCCGTATTATATCAATCTTTCGTCGCGCATGACGGAACGGATTGAGGGAAACGGGAAGTATGTGCTGGACAGCTGCGCGGCGGCACGGGCGATGGGCGCGGACCGGATTGTCGTGCACACCGGCGGACTGGGCAAGCTCAGCCGGGACAAGGCGATGGAAAACACACGGGAAAATGTCCGCGAACTGCTCGAGCTAAAGGACAACGCGGGATATACCGACATCCGGATGTGTCTGGAGACGATGGGAAAGATCAACGTCATCGGCACAGCGGAGGAGATCTTTGATCTGGTTTCTATGGATGACCGTCTGCTCCCGTGCATTGATTTTGGACATCTGAACGCGCGCACACAGGGCGGCATGACAACACGGGAGGACGTATCCCGGCTGTTTGACTTGATGGAGAATACCATCGGCATGGAGCGTGCACGCATCTTTCACAGCCATTTTTCCAAAATTGAGTACGGAAAGGGCGGAGAAGCGCACCATCTGACCTTTGCCGATACCGTGTTTGGACCGGAATTTGACGGTGTGGCGCAGGAGACCGCGGCGCGGGGATACGAACCACGGTTTATCTGCGAGTCGGCGGGAACGCAGGCGCGCGATGCGGTGCGGATGCAGGAGATTTTCCGGCAGGCGCTTCGGACAGAAAACCGTAGTGAATGACAGCAAACTACTTGCCAAACGAGATAAAATCATGTAAAATAAAAAAAGACTATTGACGAAAAAATATTCTTAGATAATTTTGGAGGGTTCTATTATGATTTCCGCAGGTGAATTCCGTAATGGTGTAACTTTTGAGATGGATGGTCAGGTTATGCAGGTTATCCAGTTCCAGCACGTAAAGCCGGGCAAGGGTGCTGCGTTCGTTCGTACCAAGATGAAGAACGTCATCACCGGTGCCGTAACCGAGACTTCCTTCAACCCGACGGCGAAGTTTGAGAACGCTTACGTTGACCGCCGCGACATGCAGTACTCCTACAATGACGGCGATCTGTACTACTTCATGGATATGGAGACCTTCGAGATGCTGCCGGTAGGCAAGGATTCTCTGGGCGATGACTTCCGCTTTGCCAAGGAAGAGATGATGTGCAAGATCCTGTCCTACAAGGGCAATGTATTCTCTGTTGAGCCGCCGCTGTTCGTCGTTCTGGAGGTCACCGAGACCGACCCGGGCTTCAAGGGCAACACCGCAACCAACACGCTGAAGCCGGCTGTTGTCGAGACCGGCGCAGAGGTCAAGGTTCCGCTGTTCATCGAGCAGGGTGACCGCATCAAGATTGATACCCGCACCGGCGAGTACCTCGAGCGCGCAAAGGACTAATTGATTCCAACGAGACAAGTGAATGGAGGTAACCATCATGACCGTAACAGAACGTGTCGCTTATGTCCGTGGTCTGTTTGAAGGACTGGATTTCAGTGCAGAGAAGAAGGAAGGCCGTATTCTCCAGGCAATGCTCGATCTGTTAGAAGATATGGCGCTGTCTATTGAGGATCTGGAAGAGGAAAATGATGCCCTTCAGGATGTCATCGATACGATGGTCGAGGATATGTATGATGACGACGACTCGTATGACGAGTTGGAGGATGATGATATCGAACTCGACCCGGAGGCCGATCTGTTTCAGGTAATCTGCCCGAGCTGCGGCGAGGAGATTTATATCGACGAGTCCACGCTTGAGATGGGCAGCATCGGCTGTCCGGCATGCGGCGAGGATCTGGAGTTTGATCTTTCCGCACTGGAGGATGATCTCCCGGCATATCCGGGAATGGATTCCGACGACTGATAATTAAAAGGAGAATCTCCCGTACCTTTTTTGGTGCGGGAGATTTTTTGTACGCGGAACAGGATGGTTTTCATCTGTTCTTCATAAAACTCTGGTATACTGAACATGGAAAACGATCGCAAGGAGGAACTGCTATGCGGATTCTGGTAGTAGAGGACGAACCAAAATTGAACGAATTGATCACAGCACGCCTGCGCCGGGAGCATTACAGTATCGACAGCTGCCTGAGCGGCGATGCGGCGATGGACTATCTGGCCTGTGCACAGTACGATCTGCTGGTTTTGGATATCATGCTGCCGGGCATCAGCGGTTTGGAACTCCTGCGCAGTCTGCGCGGCAGGGGAGATAAGACGCCGGTACTTCTGCTGACCGCACTTGACAGCATTCCGGACCGGGTATCCGGACTGGATTCCGGTGCGGACGATTATCTGGTCAAACCGTTCGCATTTGATGAACTGCTTGCGCGCATCCGTGTTCTGCTGCGGCGCAGTGCCGGAAGTGTCAGCAATGTCTATACGCTGGCGGATTTGACCGTCGATTGTGATGCCCGGACGGTCAAACGAGGAGAGACAAACATCTCGTTGTCGGCCAAGGAGTTTGCCATCCTGGAATACCTCATCCGAAACAGCGGGATCGTGCTGTCCCGTGAGCGGATCAGCAACCATATCTGGAACTATGATTATGAAGGCAGTTCGAATATTGTGGATGTCTACATCCGCTATCTGCGGAAAAAGATCGATGACGGATTTGAGAAAAAGCTCATCCAAACCGTACGCGGCGTCGGATATGTGCTGAGGGAGGAATTATGAAGCGGATTTCGATACGGATGCGCGTCACACTGTGGTTCACCGCGCTGATGTCGCTGCTCGCTCTTTTGGTGCTGGTTTTTCTGTATCTCGCCGGCCAGTCATCGGTAAAGACCGGTCTGCGCAATCAGTTGGTCAACACGATTACAAGCAGTCTGGATGAGATTGAATATGAGGACGGGAAGATTGAGCCGGACGATGATCTGGACTATTTTATCGGCGGTGTCTATCTGTCCATCTACGATGCGGAGGGACGGCTGCTGTACGGCCGCATTCCGTCTGCGTACAACGGTATTCTGCCGTTCCGGGATCAGACGCTTCAGACCTTTTCGGAAAACGGGCTTGACTGGAGCATCTACGATGTTGAGTGCGAGGTGTCGGGATACGGTCCGGTCTGGGTGCGCGGTATTCTCTCCTCCGAGGGAGCAAGCTCCGCGTTTTCTCTGCTGTTTCATCTTGCCTGTCTGGCGCTTCCGGTGTTTGTTCTGCTCGCCGCGTTCGGCGGGTACCATCTGATTCATCGTGCGTTTCTGCCGGTGCGGCGCATCACCGAATCCGCCGAGCAGATCGGCAGCGGCAATGATCTGAGCCTGCGGATTGGACTGAGATCGGAGGAGAGCAAGGACGAGATCTATCGTCTGGCAGAGACCTTTGACCGGATGTTTGGGCGGCTGGAAGATTCCTTTTCACGGGAAAAGCAGTTTACTGCGGATGCATCCCATGAACTTCGGACACCGCTTTCGGTGATTCTGTCGCAGTGTGATTTTTCGCTCTCCGGCGAGCAGACGGAAGAAGAGTATATTCATGCGCTTGAGACTGTTCAGACGCAGGCGCGGAAAATGTCCGCGTTGATCTCCCAGCTGCTGACGCTGGCACGCGCCGACCGCGGACAGGATCGGATTCTGCGGGAGACGCTGGATCTGAGCGGTCTTGCGGAGATGGTCGCCCTGCAGATCGCTGAGCCAGCGGAGCAGAAATCCATCGCGGTTCATACAGAGATTTCCCCCGGACTGACGGTGCAGGGAGATGAGACCATGCTGATGCGTCTGCTGTTCAACCTGATGGAAAACGGAATCAAATACGGACGGGAGGGCGGAAATCTCTGGCTGTCACTGAAGCCGTGCGGAAATGCGGCCTGCGGCACGGTTCGCGACGACGGCATCGGCATCACACCCGAACAGCTGCCGAAAATCTGGAATCGATTTTATCAGGCGGAACCGTCGAGATCCGCCTCCCGGGACGGAGTCGGACTCGGACTGTCCATGGCACAGTATATTGTGCAGGCGCACGGCGGGACAATTTCAGCGGAGAGCGAACCGGGCGTTGGAAGCGTATTTACCTTCCGGATTCCCGCATCGGAAAAAAATCAAAAGAAATTGTAAGCTTTCATGAATCTTTCATATTTCGGGGGTATAATAGGGACATACAAAGAAACCCAATACATTGAAATATAGAAAGGACGGTTCTATTATGAAAAAGACAATGTTGTTTGTACTGAGTTCGGCAGTTTTGACTGCGGCGCTTCTGACGGGATGCGGTTCGGCCAATATGACGGACGAAGTCTATCCGCAGATCGGTTCTGCGGCTGGTGCGTCGACCGGCACACAGACGGCGGCAGACTATATCGGAGAGGATGAGGCAAAGCGCATCGCCCTCGAGGATGCCCGGCAGAAGGAGGATGCGGTCACAAATCTCGCGGTTACGCTGGATGAAGATACTGATGACAATGATCCGGCGGTCTACGATGTGGAGTTTATCGCCGGAAACACCGAGTACGACTATGAAATTGATGCGGTGACCGGAGAGATCTTGACGGGAGATGCCGAGACAGTGGAAAACGCACAGAATGCCGCGGCAGATCAGACTGCAGCCGGTCAGATCAGCGAGAGCAAGGCGAAGAAAATTGCGCTGAAGGATGCCGGACTCAAGTCCTCGGAGGTCTCCGGTATGCGCGTTGTGCTGGATGTCGATGACGACGGCACAGATCCGACGGTCTATGATGTGGAGTTCTACGCCGGAAATACCGAGTATGATTACGAGATTGACGCAGCGACCGGTGAAATCCTGTCCCGAGACAGGGATGCGGAGCACATTGACACCAGCGCGATGAATCAGACAAACACGGATGTCATCAGCGAGAGCAAGGCAAAACAGGCCGCTCTCAAGCACGCAGGATTCCAAGAGGCGGAAGTTACCGGTTTGAAGGTAGAGCTGGATCAGGACAACGGCATCTATGAATATGAGGTCGAGTTTCATGTCGGCGCACAGGAATACAGCTATGAGATCAACGCGGTGAACGGGGAGATCATCAGCTATGAGACGGACTACGACGACTGAGTCATAACCGCAATGAAATGACAGAAGAGACCGCTGCGGGAGTATTCCCGCAGCGGTCTCTTTTAACAGATTGATAAATCACACGATTTGGATGTTCCCACGCGTTTTTTCATGATATAATGGTGCTTACGAAACCAAACGGAAACAGGAGCGAGGAGTGTATGGCACGACAGAAGGATGCGCAGACAACAGGCAGAACAGCCCGACTGGTTGTTCTGGCCGAGAACGACGTGGATTGGAATGCGGCACAGCTGCTGGCCGACCATCTGCAGGTTGAAGCGGTATGCGGCGGACAGAAGGCAGAAGGAGCGGATCTGGTTCTCCGGATGAATGAAGATGGACTTGCGCTGGTCGGAGGAGAGCTGGTTCTGCGTGGCGACTTTACCCGGATGCTGCCACGCCTGCGGATCGGCAATCTCCAGCGGGAGCTTCTGGTGCGTGCTGCAAAGGTGAAAAAGCCGGAAGGAATACCGACTGCGGTCGATGCTACGGCGGGTCTGGGAGAGGATGCCCTGCTGCTGGCGGCGGCGGGATTCTCCGTACGGCTGTATGAGTACGATCCGGTGATTGCGGCATTGCTCAAAGATACCCTGCGCCGGGCATTGGAGATACCGGAACTGGCACCGATTGTCGGACGAATGGAGGTGCGGGAGGAAAACAGTCTGACTGCATTGCCGCAGATGACGGAATCCCCCGACGTGATTCTGCTCGACCCGATGTTTCCGGAACGGCAGAAGAGTGCGCTGATCAAAAAGAAGTTTCAGCTGCTTCAGCAGCTGGAGAGCCCCTGCGCGGAGGAGGATGCATTGGTTCACGCCGCGATGGAGGCGCATCCCCGGAAGATCGTCATCAAGCGTCCGCTCAAAGGACCGAATCTGGCGGGTATCAAGCCAAGCCATTCGCTGAAAGGAAAGGCGATCCGATACGATTGTCTCGTACTTCCGCGATAAAAAAGAAAGAAACAGGCAGCCGCATGATGCGGCTGCCTGCGCATTTGGGGAAAGAAGAGGTGTTATTCGGGCATCTCGTTGACCGGTTTGTTATGGTGTTTGGGGATTCTGTGTCCAATCGAAGACATACTGGGGGCAGGGACGCCGTCCGGTCTGTTCCTGCGGGATTTCAGACGCTCCAGAAGACCGTTGTGTTCCTCCTCGCCGACAGGTCTCAGCCGTTTGCTCTTGATCGGCCGTCCCTGTGCATCATAGTCCTCCTGATAGACATCGTATTTTGCCGGATTTCTCATAATTTTGATCCATCCGACCAGGAAGAATACGAACATGATTGCCGCGGGGAATCCGCCGACGTTGCACAGTGCTTTGATGCCGTCTGTGCCGTTGCCGCAGACAGCAACCAGACACAGAACACCTGCGATGCCGCCCCAGAGGATTTTGAGGACAACCGGCGCTTCGGTATCCTCGGTTGTCATTCCCTCCGAGCACAGGCCGGCCATCGCATTGGTATTGGAATCAGCGGCGGTGACAAAGGAGAAAAAGGCGATAATGAGGAACAACGGAATGGTGAGCTTACTGAGAGGCAGATGCCGGAGGACGGTGAATACACCGGCTTCGGTTCCGTTTGCGACGACAGCGTCGTATACGCCGACACCGTGCTGATCAAAATAGATCGAACTGCCGGAGAAAATACCGATCCAGCACATACTGAAGATGGATGGCAGTACGAACTGTGCCATGACCGCTTCCCGTACGGTGAAACCGCGGGAGATCTTGCCGAGAAACAGTGCGGCAATCGGCATCCAGGCCAGCCAGCAGCAGATATAGAATGTCGGCCACCAGCGGCTCCAGCCGTCACCGGCGGAGGCGGAGGTCCACAGACTGATCGTGAAGAAATTGGTGAGATAACCGCCGACGCTTTCTACCAGCAGATCCAGCATATACGAAGTCGGACCGGCCAGCAGGACAAATCCGCCGAGAATAAAATATGCGGTAGAGTTGATATTGGATAGGATGCGAATGCCGTTGAGCACGCCGGAGGCGGCGGATGCGATAAAGGCGATGACAATGGCAAGTCCGCAGAGGATGTACAGGTAGGTCCCGTTCGGTATGCCGAACAGGTCGGATACACCGCCGGACAGCAGCATGACACCGAAGCCCATTGAAGCGGCGATACCGCAGACCAGACAGAACAGACTGACGCATTCGATTGCCGGCGAGATGCGGGTGATGATGCCGTCGCGCAGAGTCAGGCTGAACATGGAGCCGATGGAGTAGCGCTTTTTCATATTGAAGAATACAAAGGCGAACAGCAGGCCGGGAAGTCCGTAGATGGCGGCGGGAGAAAAACTCCACTCCAAAAACATGGTCTGCATTGCCCAGCGGATTGCGGCACCGGAACCTGCTCCCTCGGTGATATTTGCCGGCGGATTGTAGATGTGGATAAGCGGCTCCGCACATGCCCAGAGCAGGATGCCTGCTGCCAGATAGGTACACAGAACAATCCAGACGTAGGTGCTGTATTTCATCATCGGACGGCAGTTTCGGCCTCCAAAACGGACGTCCTTGATGGGAAGAAACAGACAGCATGCCATCAGAATGGTGGCAACCAGCGTAATACTGTTGAACAGCCACTGGAAGTTCATCACAATCGCATTCTGCGCGGATGTCATGATAGCAGTGAACGTGTCATAACTGACGGAGCTGACGATCAGAATTGCAACGAGGATGAGCCATGGCGGCAGGAAAATACTCCATTTTATTTTCTTTTTGGATTTGATTTCGTTCATGGAATCCCCTCCTGTGTTGCAAAAAATAACTTTAAAAATGCAGAATCTCAGCAGAGATGCATGGTACTACGGCGGGAAAAACCCGGATGAGGCATCTGTGCAGAATGTTCCTACCTTCATTGTAATACAAAATATCGGTCGAATTGTAAATATTATGTAAAATACATAGAAAAATATCAAATAAACTGAAATTATATATATAAAATACCCAATAATTAACCGCGGTGTGCAACAAAAAACTGAGAGAAGTAAGATAATTCTGCACAATGTGCGGAAAGAATACCGAAAACAGATGAAAAAGCGGCGAGAAAGAAAAAACGCAGACATCGAATAAAACATGTCTGCATTTTCTTGTATTTATAAAATGATTAAAATGAGCGGCGGATACCTCTGCGGCGAAGCCAGTGGCAGATGAGAAATCCGACGGCGGTCAGCACAGCGGTCATCGTAAAGATATAGTGATAACCGGCCGTTCCAAACCGGTCGAGAATCCAGCCGCACAGGCTGTAATAGAATGCATCCGGAGAGTAGCCGAGAAAGGAGATCATACACATCGCCACACTGACGGCGTAGGGAGTGAGTCCAATCTCGGAAATAGTGATCAGCGACATACTGCGCGCCATATTGGCGGTCATGCACATAGCGAGAATGAGCAGAACGAGGAAAAAAGCGGGGAGACTGGAGACCAGGACAAGCGCACCCGCACACATGGCGTACAGCAGGAAGACGGCGCGGATGAGTACAACCGAGGCACGATAGCGGTCGGTGATGGCGCCGGCCACCGGAGCTGCCAGCATCACGATGAAATACATGCGGAGAATGGCGATCAGATTGGCGGCGGCGGACGGTACCTTGACGACATTGGTGAGATAGGGCTGTGTGTAGTTGAGCGTGCAGTAATCAATGTAATTGATAAATACGATCAGAATGACAGCCCAGACAGTCGGGGTGCGGAGCAGGCTGAACACAGTCGGCAGCATGTGTTCCTCCGTCCGGGATTTCTGTTCTTCTTCCTGCGGATGGAGGCAGAAGGCGGCGAGCAGGAAAAACACGGCATTGATGCCGGACAGCAGCAAGAGAAGAATCCGGAGCTTGCCGGCGGCAGAATCGGCAAAAAGCAGGGCGGCATAACAGAGCAGCGTGATACCGATGCCGGTCACACTGATAAAAATATAGTTCAATCCGAATGCATGTCCCTGCTGATGAAGCGGCACGGAAGTGCGCAGAATACTGACTGAGGTCGGATAGAATATGCCGTTGGTAAATCCCATCGCGGCAAAGCACAGGAGCAGAACCGGATAGGGAGGGAACAGGCTGAGCACAGCCGGAATGGCGGCGTTGACCAGCAGGGCTGTCAGCGTAATGGCGCGGGAGGAAAAACGGGTGGAAAACCACGCCGCGCACAGATAGGCGAGCATGGAGCAGATTCCCAACGCACTGAACAGCTGACCGAAACGCAGGTTATTCAGTTGAAATCCGAACATCATCTCATCGTAAAAGATGCCCTTGGCGAGAGTCAGCGCATAGGCCGTCGAGTAGATTGCGGAAATCAGAAGGATCATCCGCACAGCATTCCGGTTCATCCAGATATCCTCCGAAACAGTGTTTTTTTCTGACAGAAACAGATCCGACAGCACACCCAGTATAGCAATCGGCATAGGGTTTGTCATCGTAGAAAGGTGACAAAAAACAACGAAACGGAAAGGAAAATGCCGGTAGTTTTACGAGGGCAGAAAACCGAATTCATTGGCGTGCAGGTGAGGATAGAAATCACACTGTTCGGCGGTGTATCGGTGCATTTTTTCAGACAATCATATGATCAATTTCGTCTGAAACAGAATCAGGCTGCATAGACATGAACTACCAAACAGTGACGGGAGGTATTTCATGAAAGGACAGCCGGAAGAGCGCGCAGTTGCGCTGGCAGAATATATGGTGGAGACAGGGGCGACGGTTCGTCAGGCTGCGGCGAAATTCGGCGTCAGCAAGTCGACGGTGCATAAGGATATTACAGACCGCATGAAAAAGATGAACCATCCGCTGTACGGCGCTGTTCAGGAGGTCCTGAAGAAGAACAAGGAGGAGCGGCATATCCGCGGCGGCATGGCGACAAAAAGAAAATACTGCGGAAAATAACGCGAAAAAACCGGGAGCATCTGCTCCCGGTTTTTCGGTTTTACGGTATTGTGAACCGCCATTTTTGATTGTCTGCACCGGTGAACTGCGTGATTTGTACCGTTCGGGATGCGGTATCATAGGTCAGAGCACAGTTTTCTCCGATCATAAGAAACGCGCAGTTTTCCTCGCCGGCAGACAGCAAACGCCATTCCTGAATATCGGTGTTGTCCCGCTCGCGGGACTGTACTGCGCCGGACTTGGCGCCGTTATACAGGATTGGAAACTCCAGAAAGCGCTGCGACTGCGAAAAACGAATACGGTATACATTCATATAGCTGCTGAGCAAAACCGGTTTTTGGTCGGCTGACAGTGTGATATCATTGCTTTCCCGTCCGGATGGAATGTCGGAAAGCCAGGTATCGGAATCTTCATACGGCTGAATGAGGTATTCGCCGTCGGGAATTGACGTGTCTGGGGTGTGCATCTGCACATACTGATGAAACGCCTCGGTATCTCCGGTGGGCTGAAGCATCGTGCACAGCGGCGGAACAGCAAAACTGAGCAGTGCCGACGCAAGGATGCCGGCGATGCAGACCGCTGCTTTCCGCGTGGAAAGACCGGGCGATACGCCGTTGCAATCTGTGGAAGGAGAGCAGATTCGATCCAGAAGGCTGGAGTATCCGCCGACCGCAAACGGGATAAGAAGAACGAAATAGGGCAGGGTATACTGCGCTTTTGCCTCCCAGAACAGATGGAATACAAAACCGCCTACCACAATCACTTTGAGGATAAACGATTCCTGCCGCCATGACGGACTGCTGAGAAACAGACTGAGCAGAGAACCGAACAGAATAATAAACTGAAGCAGATTCAGATATCCGGCGGCAGCTGTACTGCCCGGTGCGCTGAGCACGCAGCGCAGCCATGCACTCCGGGAGATCGCGGACGGACGGACCTGAGAGATCCACAAACACTGAAATGTAGGATTATTCCACTGGGATGCTGTTTTTTCGGAAAAAAATTGAACAGCATCGCGTTTTCCGGTTGCAAAATTGCGGAGTGACTGGATGATGTCATCCATACAGACACCCGCCTGCTTATCCGGATCAAAATCGGCAGAATTGAATGAATTGTCGTTGTATTTGTTGTACCATCCGCTTGCGCGCTGATTGTTTTCCTGCAGTCCCATGGCGATATAGGCGAGGGAGGACATGCCGTTGCCCATATCATATCCGGTCTTGAGCTGGATGAGTGTGCGGGGAACGACGGATTGTCCCACATAGCAGACAGCCATCATCAACACCAGAACAAGAATGCGGCCTTTTTTCTGACGGATGCATTCTAACAGGGCGAGCAGGAGCATACCGATAAAAAAGATCAGATAGTTGTTCTTGAAGAAGATGGCGAGGGCGATTCCCACAGATGCGGCGAGAATACGTCTGCGTCGAAAATCACGGAAGTACATCAGCTCCTGCTGAATGGCAAGCAGGGAGCACACAAGACCGAGTACGGTACCGTACAAAAACGACGCGTAGAGGGTAAGCGGGAAGAAAAACAGACAGGTGACCAGTACCATGAGCTGTCCGCGTCTGCTCAGTCCGAACAGCCCTGCCAGTTCGGATAGTGCTTTGTAGATGAGGACAATACCGCATACATTGAGCACCTGAAAGGCGAGATAATTGCTGTCTCCAAACAAAAAACCGAGCGCATACAGCACCGTCACCATGCCGATCTGATGCGGGAAGCGGGAGATATACTCGCCGGGGGCAAACAGCGCATAGCTTTTGGTATGCAGTCCGGCCGCCGCGTTCAGCACTGCGGCCTGGTCGGCACCGGGGACAATCTGTGTGGAAAGAACCCAGAACATGCCGAACAGGAAGGTAACAGCAAGCAGGATCCGCTTCGCTTTGACAAAGGTCAGGGAGCGGAAGAAAGAAAACCGGGAAAGCTGTTTCCAAACGGCGGATTCTTTCCTGCGGAGCACAAAGAGAACCAGCAGAAGAATAACGGCGGCGAGAACATTCAGCAGAATGTGATCCCGAACGAAAAACGTTTTCTCACTGTTGCCGGAAGAGATATAGCTTGTCGAAAACCCGCTGAGAAGCAGCAGCCAGACATTGATGAGAGCGAATAAAATGCCGACCAGCGTCAGGGCGAAGGTGTGAAAACCCCGGCGGACGCGATCAGACCGTGATACAGCGTGTTGCATCATCAGAACTCCAATCCAAAAGAGAATATTGCAATTATTATAGCACAGACGGCGCAGATTTTGTATCCCGTGTACCCATCCGGCGGAAATAAAAAAATCCGGAAACACTTGGGTTTCCGGATTTTTATCCCCATTATTTGTGCGATGCGATTTTAGTTCTGGCTCAGCTCAGCGATTTCAGCCAGACAGGACTTACAGATATTCTTTCCTTTGACGTTGGTGATATCCAGTGCATTTCCGCAGAAGATGCAGGCCGGCTCATACTTCTTGAGAATAATCTGGGAACCGTCCACATAAATTTCCAGCGAATCCTTTACCTCGATATCCAGCGTACGGCGCAGTTCGATCGGAAGAACGACGCGTCCAAGCTCATCGACTTTTCTAACAATACCGGTAGATTTCATAAAAACACTTCCTAATTTCAAATTTCTCCGTTAGAGGTGGTGGGTTACAATGATTTCCTATGTTTGGACTGGGCTGATGGTGATTGCTTGTGTCACAGCGGTTTGTCAGGGAAGAACAGAGGCACTTGCCGCCGCTGTCACAGATGGTGCGGCGGATGCCGTGACTTTGTGTCTCACAATGATCGGACTGCTCGGATTGTGGTCCGGCGTGATGGAACTCATGGAACAGGCCGGCATTACACGCGGCATTACCAAACTGATGATGCCAATACTGTCCGGCTTATTTCCGTCCGCAAACCACAGCGCAAAACAATACATTGCATCCAATATCACCGCCAATCTGTTGGGACTGAGCAATGCTGCAACACCGTTCGGACTCCTGGCGGCAGAAGAAATGCATCGGACTCAGGGTGATTCCGACGAACTTCTGCGCTTTTTGGTGCTGAACACGACATCAATCCAGCTGATTCCGACGACTGTTGCAGCAGTGCGTGCGGCGCTGGGGGCAAAAAATCCGTTTGATATCATGCCGGCAGTCTGGGGAGCCTCAGCGGTGTCGGTCACAGCAGGACTGCTCTCCTCTGTCCTGTTGAGCAAAGTCATGCGCTGGGGGAAACAACGATGACGGCGATATTGATTCCGGCAATTCTGGTTATGACGGCCATCACAGCCCTTGTTCATGACGTTGATGTTTTCGGCTGTTTCCTGACAGGGGCGCAGAAGGGAATACAAACTGCAGTTCGACTGCTTCCGACACTGCTGGCACTGCTTACAGCAATTGCAATGCTGCGCGCATCGGGGGCAATTGATTTGGCAGGGAAGGCCCTGCAGCCGGTATTCTCTGTGTTGGGAATTCCGGGCGAATGTGCCGTGCTGGTTTTACTCAAACCGTTCAGCGGAAGCGGCGGTCTGGCTCTGGGGAATGAGCTGATGAAATCCTGCGGCGCAGACAGCTATGTCGGCCGCGTCGCAGCAGTCATGCTGGGAGCATCGGAGACGAGCTTTTACACCATCGGGATTTATACCGGTCACCTTTCGCTGCGTCGTACACGGTGGCTGATACCGGCAGCGATGACCGCCGATCTTGCCGCATTTGCCGCTGCGGGATTCTTTGTGCGTCTGTTGGAATAACCTTTTGACAAATCAAGATATATAGGAAATTACCTGCTATTTATTATCTATTATGGAACAAATCAGGGATAATTTCAATAGTTTCTTGACACGAATCTACCTATTTTTTGTAAGATTAGAGAGTTGGACAAAAAATCTAAGATTATTGCCAAAAGTTTCTGTTAATTATCACGATAACTAAAAGAGAATGAAATGTTACTAAAAGAAATATGCATCCGGCAATTGACGCCGAAAAAAGTGATAGAAAAAGAAACCAAGGAATTCAGACAAAAAGGACGGAAAAAGTTGGAGAATAATGCAGTTAGAAGGGAAGAAAGTAGCAGATTTATGGACGGGGCGTTGCGGAATAATCGACAGAAAAGACAATAATGGAAAATAAAAACTGTAAAAAAAGCCGCCGGCGAAGTTTCACCGGCGGCTAAGGGGAAATGATGTTTACTTATCGTTAAGATTCAGCGGATTCTTCAGCTCGCCGCCCGGAATTTCTTTTCCGAACGGTCCGTCGTAAGTAAAGAATCCTCTGCCGGACTTAACGCCGAGCAGGCCTGCGCGAACCATCTTGCGAAGCAGCGGATGCGGGCGGTACTTCTGGTCACCGGTCTCATGGCAGATGGTCTCCATGATTGCGAGGTTGACGTCGTGGCCAACCAGGTCAGCGGTGTGAAGCGGGCCGGACTTCATGCCGGCGCCCAACTGCATTGCGCGGTCAACGTCTTCCGGAGAAGCGATGCCGTCAGCAACAATACCCATTGCTTCGTTCATCATCGGGATGAGCATGCGGTTTACAACGAAGCCCGGACCCTCGTTGACGGCAACAGGGGTCTTGCCGAGGCTCTTCATCAGCTCAAAAGCGGTGGAGAAGGTTTCTTCCGAGGTCTGCATTGCATGAATAACTTCAACCAGCTTCATGATCTGCGGCGGGTTGAAGAAGTGGCAGCCGACGAAGCGGGATGCACGATGCGGAACAGCGGCAGCCATTTCGGTGATCGACATAGCCGAAGTGTTGGATGCGAAGATCGTATGCGGCGGGCAGATGTAGTCCAGCTCACGGAGCAGGTCCTTCTTCAGATCCATGCGCTCCAGAATAACCTCCATGACGAAGTCAGCATTGGAAGCGGCCTTGCGGTCGGTCGTGGTCTTGAGCTTGGAAAGAAGCTCATCCTTGCGGCTCTCCTCCATCTTGCCCTTCTTGATCAGGAAGTCGAAGTCGCCTGTGATACGAGATACACCACCCTGAAGGAACTTATCCTGTACGTCGATCAGGGTAACGTCGTGATCGTGAGTCATAAAGACCTCAGCGATGCGCGCGCCCATGTTGCCGGCGCCGAATACACAAACATTCATGTTACAATTCTCCCTATTTCTAATTCAATTTCTTGATTCCCAATTTCTTACTTATTGCTGAATGCCTTCGCCGGCTTATCTCTGTTCTTGTCGAGGAAGTAAGCCATGCCGTACTTCTGATCCTCGGTAGCAAAGCACTGACCGAAGCAGTTGCCCTCGAACTTCAGAGCGGAGTTCAGGTCGGTCTGCATGCCGACATTGACAGCTTCCTTAACCAGAGCGACAGCAATCGGAGCCTGAGCAGCGATCTCGTTTGCCAGAGCCAGAGCAGCCTCGTTCAGCTCCTCAACGGTGTCGTACACTTCGTTAACCAGACCAGCTTCCTTTGCGTACTGAGCAGAGTAGTTTCCGCGTGCAGTGTACAGCATTTCCTTTGCCTTGCCTGCGCCGATCAGACGAGCCAGTCTCTGGGTGCCGCCGCAGCCCGGGGTGATGCCCAGACCAACTTCCGGCTGACCGAACAGAGCGTTTGCGGAAGCCAGACGGATGTCACAGGACATAGCCAGCTCGCAGCCGCCGCCGAGGCAGAAGCCGTTGATTGCAGCGATAACCGGACGCTTGAAGTTCTCGATCTTCCAGCAGACACGGTTGGAATCATTGCCGAAAGCCTTGCCTTCAGCAACCGTCATCGTGGACATCTGGCTGATATCAGCACCAGCGACGAAGGACTGAACTTCCTTGCCCTTCTTGTTGACGCGGGAAGAACCGGTCAGAACGACAGCATAAACGTCATCCATAGCGCCAACCTGGTCGAATGCCTCTTCCAGCTGTGCGTACATATCGGTGCTCAGTGCGTTCATAGCGGACATGTGCTCGATCTTAACGATGGCTACATTGCCCTTTTTCTCAATTGTTACATCAGTCATGATACTCAATCTCCTTACCTAGATGTCTTTGATAGAACGGAAGTGCGAAGCACTTCCGTTCTAATTTTTTTCTTACTTGCAGAGCTCGTCGCGCTCAACGATGATCGCTTCGCCCATGCCGCCGCCGATGCACATGGTAGCCAGACCAATGGCAACATCGCGCTTGATCATTTCGTAGATCAGGGTGGTGGTGATGCGGCAGCCTGCAGCACCGATCGGGTGACCCAGAGCGATTGCGCCGCCGTTTACGTTGACCTTATCCATGTCGAAGCCAAGGGTACCGTTAACTGCACAAGCCTGTGCGGCGAATGCCTCGTTGGACTCGATCAGGTCGAGATCAGCAACGGTGAGGCCGGCACGCTTGAGTGCCTGACGGGTGGACTCGATCGGTCCGATACCCATGATGGACGGATCACAGCCGACAGAGCCGAATGCGCGGATCTTAGCCAGCGGCTTGAGGCCGTTTGCCTTGACAAAGTCCTCGGAAGCAACGATCATGAACGCACCGGCGTCGTTGATGCCGGATGCATTGCCTGCGGTGACAGTGCCGTCCTTCTTGAATGCCGGACGCAGACCTGCCAGAGTCTCCAGCGTGGTGCCTTCGCGCGGATGCTCGTCGGTGTCAACCACAATGGTCTTCTTGCGGGACTTTACCTCAACCGGAACGATCTCATCCTTGAACTTGCC
>JALFIV010000114.1 GCA_022775385.1 Clostridiales bacterium
CTTGAAAATACAATTGAAACAGAAACAGGTATGGCTGCCGAGCGCGGCACTGCTGTTGTCCTTTCTGCTCCTGATCGGATGCAGCATGGTCTTTGACTATCTGTTTTCCCGTGTTCCGTCTGTCGGTGTGATTGTCGATGAACTGCTGGCATTCGGTATTCCTGCCCTGATGCTGTATCTGCTCCGCGATGAGCGCTTTCCGGTTCGCCCGCGCATGGAGCGGCGGAAAGGATATTTCCTGCAGTATTTTGGTTTTGCAGTCAAGTTCGGTCTGATGGTTTCTCTGCTGTCGTTTCTGGCCAATCTGCTTGTCTATGTGCTCACGGGGAGTTCACAGATTACATTGAGCAGTGTGATCTCGGCGACCTCTGTCGGAAGCAAGTACAGCATACTCAGTTTTATTGCAATTGTGGTGGTTCCGCCGGTTGTTGAAGAAATATTCCTGCGCGGCATGCTGTTTTCTTCGATGGAAAACGTTGCGGGAACCGGACTGTGCATTTTCATGAGCGGCCTCTGCTTTGCTTTTCTGCACGGCGATCTGCTCAATTTTGTCGGACCGTTTATCGCAGGATGTGCCTATGCCTTTTTGAGCTACTCCTTTGACTCGCTTTGGCCGGCTGTTCTTGCGCATTTTGTCAATAACCTGTATTATTATATTATCAACCATCTTGTGAGTCTGTATAGTTCCTTCGGAATCTGGCAGTATTTCACATTCATTAACTTTATTTTGTTTTTGCTGATGCTGTATTTCACCCTGCGTTCGCTGGAGGTACAGATTCAGCACAACAAACTTCTTCCGTTCCGTCCGGGACGGGCACGTCTCCGCGACAGTGTCTCTGATCTGATCGGAACGCCGGGATTTTTCATTTTTATCGTCGCATTTTTCTTCAAGATTATATTTACATAAGACTAGGAACAGCGTTTTCCGGACTGACGGTCATCGTCATGATCCGTGAGGCGGGAAAGGATACTGATTATGAACCATTCTGAACAGCAAATGCCGAATCCAAATCAACCGCAAAAGCCGAATAAGAAGAAAAAGAACAACCCGATTCTGAATTCGCTTCTCTATCTGGTGATCGTTCTTTTGGTCTCTGTTATTCTGGCATCTGCAATCATCGTGCTCAGCAACGATTTGTTTGCATTGACAAAGCCGGATCAGGAGGTCCATGTCACCATTCCGGAACAGGCGACGACCGGAGAGGTCGCAGCAATTCTGCACGATAACGGAGTTATTGACCACAAGTATTTCTTCAGCATGTTTGTCACACTTTCGACCCGTCATGTCAAGTACAATCCGGGCGAATATGATCTCAATCAGTCGATGGACTATCGTGAGGTCTTGAACAATATACGTATTTCACCGAATTCGACCATTACGATTACAATTCCGGAAGGATACACCATTGAGCAGATCAAAAAGACCATTTTGGATGCCGGTCTGAGCAATGAGAAAGAACTGACGGAAGCGCTTAAGGAAGGCGATTTCAGCGGAGAATATCTGCCGGAGGATCTCGGAAACGAGGAAAACCGTCTGGAGGGCTATCTCTTCCCGGACACCTACGAATTCTATATGAGCGACAGCGCCGAGACCATTCTCGGCAAGATGATCGACAACTATGAGACCAAGGTCACCAGCGATAGCAAACGAAAGAGTATTGTCTCGGTCTGCGAAGATCGTGGATATTCGCTGGAGGAAGTCATGATTATTGCTTCGATGATCCAGAAGGAAGCGGCTACCAACGACGAGATGAAGCGTATTTCGGGTGTCATCTACAACCGTCTGCACAATACCGCAGAGTTCCCGTATCTGAATATCGATGCGACCATCCAGTATGTCTGCGGACATACCGGCGCACTGACGAAGGATGATCTGAAGATCGACAGCCCGTACAACACATACACCAACAAGGGTCTGCCGCCCGGACCGATCTGCAACCCGGGATATGCTGCGATCTATGCCGCTTCGCATCCGGAGAATCACGACTATTACTACTATGTCGCCAATTCCGACGGTACGGAGCATATCTTCTCCGAAACGCTGGGTGAGCACAATTCCGTCGTAGAGAAAGAACAGAAGAGCAATTAAGGAGAACAGAAGCTATGAACAAACCGGAGATTTTGTCACCGGCCGGTGATTTTGAACGTCTGCGTTACGCAGTGGCATATGGTGCCGACGCCGTCTATCTGGCGGGAAAACAATTCGGCATGCGTGCCGCTTCGGATAATTTCACAGAAGAAGAACTGAAAGAGGGCATTGCTTATGCGCATGCCCGCGGCGTTAAAGTCTATGTGACGGTCAATATTTCGCCGCGTTCGAACGAATTTCCGGCGCTGGAGCGATACCTGCTCCAGCTGCAGGAGTTTTACGCGGATGCTCTCATTGTCTCAGATCTCGGCGTCATCCGCATGGCGCGCCGCGTCGTCCCGCAGATGCCGCTTCATATCAGCACACAGGCGAGCATCCTCAATGCGGAGGCTGCGCTTTTCTGGGTCGAGATGGGCGCGGAGCGCATCGTATTGGCTCGTGAGCTTTCGCTCGAGCAAATCAAGGAGATCCGCGACGCCATCCCACCGGAGGTGGAGATCGAGTGCTTCGTCCATGGTGCGATGTGCATCTCGATCTCCGGACGCTGTCTGATTTCCAATTACACCACCGGACGCGACGCCAACCACGGCGCGTGTGCGCAGTCCTGCCGCTGGAAATATGCGCTGATGGAGGAAAAACGTCCCGGGCAATACTTCCCGGTTGATGAGGACGAGCGCTATACCTACCTTTATAACTCCAAGGATATGTGCATGATCGAGCACATTCCGGAGCTGGTCGCCGCCGGTGTTTCGTCGTTTAAGATCGAGGGACGTGCCAAGACAGCATTCTACACCGCCGGTATCACCAGCGCTTACCGCCGTGCGGTGGACGCCTATTTGGAATCCGGCGATCCGAATTTCCAGCTCCCCAAGGAGATTGCGGAGGAGATCGGACGGGTCAGTCACAGAGAGTACTTCACCGGCTTCTATTTCGGCCGCGATCCCAAGGGTCAGTACTATGACGACTGCATGTACATCCGCGACTGGGAGGTCGCCGCGCTGTTCGACTCCTGTGACGACGAGGGAAATGCCGTCTTTGTCCTGAAGAACCGCTTCTTCACCGGTGAAACGCTGGAGCTGATGCAGCCGGGTGAGCCGGTTTACCGATTCCAGGTGGAGTCCATGCAGAATGACGATGGCGAGGAACTGGATGCCGCGCGCTCCGCGATGATGCGTGTTCACATGAAATTCCCGTTCCGCGTCAAAGAATTTGGCATTCTGAGACGGGAAAAGCCGGTGCAAAACAGTTGACATTTCCGACGGATCCTGTATAATATGTTATGATATTGATCCATGCGATGAGGAAACGAGATAGAGAATCATCTGCTTTCAGAGAGCAGGGGACGGTGGAAGCCCTGCAGCAGATCCTGTATCAGCCATTTCGGAGCAGTTCGGGAGGACCGAACCGTCCTGTCTGCGTTAAAGACAGCCTAGAGATGCCGACGTGTTCGGCAAATTAGGGTGGTACCGCGAACCAGCTTTCGCCCCTAACCATTGGGGCGGAAGCTTTTTTGTTTGTCCGCGGGATAGAATTTGAAAATTTATAAAATGATTTGGAGGAATCATCTATGCAGTACATGGGTTTGAATGAAATCCGTGAAAAATTTCTCTCCTTTATGGAGTCCAAGGGACATCTGCGTCTGCCGAGCTTTTCGCTGATCCCGCAGGGCGACAAGTCGCTGCTGCTCATCAACTCCGGCATGGCGCCGATGAAGCCGTACTTCACTGGGGAACAGGAGCCGCCGCGTCACCGCGTCACGACCTGCCAGAAGTGCATTCGTACCGGCGACATCGAGAACGTCGGCAAGACCGCGCGCCACGGCACCTACTTTGAGATGCTGGGCAACTTCTCGTTCGGCGACTACTTCAAGAAGGAAGCCATCGCCTGGAGCTGGGAGTTCCTGACCGAGGTCATGGGCATTCCGGCTGACCGTCTGTATCCTTCGATCTATGTCGAGGACGACGAGGCGTTCCAGATCTGGCATGAAGATATCGGCATTCCGGAAGACCGCATCTTCCGCTTCGGCAAGGAGGACAACTTCTGGGAGCACGGTTCCGGTCCGTGCGGTCCGTGCTCGGAGATCTACTACGACCGCGGCGAAAAGTATGGCTGCGGTAAGCCGGACTGTACGGTCGGTTGTGACTGCGACCGTTATATGGAGGTCTGGAACAACGTATTCTCCCAGTTTGACAACGACGGCCACAACAACTATACCGAACTCAAGCAGAAGAACATCGACACCGGCATGGGTCTGGAGCGTCTTGCCTGTGTCATGCAGGACGTCGACTCGCTGTTTGACGTCGATACCGTCCGCAACATCACCGACCACGTCACCCGCATTTCGGGCAAGAGCTATGGTCAGGACTACAAGACGGACGTCTCGCTCCGCGTTATCACCGACCATATCCGCTCCACCGTCATGATGATCTGCGACGGCGTTATTCCGTCCAACGAGGGACGCGGCTACGTTCTGCGCCGTCTGCTCCGCCGTGCGGCTCGTCACGGCAAGCTGCTCGGTATCGACAAGCCTTTCCTGTATCAGGTATGCGATACGGTTATTCAGGAGAATGCCGGCGCTTATCCGACCCTGCTGGAGAAGCAGGATTATATCCGCAAGGTCATTCAGGTCGAGGAGGAGCGTTTTGACGCGACTGTTGACGCCGGCCTGAATATCCTGAACGAGATGATCTCCAAGGTCAAGGAGGCCGGCAAGACCGAGCTCCCGGCGGAGGATGCCTTCAAGCTGCACGATACCTACGGCTTCCCGATCGATCTGACCATCGAGATTCTGGAGGAGCAGGGCATGACCACCGACCGCGATGGCTTTGACGCGCTGATTCAGCAGCAGAAGGAGCGTTCTCGCGAGGACCGCAAGCGCATGGGCGATGTCGGCTGGGTTTCCGAGGATCTGGGTCTGGACAAGTCCATGAAGACCGAGTTCTGCGGCTATGATTCACTGACCTCGGAGTCTGAGGTTCTGGCGCTGATCTCCGAGGGCGAGAGCACCGACGCGGTCCGTGGCGAAGGCGCCAAGGTCACCGTTGTTCTTGACCACACGCCGTTCTATGCGGAGATGGGCGGTCAGGTACCGGATTACGGTGTGATTTCCCACGGCGATTGTGTTGTCAAGATCAACGATGTTCAGAAGAGCGGCGACGGACGGATCTATCTGCATTCCGGCGTTCTGGAGTCCGGTATGCTCAGCCGCGGCGACACCGTCACCTGTACGGTTGACAAGGAACGCCGTCAGGCGATCTGTCGTTCTCATACCGCAACCCACCTGCTGCAGCAGGCGCTGCGTCAGGTTCTCGGTTCTCATGTTGAGCAGGCAGGTTCGTACACCGATGCCGACCATGTCCGCTTCGACTTTACGCATTTCGCAGCGATGACACCGGAGGAAATCTCTAAGGTCGAGGAGATTGTCAACAACGCAATTCTCGAAGGCATGCAGGTTGTGACCGAGGTTCTGCCGATTGAAGAGGCGAAGAAGAAGGGCGCAATGGCGCTGTTTGGTGAGAAATACGGCGAGTTTGTCCGCGTCGTACAGGCGGGCGATTTCTCCGTTGAGTTCTGCGGCGGCACCCATCTGGATAACACCGCAAAGGCGGGTATGTTCAAGATCGTCTCCGAGGCTTCTGTCGCTGCCGGTGTACGCCGTATTGAGGCACTGACCGGCCGTGAGGTCACCAAGATGCTCCGTCAGATGGATCGCATGCTGAACGAGGCTGCTTCCACACTCAAGACCTCTCCGAGCGAGCTGGTGGCACGTACCATTTCTGTCATGGAGGAGATCCGCACGATGTCCAAGGACATCGCCGGTCTGAACGATAAGCTTGCTAACATGCAGCTGGCCGATCTGTTCAATGTCTCGAGAGACATCAACGGTGTCGATGTTATCGCAACCAAGCTAAATGTTACACCGGAGGTTATGCGCTCCATGGGCGACGCCATCAAGGAGAAGAAGCCGAATGTCGTTGCCGTTCTGTCCATCGTTCCGGTACCGAACAAGGTACAGCTCCTGTGTGTTGTCGGCAAGGATGCGTTGGCAAAGGGCGCACATGCAGGAAAGATCATCAAGGAAGTTGCGAAGCTCTGCGGTGGCGGCGGCGGCGGACGTCCGGACTCCGCATCTGCCGGCGGCAAGAAGCCGGAACAGCTGGAGGATGCACTCGAGGCTGTCAACAATATTGTTGCTTCCATGGTCAAGTAACTTGTGATATAATGGTAGTACAATAAGCGAGAGGAGGAGATCTCATGTCGGATTGTCTGTTCTGTAGGATTATTTCCGGAGATATTCCGTCGAAAAAAGTGTACGAGGACGAATATGTCTATGCGTTCTACGATATCGACCCGCAGGCACCGTCTCATTTTTTGGTCATTCCGAAGGAGCATATTCCGTCGGCTGCAGCGATCACACCGGAGAACAGTGCGGCGGTTGCACATTGCTTTGAAGCGATCGCCAAGATTACAAAGGATCTGGGAATCGAGAGCTTCCGTGTGGTATCCAATATCGGAGCGCAGGCGCAGCAGAGTGTATTCCATCTTCATTTCCATGTCCTCTCCGGACGTGACATGACTTGGCCGCCGGGCTGAGCCAGAATCGCTCTCTGAGGCAGATCAGCCTCGGATCAGGCGGGACATCCAACCGAGGTGGCACACAGTCGTGTCACCTCGGTTTCTGCATCACGGGAGAGGAGGAAACGGTATAAGACGGCCATTGATCTGGTTTTCCGGATTCTTTGCCATTGGGACAGCGCTCGAGTTAATCCTGAGACTGCAGGCTGTGCTGTTGATCGCATTTGCGGTGCTCTGCACGGCGGGGCTGGTATTCAGCCGGCTGGTTTCTCAAAAAGCGGTTGTCCTGCTCTGTATGCTTTCTCTTCTTGCCGGATCGGGATATACTGCTTTCCGTGATGTTGTGTTCGTTCAACCGCAGTCAGCGCTTGACGGCACAACATATGAGGTTACAGCGGTTGCCACCGATTATGCCGTTGTATATGGAGATCAGCAGCGCGTTCCGGTCAGAATATCGGGAGATGAATGTGATCAGCGGTTTTTCTTCAAAACCTTGCTCACTCTTCCGACCCGAGCACAGGAGATCCGTCCGGGAGACACGATTACCGCGCATGTCGCGTTCTACACGCCGAAAGCATCCGGAACCTTTGACCGTCCGGCGTATTACCGCTCGCTCGGCTATTGTGTGCTGGCGTATGCCAAGGAAACCTATCCGGTCTTTTTCAAACAGACAGATCATATTCCGATCCTCTCTTACCCAAAGGTATTGCGGCATGCAGTGTCTGAGCGTCTGGATGATCTGTTTTTGGAACGGAATGCCGCGTTTCTCTCTGCCATGCTGGTCGGAGACCGAAGCAAACTCACGAAGTTGGATAATAACCACCTCCGCAAAGCGGGACTGGCTCATGTGATCGCGGTATCCGGTCTGCATGTGGGATTTTTGATCGCGCTCCTGCTGTTTGTGTTTGGGCGGCGGCTTGGATCTCTGCTCGGAATCCCGTGTCTGCTGCTCTTTGTTCTCGTGGTTGGATGTTCGCCGTCTGTTTTGCGAGCCTGCATCATGTACGGTATGGTTTTGCTTGCATTTTTGATGAGGCGGGAGGCGGACAGCGTGAACTCGCTGTTTCTTGCTCTGTTTATCTGTCTGCTCTGGCATCCGGCCGCATTGTGTTCGGTCAGCTTACAGCTGTCGTTTACATCCACATTGGGAATTCTGTGCTTTGCATGGCGTATTCAGCAGTCGCTCACACCAAAATCCAAGAAACTGCCGCATCGTCTGAAACGGCTGACTGCGGTTTTTACCGCATCAATTTCCTGTTCTCTGGCTTCTCTTTTGCTGACATGGCCGGTTCAGCTGTTTCATTTTCGTTATCTGTCGGTGTTTGCTCCCATCGCGAATTTGCTGGCACTCTGGGCGGTCACACTGATTTTTCCAATGGCTATTTTTGCAATTGCTGTCAGCCTGATCTCCGGATCTGCCGCCGCAGTGATTGCCGCACCGGTATCTGCATTCTGTAGCTATGTGTGGTGGATTGCAGATCGATTTGCTGATTTTTCCGGCGGTGTCCTGCATCTTGCGCGCGGGACGGATGTCTTGGTTCTCGGCGGGTTGATGGTTTTCTGGACTGTT
Source organism: Clostridiales bacterium (assembly GCA_022775385.1). GTDB lineage: Bacteria > Bacillota > Clostridia > Oscillospirales > Butyricicoccaceae > Butyricicoccus_A. The sequence continues at coordinate 8,235 of JALFIV010000114.1, forward strand.
CTGCTGTGGTTTGGAAACCGCAGACAGATTGCGGTCTCGGTTCCGGTTTTGGTTCTTTGTCTGATTGGATATGGCAAGTGGGACGTGGTTCGCACACAGGAAACATGGCGGATGACCTGTCTGTCCGCCGGTGAATCGCAGGCGATTGTTGTCTCGCAGGGAGATCAGACGGCGCTGATTGACTGCGGCAGTGATGACGAATGGAACGCAGCGGATACCGTCTGCGAGTATCTCGACTGGTGGGGATATGACCGGATTGATGTGATGGTTCTGACTGCGTTGGATTCCAGCCATGCCGGCGGAGCTGTCACACTTGCGGACCGGATCCCTGTCGATATGGTTTATTTGCCATACGACCAGGGAAAAAGAGCGGAACAGTTTCATGAACGGTTTGCACAGAACACCTGTATTGTTGACGATACCGAACAGCTGAGCTCGATCGGAGAAAAGATGCTTCGCCTTTCCGCGGTCTCCGTTGATACGTGTCTTGCCGTGCGTTTGACACCTGCCGCGGAGACCATCTGGATTGCACACAGTATGACACCGCGTCAGCTGGAATATTTGGAGTCCAAACAGCCGCTCCATCCTACGACGCTTGTGCTCTCGGAATCCTATTTTTCGGATGATGCAGGTTCAATTGCCAAGCAGATTGCGCCGGAGCAGATTATTCTGGAGTCAGGATGGAAAACAGCAGAGGAGCTTGGCGGAATCCCTGTGATTTCGATAAAACAGACTGGTTCCTATACACTTACCTATACTCACCCATAATAGACGAATTGTCGGAGAGGAGGAGAGATGGCAAAAGCACGAAAGCAAACGCCGAACGGAGCGGTGGTTCTCAAACAGAATCTCAAGGATCATGAAATCGGTCAGCTATATCTGATCGGCGGTCAGGAATCCTATCTGAAAGAGCACTATTTAAAAAAGCTGGTGGATGAGGTCGTGGACGACACGTTCCGCGATTTTAACTATGAGGAATTTGAGGGAAATACCGTCTCGCTCGATCAGCTGACCAATGCCATTGACAGCTATCCTGCGATGGCAGAGCGTCGTGTTGTGGTAGTCAAAGATCTTGATGTCTTTAAAGCTCCTGCCGCGCTCAAAGAGCATCTTCCGGATATCCTGTCGGATCTTCCGGACTATATCTGCCTGATTTTTTATTACGATACGATTGAACTCAAACCGGACAAGCGGACCAAACTGTATACACTCATCAACAAGGTCGGCTGTATTGCGGAGTTCTCCGAGCTGGAGCGTCACGATCTGATTCCATGGGTCAGCCGGCATGCGGCGTCCTATCACAAGCATATTTCAAATGACACGTGTGATTATCTGCTGTTTTTGTGCGGTACCTCCATGACCAATCTGGTGACGGAGATCAGCAAGGCTTGTGCCCACAGCGTGACCGATGAAGTGACGCGAAAGGATATTGATGCGGTTTGCTCCAAGGTGCTGGATGCCGTGATTTTCGATCTCACAGATGCGATTGCAGCATCTCGGTTTGACAAAGCACTGGCTATCCTGCACGATTTGATTGCACAGAAAAATGAACCGATTGTCCTGCTCTCGACGGTAGCGCGGCATATTCAGAGAATGTATGCCGCAAAGCTGGTTGAGGAGGCTCATGGTTCGGAAAAACAGCTGATGGAGATGCTGGACAGCAAATCTCCGTACTATGCGCGGAAGATGCGCGATTCTGCCCGCCCGATGTCAGTGAGCTGGCTGCGCAGTGCGCTCCTGCTGTGCGGAGAGGCGGACATATCGATGAAGACAACCGGAACAGATCGAGAGAAAGTTCTGGAACTGCTCCTGCTCCGCATGGCATCTGAGCAGAAGGCGGGGAGAAAAAGATGATCCGGATCAAAGAGGCAATTATCGTAGAAGGACGGTATGACGTCAACAAACTCAAGCAGCTGGTCGACACGATTGTCATTGAAACAGGCGGATTCTCCATCTTCAACAATAAGGAAAAATTACAGCTGATTCGGCAGATTGCGCAGCAGCGCGGGATTCTTATTCTGACCGACAGTGACGGCGCCGGTTTTGTCATCCGCAATTATCTGAAGGGAGCGATCCCAAAGGAGCGGGTGCGGCATGCCTATATTCCGCAGATCGAAGGGAAAGAGCGCCGGAAATCCAAAGGGTCCAAGGAGGGGACGCTCGGCGTCGAGGGCGTTCCGGATCAGGTGATTCTGGACAGTCTGTACCGCGCCGGTGTGACTGTCATCACCGATTCTGCGCCAGCACATCAGCCCATCACCAAGGCGGATTTCTATGCGTGGGGACTGTCCGGCGGGAAAGGAAGCGCGGTGCGCCGTCAGGAACTGCTCAAAGCACTTCATCTCCCGTCACATATGACGGCCAATGCGCTGCTGGAGTTCATCAACGCCGTAGCGGATTACGAACAGGTAAAAGAATTACTCCAGTGCATTGACGAGTGAGCGAGTTTGAGATTACACTGGAGACAAGAAATCTACAGTAGGAGAGAAAGCTATTATGATACAGAATTTACAGTCTTGTATTCCGTTGAGCAACGGAACCGCTATTCCGTGTCTCGGATTCGGTACTTGGAAGACACCGGCAGACGACGCGGCGCGTTCGGTCGCGGAGGCGCTTCGTGTCGGATATCGTCACATTGATACTGCGACCGCATATGGCAATGAGGGCGGCGTCGGCCGCGCGATTGCCGAGTCCGGCATTCCGCGCGAGGAGATTTTTCTGACCTCCAAGCTATGGAATCCGCATCAGGGCTACCAGTCCACACTGGATGCGTTTGCCCGCACGCTGGATCAGCTGCAGACAGACTATCTCGATCTCTATTTGATCCATTGGCCGCACGACCGCAAGTATTTTGATAATTGGGAAGAGATGAATCTGGAGACCTGGCGGGCGTTCGAGAAGCTGTATCGCGACGGTTCTATCAAGGCGATCGGCGTCAGCAATTTCCGTCCGCGTCATCTGAAGAATATCATGGATCATGCGGAAATCATGCCGATGGTCGATCAGGTTGAGATCCATCCGGGCATGCCACAGGACGAAATCCTTGCCTTCTGCCGCGAGCACAATATGGCAGTTGAGGGCTGGAGTCCGCTGTCCACCGGCCGGATTTTCTCAGTTCCGGAGATCAAAGAGATTGCAGACAAATATGGCAAGAGCATTGCACAGATCTGTCTGCGCTGGAGCGTACAGCGCGGTGTCATCCCGCTTCCGAAATCCGTGACGCCGTCACGTATTCTGGAAAACAGCCAGATTTTTGATTTTGATATCGCCGACGCCGATATGCAGCGCATCAGTGCGCTGACCGACTGCGGCTGGTCGGGATTGGATCCGGATAATCTGGTCTATTGATACGTGAAATTGAAATAAATGATAGAAAAAACCTGTACTCTTTTTGGAGTACAGGTTTTTTTATTCGTTCGGGTCGTTGTTTTTTTGTCCGGTTCGCTTGAGTGCGGCGAGCGGGTTTTTCTGTGAAGCCTCCCGCATGTTGGCGTCATGGATGTGGGTATAGATCATCGTAGTGTTGACGTTCTCATGACCCAAAACATCCTGAAGTGTTCGGATATCCACACCGTTCTGATACATCATCGTCGCGGCTGTATGGCGAAGCTTGTGTGCAGAAAACTTGGTTTCATCCAATCCAGCTTTTTGGATATATTTCTTGACCATATGCTCCACGGTCGTCTTGCGCATTCGGTTGTGGTTGCGGCTGACAAACAAGGCTCGGTCGGATTCGCTGGCGCGGGTGGGAAGACGATGGGGAAGATAGGCACTGATGGCATCGACGCAGGCTTCATTGAGATACAGCATACGCTCCTTGTTTCCCTTTCCGAGTACGCGGATCTGATCACCGATGATATCGGTTGTATTCAAACCGACAAGCTCCGAAACACGCAGACCGCAATTGAGAAACAGCGTCAGGATACAGTAATCACGCTCCTGATACGGCCCCTCAACTGCATCAAGCAGTCGGATGCACTCATCCATCTTTAAAAAACGGGGAAGAGATCGGCGCAGAGTGGGGTATTCCAGATTCTGCATCGGATTGTTCTCCAGAATATGAGCTTTGCTGGTCAAATACTTGAAAAAAGAGCGCAGAGCCGATATCTTGCGCGCACGTGACGCGGCAACCAGACCAATATCGCTCGTATCGCTGTTCTGATGCTTGGGCCTCTCGTGAGCGGTATACATCAGGAAATTATATGCATCGGACAAAGTGATCTCCCGAATAAACTGTTCATCAACATCGGAAATCGGAATTTCGGAAAAAGGAACGCCGTTGTCCAAACCGCGGTACTGTTTGAGGAACCGAAAGAACATCCTTAAATCTAAATAGTATTCATGAACGGTTTTTTCGGATTTTCCTTTTACAGTGTGCAGATAGGACAAAAAATCCGTCAAAATCTGCGGAGATTGATTATCTACTGTCATTTTCCGTTTCTCCTTTGAGGGTCTGTCATTTATATAACACAGGATAAGAGAAAAATCAAGTAAGATACAGATAGTTTCACATTTGAGAATAATATACTTATGAGTATTTTTGGATGAAAATGAAGAAAATGATTGATACGGAACTTTTCGATTGGAAAAGCAGGTTTTAAATATAGCTTTTTGCATAGTTTAATTAATTCTTGATAGTTGTTTGCAAATACTTAAATCGTAAAAAGATATATGTAAAGGAATTGATAAAAATTAGAAGAGCATTCATTTAGAATTAGCATATTACGCAAAAAATGTTGTAAAACATGAGAAACTGTATTGAAATTGACCAAACAAATTGAATTATCTGCTTCTGGGGTATTGCAAATAACAAGCAAATCGTATATAATTACTTTGTCATTGATTACCGTTATATGGAAAGCGATGAACCGAATAGATAGTTTTATCGAGCTATAAAGGAATAATTGCTGGAATACCGATTGCGATTTTACGATTAGGAGAAAACATGACGGATAAGGAATTACATAAACTAAAACGATCCGAATTGCTGGAGATTATGCTGGAGCAAAGCAAGGAGATTACGAGGCTGAAGAGACAGCTGGCGTTGACGGAAAAAAGGCTCAAAAACCGTGAACTGGCGATCAAAGAGATGGGCTCCATTGCAGAAGCTTCGCTTTCCTTGACCCAGATTTTCGCCGAGGCGCAGAAGGCCGCGGATCTCTATCTGGAAAATGTTGAGCGTATTTGCAGAGAGCGTGCAGAAGAACACGGTGCAGCTGAGGCATGGGAAAACAGTATCGCAGTGATCAAGTCACAGGAAGGCGTCGATGATGTCAACGAATAAAAAACATACTGTGGATTATACCGATTTTCCTACAACCGGACAACTCAAGAAAGAGCTGGATCTGGAAAACTATAAGCGAAGCTATGCACGCATCTTTCGCAGTACAGTTTTCACATTAATCACTGTGGCGGCGGCAGCAGTATTGGTGGCAGTCTTATTTATGCCGGTACTGCAGATTTATGGAACATCGATGAGTCCGACGCTGACCGAAGGAAACATTGTACTCTCGGTAAAGGGCAGTGGTTTTGAGACTGGTGATGTCGTAGCCTTTTATTATAATAACAAGATCCTGGTCAAGCGAGTCATCGCACAGCCCGGACAATGGGTGGATATTTCCAAAGACGGTACGGTCTATGTAAACGATATGCCAATCGAAGAACCCTACTTGACTGACAAAGCATTCGGAGAATGTGACATCGAATTACCGTATCAAGTGCCGGAATCAAGGATATTTGTGATGGGTGATCATCGAAGTGTTTCGATTGATTCCCGAAGCAGTACCATCGGCTGTATTGCCGAAGAACAGATTGTTGGAAAAATCGAATTCCAAATTTGGCCGTTGAGCGGATTTGGGTTTGTGAAGTAAACACGACAGGGGCAGAAGGGAGGACATAGGAATGGATTCTCTGTGGAGAAAGGCTGCAGAATTCTTAAATAACAGGCGAAAGGACAAGCGTTGGAGAAAGATTGTAACTTCTCTGGCAGCGGTTGTAGTATTTGTCACGACATATGCATTGATTCTGCCTGCTATTACGATGGATGACGAGACTGCGGAACAGGAACCGGGTATTGTTCTGGTACAGGATGAAACTGCGGCGGAGGCAGAAGTGGTTGAGGAATCCGATGATCCGGGCGAATTCGAGAATGCAGACGAAGAGGATGCAATCGTGATCGACGCGGGTGACGGCGATCATGCCGCCGAGACAGATGCGGAAGAATCAGAAGAAGCAGACCTTCAATTGATCGACATCTCAGAGGACGAGTCGACGGAGCCGATGTCAAAGATCTATCAGGATGAGGAGATCGAAATCACGGCGACCTATGGTGCGGAGGCAAAGATTCCGGAAGACGCAGAATTCCGTGTGACAAAACTGGCGGTTGAAGAAACGGATGAGGCTGACGAAGCAGTTTCCGAGGAATCTGAGGAAATTGAGGCAGCTGACACAGCAGAGGTGACCGAACGCTATCGCTATGACATCGGCTTCTATGTGGGAGAAGAGGAGATCGAGCCGGAGGCTGCGGTTTCTCTGTCCGTCCGCTTCCTGGCGGGACAGTTTGCCGAGGCGGAAGAAATCACAGCGGTTCACTATCTGGATGACAACGATCCGAGCAACACCGAAACCATCCGACCGGAGATCAACGAGGATTCGGACGGCAATGTACAGGCGGAATTCGATATGGATTCCTTTTCTGTGGTAGAGTTTCAGGGGATCAATGCGGTATCGGCGGATGCGCAGGGAGAACCGGAAGAGACTACAACGGAGCTTCAGACATCTGACTCATCGACGGTATCTGCAAATGCAGAAGAAGGAACTTTCACATTGACATATCAGGGGAAAGTCATTACAGTTCACTGTGTTGACGAAGCGAATAAACAAATCCCCAGCGGCAATGTAACGGATTCCACAGCAATCTTTAGTGATCGAACATATACATTTTCGAAAATTCGACCGGATATCGAGGGATATCAGTATCAGAGTGCTCGTTGGAACAGCATTTCAGGAACAGAGATTACTTCTGTTACTACTGCATCTTTAGGAAGCCTATTCAACAGGACGTACGGTTGGACAACCAGCGCAAGCGACGATCTTCATACTTCTGGAGATGTATATCTGATCTATCAAGAGGATAATCAAGAGGTTGACGGAAAAAGAACCGTAACCTTCGATGCAAATGGCGGTTCGGGCAATGCGCCGGCCGCACAGAAGGCTCAGGCTGGTGACACAATCTCTGTCCCCGAACCCGGAAATCTGACCAAAAACGGGTATACTTTTGTCGGATGGTCGTCCATTTCTGATTATGTTGGTTTGAATAATAAAAATGGTACTGATTCGGTAACCGGTAAGAAATGTAACAAGAGATATCAGTATTCATTCTATCCTGTTGGTGCTGAGTTCACTATGCCGGACAAGAACATTACGCTATATGCAGTATGGGCATCTACAAATGTAGACGTTACATTCTTTATCCGACTTGATGGTACGATACCAAATGAACCTGAAGGATGGGACACCAAGCTATATACATCGGGTATTACAGTACAAAACTGCATCAAAGAAGCGTATTTCTATACCGATTCGGTAAACGGTGTTGACAGTCACTTAAATAGCACACCAACGGCGGCACAAATTGCCACTCTAGTGAACAAAGAGGCAATAACGGATGAATCCAGAAAAAGAATTTATCTGACCGCGGTAGATGGTAAGCTTTACCGTGTTGATCAACCGAATGCTTCTGTCAGCAAAGATGATGACAATTTGATTACCAACACAGAATACTATGTCCTTTGGTACGTCATTAAGAACGAGGAAGTATGGCATGTCGATGGTGTGTTGCTTTCCAAAGCAAAAGTGAATCTTGTTTATCGTCCGAACTGCCCGACAAGTGAATTTTCGAATATGCCGGTTGGCAGTCAGTGGGAGGCAGGAAGTACTGTAACTGTGGGGCTGAATGCTGGAAATGGCGAACTGAGAACGCCGACCCGCGTGGGATATAATTTCGTTGGCTGGAATACGGAAGCTGATGGCTCTGGTACCATGTATCAACCACGAGATACGTTTACAATTACAGAAGATACTGTTTTGTATGCGATTTGGTCCAGAGGAACAAATTTCCTCACAGTAACAAAAACCGATGAGGAAAACAATGTTCTTGCGGGTGCAAAATTTAAGTTGGAATCGAAACAGGATGCGAATTCCGATTGGGTGGCAGTTGGACAGGAGCAAACGACAAACAACAACGGTGTATTTACATTCAGTAGTTTGGAGAACTTCACGATTTACAAGCTGACAGAAACATACGCGCCCAATGGATATGAGACCAGAAATAGTTTCTGTTTTGCAGTTCAGGTGACAGCGGATGGATCAAATATTCTAGATTTGTACATCTGTGATGAAAATGGAAACCGATTGTTTGGGAATGAGAAACCCGACTGGGTTGATGTGAAGTATAATTCAAGTTCGGCAACTGCTAATTTGAAGATCACTATCCGGGACGAGCAAATCCAGCGTAATGTTCAGTTCATCAAGACAGATTCCGCCGGAAATACTCTGGAGGGGGCGGAATTTACGCTGACGAATTCAGATGGAGATTCCTTTAGTATTTTGAAGGCATCTGACAAAAATGGTGTATTCTCTCAGGAAGAAGCAACACTGCCTTACGGTACCTATACCCTGACGGAGACAACCGCTCCGAATGGTTATGCGCTGCTTGAGCCGATTACGTTCACCGTCAATGACTATCAATCTAATGAGAACAACGGTATTACGGTTACAAGTGGTGCTGACGCTGTGGATGTTTCGTGCAATGTCTCGGACAGCGTTGTCGACGGCATATTCACAACCACATATTCCTATACGCTGACCGTCAAGGATACCTACGCACCGAAAATCAAAATCCAGAAGGTTGCTTCCGGAGGCGGTACGGATGAGAATCCGGAATACTTGTCCGGTGCTCAATTTGATCTGTATGCATCCAAGCAAGAGGAAACTGAGACGGTTATTGACGAAAATAACAAGATAAATACAAATTCGTATGTTTCTGCTGATGATGGAACATTCTCTCTTGGCAAACTGCCCGAAGGTGTCTACTTCTTGAAAGAAACCAAGGCACCGGACGGCTACAAACTGCTGACCGATCCGATTCGGATTACCGTAACAAACAATAAGGTTACGGTAAATGGAACATCCGGCGCAAATCCGGAAGATGTTCAACCAAATGATGATGGCACCTATACCATCACGGTTTCGAACTCCTCCGGTCAGGAACTGCCGCACACCGGCGGTTCGGGAACAACTCTGTTTACATTTGGCGGACTGGCGATTCTCGCAGGCTGCTTAATGGCTGGATTCAGCATGAGGCGCAACAGAGAAAGGAGGTCTGACTGAAGCCTCCTGACGACGCAAAAAAACTCATGCGCCGAATTCTGTAATCCAAAAATAAATCCATTGTAGAAAGGAAACAAGGCAATGAAAACATTAAAAAGACTGAGCAGTATACTGCTTGCCGTATTCATGGTCATGGCAATGGCAATCCCGGCGTTTGCACAGGAAGTAAATGTCAACAACGGCAAGGCTTCCATTACCATCTCGAACGCAGCGAAGGGTGAAACCTACACGATTTACAAGCTGTTCGATGCTACGGTAACCGGAACGAAAGGCGGCTCCATCGCCTACACCGGAACGATTCCGGATGCTCTGAGTGATTACTTCACAGCAGATGATAAAGGCAATATCTCTGAAACGGCTGCAGCTCGTGATAATGGAGAGATGAGCGAAGGGCTGAAAACTGCGCTGAAAACATGGACTGCAACTGCAACTGCAACTGCAAAGAGCGATGGATCCACGCTTAATTTTAAAAATCTTCCGTATGGCTACTACGTTGTCACTACCACGCAGGGTGCAAGCGCGATTACCGTAGATTCCACGAATCCGACTGCGACAATCTTTGATAAGAACGGTACGGTCCCGTCTGGCCTGTCAAAGACGGTGAATAAAGACGATGTCAATTTCGGCGACACAGTAACCTACACCGTTACCTTTAAAACCTCGAACTACGACGGCAACGGCACGGCTGCAAAGAAGATCATGTCCTACACCATCGAAGATACGCTGCCGAATTTCTTATCCGATGTAAATGTCATCAGCATTATCGTTGACAATGACGGAAAAGCTGCAACTACAGCCGATCAGACGAATGTAACAGATCAGTTCGACAATAATAAGAAGATCGTCCTTGACTGGTACGATGAAGACGACAGCCAGTTCTTGTACAACAACGGTGCAACCGTAACGCTTACTTACAAGGCAACTGTTACCGATCAGGCTGCAATTGCTGGTGCCGGCAATACCAACAAGGTTACTGTAACTTGGCAAGATGAGAATGACGAAACTCCGCATAAGCTTGATGAAAAGACCGCTAGCATCTACACCTATGCAATCGCGCTGAAGAAGGTGAACGATAAGGGTGAAGCACTGTCCGGTGCTAAATTCGAGCTTCCGTTCTATGTGAAGGAAACTGCTGACACGAACGGCGCTTACATCTATGCCGGAACAACTGCAGGTGAAGGTCTTACGAATCAGCTGACAACTCCGGCGAACGGTGAGATTACCATCAAGGGTGTTGCGTCCGGAGACTACAGCATCACAGAGGTCGAGGCACCGAATGGCTACAATAAGCTGACAGAAGATGTCACTGTCACTGCAGAAAAGACCAGTGCTACCAAAACCAATACTATATTCTATATTAAGGATGGTACACAGCTTTCGAACAACGAGGAAGGCGCAACGGAGGTCACCTATACCAACGATAAACTTGCGGCTACCGCGATTCTTGTTATCAACAAGAGCGGCGCTGAGCTGCCGTCCACCGGCGGTATGGGCACCACGATCTTCTACATCGCTGGCACCGTGCTCGTTCTCGGCGCAGGCGTGATTCTGGTCACCAGACGCCGCATGAGCAGATAAGTTCGTATCATCTTTCCTAATTTCAAAACCATTTCTGTTGTCACCGGGGAGGCTGTGTCCTCCCCGGCGTACAGCAGTACGGAGAATCCTAGAATGAAAAAACACCTGTCTACAATAATTCTAATATTGGTATTCCTTGTAGGATTGTCCCTGCTGTTGTATCCCACCGTAAGCGATTATTGGAACTCGTTCCATCAGTCCCGTTCGATTGCGGGCTACGCACAGACAGTCGCCGATTTGGACGAGGATGATTATGAAACATTCCTGGCGGATGCGGAAGACTATAATAAAACCATTGCAAAGAGCGGGAATCGTTTTAAATTGTCGAAAAAAGAACTGAAACAATACGAGAGCTTGCTGAATGTAGCAGGCGATGGTATGATGGGATATATCGATATTCCGTCGATTGACTGCACCCTGCCGATCTATCACGGTACGAGCGATCAGGTACTGCAGTGCGGCGTCGGTCATCTGGAAGGAACCTCTCTTCCGGTTGGAGGAGATAGTTCCCATTGTGTCATCTCCGGTCACCGCGGACTGCCGAGCGCCAAGCTGTTTTCGGATTTGGATGATCTTCGGGAAGGCGATGTGTTTCGGATCTATGTGCTGGATGAAACGCTGACCTATGAGGTGGATAAGATTTCGATTGTCCTGCCGGAAGAGTTTGATGACCTGCAGATTCAAAAAGGAAAAGACCTGTGTACATTGGTGACCTGTACACCGTATGGCATCAATACCCATCGACTGCTGGTTCGCGGTCACCGAATTGAAACCAGTGAGAACTCCCGAGTAAGAGCGGACGCCATGCAGATCGATCCGACGATCGTCGCACCGATTCTTGCGGTTCCGATGCTATTGCTTTTGGTTATTCTGATTATTGTTTTGCCCAAAGGAAAAAAGAAGCTGTGAGGTGCTGACATGAAGCAATTGAAAAGAATCACTCTGTTACTAATGACATTTATTCTGATTGGTACGATGTCTTTGACTGCGTTTGCAGCCGAAGGGAATCAAAAGGGGAGCTTGACCGTTACGATAAAGCGAAATGAGCAGATTCTGGCTGGAGGGTCGATCAAACTCTCTCAGATTGCATCCTTTACGCAGGATAATGGTGAGGGTTCCTATGTCTATACGGAGGAGTTTGCGGCCTCCGGTGTTCCGCTGAGCAATGTACAGGCAGAGAACCTGACGCCGGAAAAGGCGGTTGTCTGGAGCACCTATGCGGATCAGCAGAATGTACCCGGTACAGAAATAGAAGTCGGTGAAGAAGGAACTGCCAGTGCTTCCGAATTGGAGCCGGGTCTGTATTTGATTCAGCAGGGAACGGCTGCACAGGGATATGTGATGAGTGGAACCGTGGTTCCTCTCCCGCTGCAGGAGGACGATGGCAGTATGAATTATATTGTTGAGGCAGTTCCGAAGGTAGTGGAGAAAACTCCGTCGGACGAACCCGGCAGTGGCTCCGGAAGCGGCTCGGGCGGCGGTTCCAACGCAGGCGGCGGCTCGAAGCTTCCGCAAACCGGACAGCTTTGGTGGCCGGTCGGACTGTTGGCGATCAGCGGTATTCTGATGTACTCGTTTGGCTGGAACTGCAATAGAAAGAGCGAAAATTGATGCGCAGACAGAGAAAAAAGGGAACAAAATTCATGGTCATTGGTGTGCTGTTGATTATCGCGGCACTGGGACTGACCATATATAACATCTGGGACGGAAATCGAGCGGGGAGAGAGTCAAAGGAGATTGCGGACAAGCTGGCAGCGGAGCTTCCGGAAGCAACAAAACCGCATTTTGACCCGACAAAAGAAATGAAAACATTGGACTTGGATGGCAATCTCTACCTTGGACTGCTGGAAATCCCATCGCTGGATTTGGAATTACCGGTTATGTCGGACTGGAGCTATGACCATCTCAGAACTGCGCCTTGTCGGTATACTGGTTCCTGTTATTCCAACGATCTGGTCATTGCCGGACACAATTATTCCGGTCATTTCCGCGATTTGAAGTCACTGGCGATCGGAGCAGAGGTCTATTTCACGACGATGGACGGTGAGGTATTTCAATATGTGGTGGACAATATAGAAACACTGAATCCGACTCAGGTAGAAACCATGATTGCAGCGGATAACTGGGATCTGACACTGTTTACCTGTACGGTCGGCGGACGAAGCCGCTGTACCGTGCGGTGTGTGGAACCATAGAACTTTTTTGAGAAAACAAACTGATTTCAGCTTCGTTTGAGTAAAATACTCAAACGAAGCTGGTATCAAAGTATAAGCGGACAGAAAACGAACAAGACAAATTCTCCTTAACTTTTTTCATTTTATGATGATAAAATAATATTGAAAATAGAATAAGCACTAGACACGATACAAGCAACAGATTGCACGGAATGCTGATACGAAATGATGTGCGATGCGGATGCATGTGTCGTTTTTTTGTGAGGCACATGGAAGTCCATGTGCTTTTTTGTTGTCAAAAACAGAGTAGGAGGTTATTTTCGATGAATGAAACACGAACCAATGATTTTCTGGAAACGGAAGGTTTGGGGAAGCTGATGAGGCAGTACGCAATCACAGCCTCGACAAAAACAAGAGAACAGCGCATTGCGGAGCGAGACCAGCTTTCTGAGGCAAACAGCCGAAAAAAGGTTGCTCGTGCTGATCATGAGAGAGCTTCGTCTTTCAACCAATATTCCGAGAAAAAATTATGTGTCGATACCGATAAATTCGGTATTGACGGAACTGCTGAGATGCTGTCAGAAATCATACTGCATGATTTCATCAGGCTGAACCGGTCATAAAATAACCCTCGCACCGGCAGAAGAGAGCAGCCTGGTGCGAGGGTTTTCTTGTGTGAAATAAGACGCGCTCAGGACGATTGGGTAAAACTGATGTAGAGTTCTCCTAGAGAACAAAGACTCCCAATTGAACAAAATAAAAATTTTGTTCAATTGGGAGGACGGAATGTCAGGCACTTCCCGAATAAATGATAAGACTCCGATGGATTGCGGAATCATAGAATTACTGCTTTTTTCTAAAAATAACAAACAGGCCTATCAAAAACCGGTTTGACAGGCCTGTTTGTGTTCATTTATATATTTCTGTGTTGTGATTAGAGCTTTTTCATAAACTGCATTGCGGCATTCGCCATCAGACGCTTGGTACCGATCTTGTCAAATGTGATCTCCAATAGAATGTCTCCGCCCATCGGTCTGCACGACGTGATCATTCCATGTCCAAACGCCTTGTGATCCACTTGATCACCGGGCTTCAGTTCAACTGCGGCAATGCGTTTCGCGCGTGTCGCAGTGCTTCCAAATGAATTTCCGCTGATATCACGTGCACGGCGCGACCGATACTGTGGTGCGGCGGTTTGTGTGAGCTGCTGGATTTCATCCGGCTTTGGCTCACCGATATTGCTGTCGATTTGATCTTTCGGAAGTTCTTCCAAAAATTGGGAAGGTTTGGAATAGCGGGTCTGACCGTACATCATGCGCCGTTCCGCACAGGTCAGATACAGCTGTTTCTTTGCGCGTGTGATTGCAACATAACACAGACGGCGTTCTTCCTCCATGTCTTCTTCGCGTTCCATCGCGCGGAATCCCGGGAATATGCCGTCTTCCATGCCGCACAGGAAAACATTGGGAAATTCCAATCCTTTTGCGGAGTGCATCGTCATCATAACAACGGCATCTGCGTTGGCATCCATCCGGTCAACATCGGTAAACAGAGAGACTTCTTCCATGAAACCTGCGAGTGTCGGCTCTTCTGTGCGTTCGCAATAGTCTGCAAGGTTAGACTTGAGTTCCATGACGTTTTCCAGCCGGCCAAGGGATTCTGCATCACCTTTTTTCTCCAGCGCATCGGTGTATCCCGAGACGGTCAGCAGCTGATCGTAAAACTCATCCAACGGCAGATAATCCAGAGAACGCTGCAGGTTGAGAATCATTTCTGAAAACTTGAGCAGTGCACCCGAGGCACGGGAAAGTTCCGGGTAGCTGCCGGCGTGTGCAATGATATCAAACAAATACGTACCGTTGCTGTGAGCCAGTTCCAATGCGGTTTCTACGGTTTTGTTTCCGATTTTCCGCGCAGGCACATTGATAATCCGGCGCAGGCGCAGATCATCCGTGGGATTGATAATTACCCAGAGATATGCAAGCATGTCACGGACTTCTGCACGGTCAAAGAATCGCAGACCGCTGACGATACGGTACGGAATACTGTTTCGCTTGAACGCATTTTCGATGTTGTTGGAGAGAACATGATTGCGGTACAGAATTGCGTAATCACTCCACGCGTTTCCCTTTGAGAATCCATCCAGAATGGTTTCGGCGATGTACTCCGCCTCCCCTTCCTGAGTATCCGAACGGTGAACCCGGATTTTCGATCCGTCTCCATTGGCAGTCCACAGCTCTTTTCCCTTTCGTCTGGCATTGTTGCGGATCAATTCGTTGGCGGCGGAGAGGATATTCTGTGTGGAACGGTAGTTCTGTTCCAGACGGATGGTTGCTGCACCGTGATATTCCTTTTCAAACTCCAGAATGTTTGTAATCGTCGCACCGCGGAATTTATAGATACTCTGGTCATCGTCGCCGACCACACAGATATTCTCATAACCACCGGCGAGCAGGCTGATCAGCATATACTGTGCGTGGTTGGTATCCTGATATTCGTCCGCCATGACATAATGGAACTGCCGCTGATAGTGCTCCAGAACCTCTTCGTGTGTCTGAAGAAGCTCGACGGTTTTCATGACAATATCGTCAAAATCCATGGCATTGGATTCCTTGAGCAGACGGGCATATTCCTTATAGATCTCCGCGACCGTCATCAGATAATAATCATTACCCGCCTCGGACATGAATTCCTTTGGGGTCTGCAGATTGTCTTTGGCACGGCTGATCTGGCTGGCAACAGCGCGGACATCATAGACCTTGTCATCCAGTTTTTTGCGCTTGATAATCTGTGTCAAAACGCGCTTCTGATCATCTGTGTCATAGATCGTGAACGAACGTTCATAGCCGATTTTTTCCGCAAAGCGGCGCAGGATGCGTACACAGCAGGAATGGAAGGTGGAAGCCCAGATTTCTTTGGCGAAATCCTCTCCGACCGAACGTTCCAAGCGCTGCTGAATCTCTTTTGCGGCCTTATTTGTAAAGGTAATCGCAAGAATCTGCCACGGACGGGCCGGCTCCACTGCACACAGCAATTCTGCGCGCATCCGGTTCTCTTCGGTTGGATTGCGGTGATAGTCGCGCAGGAAAATCAAATCTTCTTCGGTTGCGTCTTCCGGTGCATACGGATACTGATACCCCTTTCCGAAGCGAAGCAGGTTCAAAATACGGTGAATCAATACCGTGGTTTTTCCGCTTCCCGCACCGGCAAGAACGAGGAGCGGTCCCTCGGTCTGAAAAACTGCCTTGCGCTGCTGTTCGTTCAGATTGGAGAACTCCCGTTCAATGATCGCACTGCGCAGAGCAGAAAACTGTAAATCAAATGTAGTCTGATCCATAAAAACTCCTTACCCAGACTGTTTTTCGAGTTACAGTATACCATATTTCTCAGAGAGGAACAAGTTACTCCATCCAGCCGCGCAGTTTTTCGAGTATCTTGCGTTCCAGACGGGAGACCTGTACCTGAGAGACACCGAGTTCACGGGCGCACTGCTGCTGTGTTTGAGCGCGGAAAAAGCGGAGAAGCAGGAGTTTTCTTTCGCGCGGACTTAGTTTCTCCATTGCTTCGCGAAGCTCCAGATGCTCAAAGAAGGCGGTGTCCTGCGCTGGTCCCGGAATCATCTGCTCCAATGTACATCCGTCGTCTCCGATGGGTCGCTGGAGGTAATCTGCCGGGAGCATCGCTGTTTCACTTGCTGCAATCTCTTCCGGAGATAGACCAAGCTGTTCTGCCAGCTCATAAACCGTTGGTTCGCGCCCGTTTTGCTGAAACAACCGCTCTCGTTCCCGCGCAATATATGCCGCGGTACGCTTGGTAGTGCGGCTCACCTTAATCAGTCCGTCATCCCGCAGAAAACGTCGGATTTCTCCGCTGATTTTCGGAACTGCATAGGTAGAAAACTGCGTGCCGTATTCAGTATCAAATCCATAGATTGCTTTGATCAGACCGATATTGCCGAGCTGAAACAGATCCTCCGATTCCACACCGCGTCCGGCGTATCGACTGACAATACTCCAGACAAGTGGTGCATTGTCCTGAACAAGATAATCCAGCGCGATTTTATCTCCCCGCTGTGCCGATTCGATCCGAGAAAAACGCTCTTGCTCTTCCGTCATTCAGAATCTCCATCGGTGTTGCGGCGGCGGATGTGTTTGGTCAGCGTTACCTGTGTACCGATCCCCTCGCGGGAGCAGACACGGATGCGGTCCATGAAGTTCTCCATAATTGTAAATCCCATCCCGGACCGTTCCTGATCTCCGGTTGTAAACAGCGGCTCACGCGCCTTTTTTACATCGGCAATGCCGCATCCCTTGTCCTTGATTTGGATTCGAATATCGCCGTTGTCATACAGCACCGCTGCCATGGTAATCGAGCCGCTTTCCTGCCGATAGGCATGTACAATACAATTGGTCACAGCCTCGCTGACCGCCGTCTTGATGTCATTGAGTTCCTCCAGCGTAGGATCAAGCTGAGAGGCAAATGCGGCGATTGTCTGCCGTGCAAACGCCTCGTTGTTGGAACGGCTGTCAAACTTGACACTCATGCGATTGATTTCATTTCGTGCCATTGGTACACACCTCCTGTTCGGTTTTCGGCATCTCCGGAATCATTGGCTCCATGCGGATCCGGGATGTCAGCCCCGCGGTTTTCAGAATTCGTACTGCAAACGGCGGCGCGCCGACGATACAGAGCTTTTGACCGGCTCCCAGCGTGTTGCGCTGTGCATTGAGCACCACGGCAATTCCGGAGCTATCCATAAATGTCAGTGTGGAAAAATCCAGAAAAATGCGGTCTGTCGAATAAAGTGTCATGATTTTTTCCAGATATTCGATGCATTTTCCGGCCTCGTGATGATCCAATTCACCGCTGAAACGGATAAGAATCCCCTGAGGAATGCGGATGTGTGACAGTTTCATGATCGCCCTCCTTACTATGAGAATAAAAAATAGAGCTGCTCATCCGAACAGCTCTATTATAGGGAATACTATATTTTTTTCTTAGTACTTTCTGTCGCCGCGAAGAATCTTTTCGGCTTCTGAAGCGACATACAGCGATCCGCATACCACAATGACATCGTCTTCGTATGCAGAGGCACGGGCACGCCGCAGTGCGGAGCGTACATCGCCACAGTCGAATGCGTTTGTATAGGGAGAAAACTCACGGACACAAGACGCGATTTGCGAACTGGGAATAGAGCGAGGCGTATCCGCCGCGACCGCATAGACATTGTCGGCGCGGCGTGTCAGCATCGCAATACACTCCCGGTATTGTTTGTCCTCAACCATGCCGAGAATCAGAGAAATCCCGCCGGGCGGGAGCATCTCATCGAGCGTCGTACACAGAGCACTGACACCATCCAGATTGTGCGCGCCGTCAATCATCAGGAGCGGATCTTCGGAGACAACCTCCTGACGTGCCGGCATCAGTGCAGAGGCAAATGCCCGCTCAATGGCAAGATCCGGAATTGGCCAGCCTTTTTTGCGGAGGCAAAGCAGGACTTCATACGCGGTGGCGGCATTCTCTATCTGATGAGAACCGATCATTCTGATGGAAAGCTCATGTCCTTTACAGATGAACTTGCTGCCGCTGAAATCGCTCGAAATCAACTCGGGAGAGAGTGTTTCGATGTAATCCGCATTTACCTCATGACAACGCTGCATGAGAACCTCGGGAACGCCGCCGGGCTGTTTGGGCGCACAGATCAAAACGGTACCGGGCTTGACGATATGGCTTTTGTCCGCGGCAATTTCTTCCACGGTGTTTCCCAAAACCGCCATGTGATCGAGTGCGATATGCGTGATCACCGCCGCCTCCGGCGCATCAATAACGTTTGTGGCGTCAAACCGGCCGCCGAGTCCAACCTCGAGCACGACGATATCACAGTTCTTTTCTGCATAATACAGCAAGGCGAGTGCGGTGGTAAATTCGAATTCCCCGATGGTCTCCCCTTCAGCCAGATGCAGGTTATGCTCTGCCTGTGCTACGCGGGCGGCGTAAGCAGAGAGCTCTTCAGCCGAAATCCACTGACGGTCGATCTGAATCCGCTCGCGGAAATCCAGAACATACGGAGAGATAAACAAACCGGTTCGATATCCGCTCTGTTCCAGTGCCGCGGCAGTCAGCAGGGCTGTGCTCCCCTTCCCGTTCGTCCCCGCAATGTGGACGAAGCGGAGGGAACACTGCGGATCACCGAGCGCATGCATCAGTGCACGGATGCGGTTCAGACTCGGTGTTCCGCTGAATCTGCCGTGGGAATGAATCATCTCCAGCGTCTGCTGAATGGATTCCATAATTATTCTCCAAGGGATGCAAGGCTTTCATTCAGCTTTGCGATCTGCTCGCGCAGCTTCTCTGACTTGACCTTTTCACCTTCGACAACAGCTTCCGGCGCCTTGTTCAGGAAGCCCGGATTTCCAAGCTTCTTTTCGATAAAGGACAGATCCTTTTCTGCCTTCCTGAGCTCCTTGTTCAGGCGGGCACGCTCCTTGTCGAAATCGATCAGCTCATTCATCGGCAGATACATTTGGACATCGCCGGTTACGATGGAAACCATCTTTGCGGCATCTGCCGGTGCCTCGGACTGAACTGTCAGATCACTTGCATATGCCAGCTTGAGGAAGCATGCCTTGCCATCGGCAAAAACATCACGGTGCTCCTCTCCGGTGACAACATAGACCTGCGCCTTGCGGGACGGCGGGACATTCATCTCATTTCGGCGTACGCGGATTGCACGGATGCTCTCCATCAGCAGTTCCATCTGACCCTCTTCCTTGGCGAAGCACAGATCCTCGCGGTACGTCGGCCACTGGGAAAGCATGATGGTTTCGCCCTCATGCGGCAGTGCGAGCCAGATCGTCTCCGTGATGAACGGCATAAACGGATGGAGCAGCTGCATTGCACCGGACAGAACATAGCAGAGGACGTTCTGAACATTCTCGCAGGTCTCTACATCATCCTTATTCTGCAGACGGGTCTTTGCAATCTCAATATACCAATCGCAGAATACATCCCAGATAAAGTCGTACAACTTCTGCGCAGCAATACCCAGTTCGTACTTGTCGATGTTGGTGGTGACATCCTGAACCAGCGTGTTGTACTGGGACAGAATCCACTTGTCCTCCATGGTCAGCTTTTCCGGAAGCTGAACCTTGTCAATGGTCAGATTCATCTGGATGAAGCGGGATGCATTCCAGATCTTATTGCAGAAGTTGCGGCTTGCCTCAACACGTGCCTGAGAATAGCGCATATCGTTTCCGGGCGAATTGCCGGTTGCAAGCGTGAAGCGCAGCGCGTCTGCGCCGTACTGCTCGATGACCTTCAGCGGGTCAATGCCATTGCCCAGTGATTTGGACATCTTGCGTCCCTGCTCATCGCGGACCAGACCGTGAATATAAACCGTCTTGAACGGTACTTCCTTCATGTGCTCCATGCCGGAAAAAATCATGCGGGCAACCCAGAAGAAGATGATATCATAGCCGGTGACCAGCGTATCCGTCGGATAGAAGTACTCCAGCTCCTTGGTCTTGTCCGGCCATCCGAGCGTAGAGAACGGCCACAGCGCGGACGAGAACCAGGTGTCCAGAACGTCTTCTTCCTGATGGATGTGGGTACCGCCGCACTTCGGGCAGACCGTGACATCTTCCTTGGAAACCGTCATCTCACCGCAGTCGTCGCAGTAGTATGCCGGAATCTGATGACCCCACCACAGCTGACGGGAGATGCACCAGTCGTGGACATTCTCCATCCAGCGCATATAGGTCTTGCTGAAGCGATCCGGAACGAACTTGATTTCGCCCTCTTCGACAACGCGCATCGCGTCCTTCGCCAGCGGCGCCATCTTGACAAACCACTGTGCCGAGGTGATCGGTTCAACTGTCGTACCGCAGCGATAACAGGTGCCGACGTTGTGAGTGTGATCTTCGATCTTGACCAGACGGCCTTCTGCCTCCAGATCTGCAATGACCGCCTTGCGGCACTCGTAGCGGTCCATACCCTCGTATTTGCCGCCGTTTGCATTGACGGTTGCATCGTCGTTGAACACCAGAATCTGCTCCAGATTGTGGCGCAGACCCATCTCAAAGTCGTTCGGGTCGTGGCACGGCGTGGTCTTGACACAGCCGGTACCGAATTCCTTATCGACATAATCGTCGGCAAAGATCGGGATCTCACGTCCGATGATCGGCAGGATTGCCTTTTTGCCGATCAGATGCTGATAGCGCTCGTCGTTCGGATTGACTGCAACGCCGGTATCGCCCATGAAGGTCTCCGGACGGGTGGTTGCGACGATAACACATTCGTCGGAATCCTTGATATCATACTTGATATACCACAGCTTGCCTGGCTGCGTTTCATATTCAACCTCGGCATCGGACAGTGCGGTTGCACAATGCGGGCACCAGTTGATGATGCGGGAGCCCTTGTAGATCAGACCCTTGTTGTACAGGTTGACAAAGACTTCCTTGACCGCTTTGGAACAGCCCTCGTCCATCGTGAAGCGCTCACGGCGCCAGTCACAGGAGGAGCCGAGCTTCTTCAGCTGCTCGATGATGCGGTTGCCGTACTGGTTCTTCCAGTCCCAGACGCGCTCGAGGAACTTCTCTCGGCCGAGATCGTAGCGGGTCAGACCCTCCTCCTTGCGGAGGTTCTCCTCTACCTTGATCTGTGTTGCGATACCGGCATGGTCGGTACCCGGCATCCACAGTGCAGAATAGCCCTGCATGCGCTTGGTACGGATCAGAATATCCTGCAGGGTTTCGTCAAATGCATGGCCCATGTGCAGCTGACCCGTGACATTCGGGGGCGGAATGACAATCGTATACGGTTTTTTGTTCTCATCTACTTCTGCATTGAAGTAGCCGTTTTCTTCCCATTTCTGATAGAGCTTTTCCTCTGTCGCACTGGGATCATACGTCTTTGGCAGTTCGTTTGTCACAGCAAACAGTCTCCCTTCATTATGATATAATATAACTGGTATCTTCTCTTAGCAAAAAAGGCCGCAGAAAAAAGAAAAGCCTCCGCCCCGATTCAGGGCGAAGACAAACTCTCCGTGGTACCACCTAAAATTCATGTCGAAACATGCACTCAAAAGCCGATAACGGGGCTTACCGGGCAGACCTACTGACGGTTCAGTCTGCCGACTCCGAAGCGACCTTCCGCATCTCTCCGCCAAGGCTTGCACCGACCGCCTTTTCTCTGTGCTGGAGGGGAATGCGTACTCCTCTTCTTCTGCGTCTGCTATTCAAATCTCAATTAT
This sequence comes from Clostridiales bacterium, assembly GCA_022775385.1. Classification (GTDB taxonomy): domain Bacteria; phylum Bacillota; class Clostridia; order Oscillospirales; family Butyricicoccaceae; genus Butyricicoccus_A. Next base: position 30,630 of record JALFIV010000114.1, read on the forward strand.
TATAATATGTTTATAGTGGGTTGTCAAGGTGGAAAAGGCGTATTTTCTCTCCCTTTTGCTTCCAATGTGTGTAAAGTGGTATAGTTTGCTATTGGAACGCAACTGTGTTAGAATAGAGACAATGATAACAGACCGGAAGGAGAAACACAAAATGAACGGTTCCACTATTATTTTCGGTGTTGCGGGTGTTATGCTGCTGATCGTCAGCCTGTATGAGCTGATTACGGATAAGGCGCTGCTCAATAAAACGATCTATGATAAGTATACCAAAGAATCTGCTGATCAATACGTTCGTCAAGAGGGACTCTGGGGCGTGTTCATCTCTGCCGGCGCCCTGCTCCTTGCCCTGAGTTATTGGAAGGATTTCGGAAAGATTCTGGTTGTCTGTACCGCAGTTTTGATCCTTCTGGGAATATTGATGACGTTTCTGGCATCCAAAAAGCTGGAAGACAAGTAAAGAAGCCATGATTCGGGGAACTTTTTCTGTTTCATGCCTTGCACTCTGCAGTAAAATGTGATATAAATAATTGTATATTGCATAAAGAAACAGGCGAGGAACGGGAAGAGTATCCGTTCTCTCTGCAGAAACAGAGAAAGGCAGTCATCGGCTGGAAGCTGCCTGCTGCATGGGATGGAGAAGTTCGCCCGGGAGCTCCGGTGAAGAAACGCATCGGCGGAATGCCACGTTACGGCTGTTGAGTGCCCGCGTACGCGGGAATTCGGGTGGTACCGCGGAAGTGCCTGTGTAACCTTTCGTCCCTTATGTTTGTGTCAAGGGGATGAGAGGTTTTGTTTTTGTAAAATAACAGCAAGGAGTTGTTCTTGAATGAAGGAAAAATTACAATCCATTCGGGAGATGGCTGCAGAGGCTATGGCTGCCTGTGCTGACTCCCGTGAGCTTGATGCGATCCGCGTCAAATACCTCGGCAAAAAGGGTGAGGTCACGGCTCTGATGAAGAATATGCGCAGCCTCTCTCCGGAGGAACGTCCGGCGTTTGGTCAGATGGTCAATGACCTCCGCTCTGCGATTGAAGCGGGTCTGGCTGAGAACAAGGAGCGTCTGGAAGCAATTGCCCTCGAGCGCAAGCTCAAGAGCGAGACACTGGATGTCACGATGCCGGGCACTGAAATTCCGATCGGCAAGAAGCATCCGATCAATCTTGTTCTGGATGAAGTCAAGGATATTTTTATCGGCATGGGATTCTCTGTCGCAGAGGGTCCGGATGTCGAGTCCGACTACTACAATTTCGAAGCCCTGAACATTCCGAAGGATCATCCGGCACGCGATACGCAGGACACCTTCTATGTATCCGACAACGTCGTTCTCCGCACGCAGACCTCTCCGATTCAGATCCGCACGATGGAAAACAAGAAGCCGCCGATCCGCATCATTGCACCGGGCCGTGTATTCCGCAGCGATGACGTCGATGCGACCCATTCCCCGCTGTTCCATCAGATCGAAGGTCTGGTCATCGACAAAGGCATCCGCATGTCCGATCTGAAGGGCATTCTGGAAATGTTTGCGAAGAAGCTGTACGGCGAGGAGACGGTTGTCCGCTTCCGTCCGCACCACTTCCCGTTCACCGAGCCGTCCGCAGAGATGGACTATCAGTGCTTCCAGTGCCACGGCAAGGATCCGAATTGTTCGGTATGCCACGGTGAGGGCTGGATTGAAATTCTGGGCTGCGGCATGGTTCACCCGAAGGTTCTCGAGGTCTGCGGCATTGATCCGGATGAGTATTCGGGCTATGCTTTCGGCATCGGTCTGGAGCGTCTGGTCATGGGCCGGTTTAAGATCACAGATATCCGCAATTTCTACGAGAACGATGTGCGTTTCCTGCACCAGTTCTAAACACAGACAGTATCAAATTATATAGATTTGGAGGAATGAAACATGAAGCTGCCTATGAGCTGGCTTTCCGAATTTGTGGATATGGACGGCATTTCCAATCAGGAATACGATGCCAAAATGACCATGTCCGGCTCCAAGGTTGAGGAAGTTGTCTATCTCGGCCGCGAGTTCAAAAATGTTGTTACCGGAAAAATCCTGTCCAATGTTCCCCATCCGGACTCCGATCATCTGGTTATCTGCCAGGTAGATGTCGGTAAGGACGAGCCGATTCAGATTGTAACCGGTGCACCGAACGCAATTGTCGGCAGTGTTGTTCCGGTTGCCCTGCACAAGTCCACCCTTCCGGGCGGTATCAAGATTACCAAGGGCAAGCTGCGCGGCGTTCCGTCCAACGGCATGATGTGCTCGTTCGAGGAACTCGGCCTGACGCTGAACGATACGCCGTACGGCGATCCGGAAGGTCTGCTGCTTATGCCGGAGGGCACGCCGGTTGGCGTTGACATCCGCACAGTTGTCGGTCTGGATGAGTATGTTGCTGAATTTGAGATCACGTCCAACCGTCCGGATTGCATGAGTGTCATCGGTCTGGCGCGTGAGACTGCGGCGACCTTTGACCGTGAGCTCAAGCTGCACACGCCGGTTGTCAAGGGCTGCGGTGGCGATATCAACGAGCATCTGAGCATCACCAATGAGGCTCCGGATCTCTGCCCGCGTTATACTGCACGTCTGGTCAAGAATATCAAGATCGAGCCGTCTCCGGCGTGGATGCGCGAGCGTCTGCATGCTGCCGGTGTCCGCCCGATCAACAACATTGTCGATATCACCAACTATGTCATGCTGGAATACGGCCAGCCGATGCATGCATTCGACTATGCCTGCCTGAAGGATCAGAAGATTGTCATCCGCCGCCCGGCTGCCGGTGAGAGCATCGAAACGCTGGACGGTCAGATGCATGAGCTGGATGAGAACATGGTCTGCATCGCGGACGGCAGCCGTCCGACCGCTGTTGCCGGCGTCATGGGCGGTTACGATTCCGAGATCACGGACTCCACCAACATGGTTGTCTTTGAGTCGGCAAACTTCCACGGCGCAACCGTCCGTGTTACCGCGAAGAAGCTCGGCATGCGTACCGAGGCATCCGGCCGCTTTGAAAAGGGTCTGGATCCCCGCATGACCGTGGATGCAGTCAATCGTGCCTGTGAGCTGGTTGAGATGCTGGGCGCCGGCGAGGTTGTCGACGGTATCATTGATGTCGATACCACCAGCACAGAAAACAAGCGTCTCCCGTTCGAGCCGGAAAAGATCAACGCCCTGCTCGGTATTGATCTGACGGCAGAGGAACAGATTGCATATCTGAACAAGCTCGGTTTTAAAGTGGAAAACGGCGAGGTCATTGTTCCGCACTTCCGCACCGATATCTCCCGTATGTGCGACGTGGCGGAAGAGGTTGCCCGTCTGTACGGCTATGACAACATTCCGACCACGCTGTTCGGCGGCGAAGCAGTTCTGGGTGCACTGACACCGGAGCAGGTCTTTGAGAAAAAGATCGGTGAGATCGCCCGTACCTGCGGTTTCGACGAAGCATTCAACTTCTCCTTCGGCAATCCGAAGATGTATGACGACATTGCACTTCCGGCGGACAGCATCAAGCGCAAGTCGGTTCAGATTCTCAACCCGCTCGGTACGGAGTTCAGCGTCATGCGCACTACTTCCCTTCCGTCTATGCTGGAATCTCTGATGCACAACCTGAACCACCGCAATGAGACCGCAAGCCTGTATGAGCTTTATAAGGTCTATCTGCCGAAGCTCAATGACGACGGTACAGTCAATCCGGAACAGCTGCCGGATGAGCCGCATGTACTGACGCTCGGTTCTTATGGCCGTCTCTCGTTCTTCGAGTTCAAGGGCGTGATTGAGAAGATTCTGGAGGGCTGCCGCATTGCGGACATCTCCTTTGAACCGGTTACCGACAATCCGTCGTACCATCCGGGCCGCTGCGCACGTATCCTGTCCGGAGAGACGGAAATCGGCGTATTCGGCACCATCCATCCGCTGGTTGCCAAGAAGTACGGCACCGGCGCGGAGATTCTTGCAGCAGAGCTGAACGTCGATCTGATGTTTGCCAATGTCGCACCGGAGAATGTCTATCATCCGCTGCCGAAGTATCCGGCATCTACCCGCGATATCGCGGTTCTCTGTGATGACGTCATTCCGGTTGCGCATATGCAGAAGGCGATTGAGAAGGCGGTCGGCACTATTCTGGAGTCTGTTTCCTTGTTTGATGTATATAGAGGTAAGAATATTCCAGAGGGAAAGAAGAGCGTTGCCTATTCGCTGAAGCTTCGCAGAAGTGACAGAACTCTTACAGATTCGGAATGTGATGAGGCTATGAACAAGGCAATTTCGACTCTGGAAGAGAAATTTGCTGCAAAACTCCGGAAATAAGCTTTACAAATTGGTGATTTTGTATTATGATTGAAGTAAGTTGAAAGGAGGCCCACTATGCTTGACGGAACCAGAAAGTTTTCTTTGAAAGAGGACAATAATCAGGAGATGAAAGTTGCTCTTCAAGCAGTATATGAGGCCCTCAAGGAGAAGGGCTACAATCCGATCAATCAGATCGTCGGTTATCTGCTCTCGGAAGATCCAACTTACATTACGAATCACAACAATGCACGGAGTTTGATTCGCAAGATCGATCGCGACGAGCTCATGCAGGAACTGATTACAAAATATCTGGATTTGTAAATCAATATGGCCAAAAAGCACGGAACTGATTGTTCCGTGCTTTTCATTTCAACGGAATTCTGAATTTTTTTTGACATCTTATTCGATGCATGCTATACTTATATTATTGTGCAAGAAATTGAGAAAGGAGTTTTTCTATGTCTACTGTGTCCTCCAAGAAAAAAGATGCAGACGGAATCCTGGAATACAAGGGTCATCCGTTGATGCGTCATGAGAACATTATCTATTATGGCAGTATGAGTGATCGCTATATCATTATGCTCCAGATTCTCGAAACAAAGAAGGTTAAGGATTTGGACGTTGCAACCCGCGTTCTGGTGCAGCTGCAGCAGACCTCTCCGAGCGTTCCGCCCAAGGATCGTGTTGTGAAAAAGGCGGAGAAAAAGGGATTGTATGACGCACTCGATATCGGTTATATCTGGTTGAATCGTGCGCTCTCCAATGCCGCAAAGTGATGAAATGCTGAAACAGCAGAGGATCTCAATCCTCTGCTGTTTTTCTGTATTTCGTTGTATCAAGGCTCTAGAATTATCTTGCCGTTTTCTGTACGGACAGAACTGACAGAATCCGTTTTCTCTTTCAGAGACTGATTGAGCGTATCATTTACAGAAGGCCAGATGCCGCCAAGAACATCCATGGGAACGTCAATACCGGCGACAGTCATGGAAGTACCAGAAAGCTTGACTTTTCCATCCGAGCTGTCGATCTGGCAGGTCAAACTGGTATCCAGTGAGTCCGGCATGAACGAAAGAATAGACTGATACATCCCCTTGGAATCCTCATCGGCATCGCTCAGCCAGTTTGTGATGGTTTCCTTGGGGAGTTTCCCGGAAATCGTCATTTCGTTTTCGGAAGAAATTGCAGTCTCCGCCTGCATATCTGCACAGCCCAGCGCGTCCAGTATCAATGCCTGCCATTCCTCTGCAGTCAGTTCAACCGCATCTGCGCTTTTCTCCGTCTCTGTTTCGGTGCTGTGTTCGTCTGTATTCATTTCGATGCTTCCGGGATGGTGGTTTTCGATGTTGTCAGAATTCTTTCGTGTGATCGAAAAAAACGCCACTCCTATGATGACGATCAGCAGGATGATGATGGGCAATTGTTTGCGCTTCATTTTACATTCCCTCCTATGTATTCTTGTGTGCTCTACTATATGAACACATGCTTCAAACTATACGTATCACAGAAAAGAGAGAGCGTCAAAGCTCTCTCTTTTTCCGGTTTACTGGGTTACTGGTTTTCCGGTATATCGGTTACCACAATATCCTTTAATGAGGTAGCAAGACCTGC
>JALFIV010000117.1 GCA_022775385.1 Clostridiales bacterium
ATGCAGATATAGTTCATCGGTAGAACGCCAGCTTCCCAAGCTGGACAGGCGGGTTCGACTCCCGTTATCTGCTCCAACACACAAAAGCCCGGAGCGCCGCCGCACTCCAGGCTTTTTATTTTGCTCACTCCACCTTCAGCATCCGGTATCCCACGCCGATGTGGGTCTGTATATACTGCGGAGAGTCCGGTTTTGCCTCCAGCTTTTTGCGGAGCGTCGCCATAAACACTCGCAGAGAAGCGACGTCATTGGACCAGCTGCGTCCCCAGATACTCTGGGTCAGGAAGGTATGGGTCAGCACCTTTCCCACGTTTCTGGACAACAAGCACAGCAGTTTATACTCAATCGGCGTGAGATGAATCTCCTCGCCGTCCAGATAGGCACAGCCTCCCGCATAATCGACGCGCAGACTGCCGTTGACAAACACCGAGTTTGCCGCCATCGTTTCCGTGCTCATATAAGCCAGCCGGCGCTGAGTCACGCGCAGACGTGCGAGCAGCTCTTCCACCGAGAACGGTTTCACCAGATAGTCGTCCGCACCGGCATCCAGCGCTTCAATTTTATCCGAGTCCTCACTGCGCGCACTGATGACGATAATCGGCATGTTGGACCAGGAACGGATTCTTCGGATGACCTCCACACCATCTAAATCGGGCAGGCCGAGATCCAGCAGGACAATATCCGGATTGTGCGATGCGGCTTCCAACAGCGCCGTCTCGCCGGTTGGGGCAACCAGATGGCGATACTCGTTTGCCCGGAGGGTCGTTGTGATCAGATTGCGGATTGCCGCATCGTCCTCCACGACCAGTATCAACGGTTTATTCATGCAGTTCTACCTCCCCTGCCGGCAGTGTAAATGTAAAGACGGTACCGACCGGAATATTGTCAGATACCTCAATTGTCCCCCCATGCGCCGTCACAATGGACTTGCACAGTGCAAGTCCCAGTCCGAGACTGCGGCGGCTGTCGACAATCCGGTTTGCCTCACTGTAAAACATGTCAAATACCCGCGGCTTTGCCTCATCCGGAATGCCCGGACCATCGTCTGCCACGGATACTTCCACCATCTTTCCGCATTTCCGCATACGGATATCAATATGCGAACCGGGCTTCGTATATTTGATCGCATTGTCCACAATATTGATGACAACCTGAACAATCAGTCTCGCATCAATCTGCGCGAAAAGAAACTCCTCCTCGCTGTGAACCGTGATGGTGTGCTCCGCCCCCTTGCGGCTGATATGCCGCAGTGCCTCGGCGATGACCTCATCCATCAGCTCGGCGGAAAAGTTGAAATGCATTCTGCCGTCTTCAATGCGTGTGACCGACAGCAGATTTTCCACCAGATTGATCAGCCACATGGAATCATCGTAGATATCCTCAAACACGCGCTCCCGCATACTGTCATCCAGCTTTTGATAATTCGCCAGCAGATTGCTTGCATTGCCGGAAATAGATGTCAGCGGTGTGCGCAGATCATGCGAAATGGCGCGCAGCAGATTCGCACGAAGCTGTTCATTCTTTGCGAGGATCGCAGCTTTCTCTTTTTCCTTGGCGTTTTTCATGCTCTCCAGCGCCATAGCGCACTCGCCAAGAATGGAAAGCAGAATGCTGTTTTCAAACGAATCCAGCGGCACATCGTCCATCTGAATGCCGATGACACCGTAAACCTGATCGTTGACACGGATCGCCAGATACAGACACCGCGCGCCGGAAAATGTATCCGTCGTCGCCCCCGCATGCTTGTTGTTGGCCTTTACCCAGGCTGCAACCGATTTTTCTTCCTCGGTACACAGCCAGTCGTTTGTCTCGTCCTCCGATATCCAGAACACACGCGGCTCGCTCAGTCCGCTGCCTTCAACCGGATAAACAACAAGGTTTTTCCGAAGCAGCTTGGTCAGCTGCTGAGCCGTCGCAGTAAAAACGCCGTTGGGATCTTGCTGTTTCTGCATCAGCTGGTTGGTCTCCAACAGAATTTTGGTTCGAAATGCCGACTGCGACGACAGTTTCGCAATCTCCTTCAGTTTAGAAGCCAGCGAACCGGTCAGAAATGACGCCAGAAACATAATCAAAAATGTAATCGAGTATCCGCTGTCATATGCCTGCAAGGTAAACCGCGGTTCTGTGAAGATAAAATTAAAGATCAATACGGTGGAAATCGAGGCCGCCAGACCACACAAACGGCTGGTGGTGATAACCGAAATGATCAATACCGTAAAGATATATACCATTGTGATATTGACTTCCGTGAAGCCCAGCTGATAAAACCCCAAACCAATTCCCGTGGCAAGCGCCAAAAGCAGGATGGTTTTGACGATATCGCGGACAGTCATCCGGAACAAAGCCGCAGCAGTTTTCTTCGACGGGCGGTATCCCTCAGTCAAATCGGTATCCGGAATAATATGAATCCACAGATCGGGCGCGTTCTCGGCAATCCGTTCCACCCAATTCCGCTTTTGCGGCATGTCCATGATTCATTCCTCCCCACACCAAATACGCGGCTTCCGCCCTGCTTTCAACCGAAATTATATCATAGTTTTCTGCCGTGCGCTATCTTCTGCCTCCGCCGCTGTCAGACAGTCGACAAAGCCGTCCGCCGCGCAGCGCCTCGGATTTCTTCTCCACAGCGCATATTGTACCGTGTGTGCTTTGGTATTTGATTCCCTTGCATCCCTGCCGGTCTCCGCGGATTCCGGCGCACGATTCCCGGAAATGCTTCGGATATGAAACTCCTCCGCCGACGGAAACCTTTCGTTTCCTCCGGTCAGGATGACATCAAGCTGATCCTCTTCCAGCTCGCGGAGCAATTCCGCATGACTTCTGCAGACCATTTCAAGCGGTACATTCGGATAAGCCGCGGCAAATGCGCGCTCTGCCTTTTTGATGCTGTCGGCCGTCATATGATGCGGCATACCGACCCGCAGCGGCTCCACAGCATTCCGCTCACGCTGTCTCGCCAGTACGCGGCCCAGCATGGTAATCGCCAAAAAACCTACAACCAGCACCATCAGTGCCGCCGCAATCAAGACCATATTTTTCATATTCTCACCTCTTGCCGCTTGAGCCGTCAATTGTTCTGTGTTCTCTCATTCAAATATGGAAACACTTCTGCAAATCCTTATATTCACCGATTACCAGCATGGTTGCCTCTCCGGACAGCACCGTGTCCGGCGTCACAACCATCTCCAGCTTTCCGTTTCTCTTGAGTCCCATAATATTGATATTATATTTCTTGCGGATGTCAATCTGTCCAACCGTTCGGCCGATCCATCCGCGCGGGGTGGGAACCTCGAACATGGCATGATCGCCGTCCAGTTCGACATAGTCGATGATATGATCCGCAGTATAACGGATGGCAACCCATTTTGCCAGCTGTTTTTCCGGATAGACCACCTCATCCGCGCCGTTGCGCAGCAGGAATTTCTGCTGCACATCCCGCGTCGCGCGGGATACGACGAGATTCGCTCCCAGCTCCTTGAGCAGGGAGGTAGTCTCCAGCGAGCTCTGAAAGTCATTGCCGATCGCAACGATACATACATCAAAATTCCGGATTCCCAGCGATTCCAGAAAATCCGCATTGGTACTGTCGCCGATCTGCGCATTGGTGACAAATGGGAGTACCGCCTCCACGCGCTCCTCCACATGGTCAACCGCCATGACCTGATGGCCGAGCTGACTCAGCTGCAGCGCAATATGCTTTCCAAATCGACCTAATCCGATCAAAAGAATGGATTTCATCGTGAACACCTCTTTATCCTACTGTAATTTTTTCCTGCGGCAGACGAGATACGTTTTTGCGCACGCCGGACAACGCAGCGAAAATCAGCGTCAGTCCGCCGACCCGTCCAAAAAACATCAGCCCAATGAGAATCAGCTGGGAAATCACGCCCAGACTCTGTGTGAGACCGAGCGTCAGACCGACCGTGCCGATTGCCGACGCGGTTTCAAACAAGCAGATCAGGATCGGCTGATGTTCTGCCATACTGATGACAAGTCCGCCGATGACCGGAAGCATGACATACATGGAGAAAACGGTGGCCGCAGTTCTGACCGCGTCTTCCTCGATGCGCCGTCCAAAGAAATGGGCGTCTTCCTTTCGCCGGAACACCGCCAGCGCATTGCCGATCATGACGGCAATCGTCGTGGTTTTCATGCCGCCCGCCGTCGATCCGGGCGAGCCGCCGATCAGCATCAGCACGATAATGATGAACTGCGCCGATTCACTCATCACGGTCAGATCTGCGGTGTTGAATCCCGCCGTTCGAGGCGTGACCGCCTGAAACAGCGATTTCAAAATCCGCTCTCCGAGCGGCAGTGTCTGAAACTCAAAAGAAAAAAATACAACCGCCGGAATCACAAGAAGCACCGCTGTTGTCGTCAGAATGACTTTGCTCTGCATCCGGTATCTACGGATATGCCACTTGTTGATGTGAATATCATCCCATGTCAGAAATCCGATGCCGCCGATAATAATCAGCGCCATAATTGTCAGCGTGATTGCCGGATTGTCCGCATAGGTGGTCAGGGAGGAAAACTCCCCGCGGACACCCATCAGATCAAAGCCGGCGTTGCAGAACGCCGAGATCGAATGAAACAGAGCCATCCAGATTCCCCGTATTCCGAAATCCCGGCAGAAAACCGGTCCCATCAGGACGGCTCCGATCAACTCAAACACCAGCGTCATCTGGATGATAAACCCGGTCAGCCGGACAATGCCGCCGACCTTCGGCGCCGCGATCGCTTCCTGCATCGTACTGCGCTGCATGAGAGAAATCTTGCGGCCGGAAATCATGGCAAATGACACGGCCACAGTGACCACACCCATTCCGCCGATCTGAATCAAAATCAAGATCACCGCCTGTCCGAATGCCGACCAATAGGTTGCCGTGTCATGCAGAACCAGACCGGTCACACACACGGCGGAGGTCGATGTGAACAGCGAATCGAGGAAGGATGTCATATGCCGTTCCTGACTTGAAATCGGGAGCATCAAAAGCAGTGCACCCAGCAGAATGGCGCATGCAAATCCCAGAATAATGACCTGAAACGAGGTCAGTGTTTTTCTTCTTGCAAATTTACCCATAAAAAATCCCCTTTTATTTCACTATTATTATGTGGTACCGAAGATAAAGACCGTAAAATAATTTTCCGCATGGTATTAAGATTGTATAAAGATATCTTTTATTATTCCCGCATCGAAATTTCCGCACAATCCCAGCGCCCCCCGTCCCGCAGAATCCAATTTTTCAGTGGCAAAGCCGCCGGCCGCGTGGTAAAATAATGTCGATCATTGTACAGGAAAGGACCTGATCATTTTCATGGAACCTTTTGTTTTTCAGCAGACACGGCGTGGCGCCGTGCTGACAAAGTGCACCCGCGATACCGCTTATCTCACTGTTCCGTCGGAGTGGAACGGACTGCCGGTCTGTGAAATCGGCAGTTATGCCTTTTCCGACCTCTCCGCCCTGCGGCGCGTTGCACTCCCCGAAAGTGTGGACGCCATCGGCAACCACACCTTCTACAACTGTGCCTCTCTGGAACAGCTGATTCTTCAGCGCGGTCTTCACTCCGTCGGGGACGGTGCATTCAAAAACTGCCGCAGTCTGCATCAAATCTCCGTCCGCGGTCTGACCTATCTCAAAAGTATTGTCACCGACTTCTGCAACGAGGTCACGCTGACCATTCAAACCGAGGACAACCAAACCGCCGTACTACTGTTTCCGGAATACGACTACGAATTTCAGGAAATCATTCCGCCGCGCGAGTTCCGCTCCGTGACCTACGGCTCCGGCTCCTACTACCGGATGTGCGTTGCGCGGAACGGGGTCGATTTCGCAGAATACGACCGGACATTCCCGCGCGCCGTGCGCGAGGATGAGCCGCACACTGTCCGCGCCATTGCGTTCTCTCGTCTGCTCTATCCCTATCAGCTGCGATCCGCCGCGCGGGACAGCTATCTGTCCTATCTTTCCGATCATATCGAGGAAATTGTGGATGAAGTGGTCCGGTTGCGCAGCATTCCCCGTCTGCAGCTGCTGCTTGACCACAGACTGCTCCCGCGCGATACGGTGGAGTCCGCCGTCGCCGCCGCATCCGAGCACGACTTTGCCGAGGGCGTCAGTCTGCTCATGGACTACCGCCTCACGCAATTCGGACAGGCGCGCCGCCGCTTTGTCCTGTAAAAGGAGGAGTTTGATGAACGCCCTGCACGAAAAGCTCATCCGCATCGGAGACCGCATTTTGTCACTGTCGCGCAGTGAGCTGTATCTTTCCATGCGCTATCTCGACCTCGCCCTGTCCGCGCTGTCCTTCGATCTGAATCTCAATACGAGAACCATCGCCACCGACGGTGTTCATCTCTTCTATAACCCGAACTATCTGATCTCTGCCTATCAGGACGATCCGGTCGGCGTCAACCGCACCTATCTGCACATGGTGCTGCACTGCATTTTCCGTCACATGACACAGGCATCCGGACGGGAGCCGGAGGACTGGAATCTTGCCTGCGACATTGCGGTCGAATCCATTTTGGATTCATTGGCATATCCCTGCGTACAGCGGCTCGTGACCGACCGCCGTCAGGAATACTATGACAGTCTGAAACTCTCCGTACTCAACGCCGAACAGATTTATCCGGTCATTCAGACTCTCCCCTATCCCGTCAAGTGCGGCATGCAGCGGGAGTTTCTCTCCGATGACCACAAATTCTGGGAGGAACTGCAGGATGTCAAATCCAAACCGCAGTCCTCCGGCGATGAGCCGTCCGGCAATCCCGACCCGCCCGACCGGGACGAGGTCGAGCAGAAATGGCAGGACATCAGCCAGAAAACGCAAACCTCCATGGAGACCTTTCATCAGGAATTGACGCTCATGGCGGGAAATCTCCTGCAGCAGCTGCACATCGGCAATCGTCCGCGCGTGGATTACCGCCGCTTTCTCCAAAAATTCGCAGCGACGCGCGAGGAGGTCCGCATTGATCCAGACAGCTTTGACTACGGGTTTTATCATTACAGCTTACAGCTGTACAAAAATGTCCCGCTGATCGAGGAGCTGGAGTACCGGGAGGCAAAAAAAATCCACGATTTTGTCATCGCGGTGGACACCTCCGGCTCGTGCAGCGGCGAGCTGGTACAGCAGTTTCTCGAGCAGACTGCCTCGATGCTTCTGGACAGCGGCAGTTTTTTCCGCACCGTCAACGTCCACATCATCCAGTGCGACGCCGATGTGCAGTCGGATCTCAAAATCACCGACACGACCCGTCTGACCGAGTCCCTGCGCACGTTCGAGGTCAAAGGAAGCGGCGACACGGATTTCCGTCCGGTGTTCCGCTATGTCGAACAGCTCCAGCAGCAGGGCGAGCTGTCCCATCTGCAGGGTCTGCTGTTCTTTACCGACGGTTTCGGCGTGTATCCGCACAAGCGTCCGCCCTATCCGGCCGCGTTTGTCTTTCTGGACGACACCTATGCCGGTCATCCGGTCCCGCCGTGGGCCATTCAGCTTGTCCTGAGTCAGGACGATATCAAAAGAGGTTTGTAATCATGAATATTCAACGCGCAAAACAGGAAATCATCCATACCGTCCGCGCCTACCTTGCCAAGGACGAGGACGGCGAATACCGGATTCCGCCGGTTCATCAGCGTCCGATTCTGCTGATGGGACCGCCGGGCATCGGCAAGACCGCCATCATGGAGCAGGCCGCCGCCGAATGCGGCATTGCACTGGTATCCTATACCATCACCCACCACACGCGGCAGAGCGCCATCGGTCTTCCGTTTCTCACCCAGCGCACCTATGGCGGCACGGAGCATACAATCACCGAATACACGATGAGCGAAATCATCGCCTCGGTCTATGACAAGATGGAGGAGACCGGTCTGCGCGAGGGCATTTTGTTCATCGACGAGATCAACTGTGTCTCCGAGACGCTCGCGCCCACCATGCTTCAGTTTCTCCAGCGCAAGACCTTCGGCAGTCATGCCGTCCCCGAGGGCTGGGTGATCGTGGCAGCCGGAAATCCTCCCGAGTACAACAAATCCGTGCGTGATTTTGACGTCGTCACGCTCGACCGTCTCAAGCGCATCGATGTCGAGGAAAACTACGAGGTCTGGAAAAAATACGCCTATCGAAACCGCATCCATCCGGCGATTCTTTCCTATCTCGACATCAAGAAACAGCACTTCTACACGTTTGAAACCACCGTGGACGGACAGTCCTTTGTCACCGCACGCGGATGGGAGGATCTCTCCCAGTTCCTGCTCGCCTGCGAGTCGCTCTCCCTGCCGGTCGACGAGTCCGTCATCGCGGAATACCTCCAGCATCCCCGCATCGCGCGCGACTTCGCCGCATATTATGATCTGTTCCGCAAATATCAGTCGGACTATCACATCGACGAAATTCTCTCCGGCGCACTTCCTGCCTCCGCGGTCGACCGGCTGCAGAACGCACCGTTTGATGAGCGTCTGAGCGTCATCGGTCTGCTCATCGGCAAGCTGACAGCCGAGTTTTCCACCGCCTATGCCAACGACCTGTTTGTGACCACCCTGTTCGATGCGCTGAAATCCGTCAAGCGGTATCTCGAGCGGGAACCGCTGTCCGATCTGCTCACCGAGCAGGCGTCGCGCATCCGCCGCACGTTCGAAACCCGCCAGAAGGCCGCCTCGGTCGACCGGCGGGAAGCCGCCGCACTGCGCCGCGCCGCCGAAGCGCTTGAGCAGGACGTCACCGAGCTGTCTGCGCAGGCCGTCCGCGATCCGCAGACCGGTTTTACTCTCTGCTCCGACCGTTTTCAGTCTGAAGTCCGGAAGATGGAAGAACAGAGCACTGCGGCCTCCGAAAAGCTGAAACACGCCTTTGCTTTTCTGGAAGCCGCATTTGGAGACAGTCAGGAGATGGTCGTATTTGTCACCGAACTGAACACGAACTTTTTCTCCACATGGTTCATCGGACAGTACGGCAGCGATGCCTACACCCGTCGGAATAAAGATCTGATGATCGGAAAACAGCGTCAGGAGCTTCTCTCCGACATCGGAAGTGTCCAGAGCTTTCTGACTGTCTTGTGATCCATATCCTGCTGAAAAAAAACGAACCCCCTGCACAAGTTTCCGGAATGTGCAGGGGGTTCTCTCTCTGAAAGAGATAAAGGATATATTGAGAATCGCTGCCTTTCGGCCGAGAAGAAGTGTTGGGGTTCTTCTCGCAAATTCCCGTATTATCCATTATACTCTTTTCTGTAACTTTTTCAACTGTCATTTGAAAATTTTTTCAACAATTGCAAGATTCACCAAGATTTCCCCGTTCCACGCAAGAACATCCTCGTTTTTTGATGAATTAACGGCTTTTTGATAAAAATTTGAACCGTCTGCGGTGTTCCGGAAAGCAGACGGTTCAAGTTGAAAGAGATAAAGGATATTAGGAAAACGCAATCGAGAAGAGATCGGCGCGCGAAGCGCTGATCGGTATGAACGCATCAAAGAGCGATACGGTTTGTTCGGTGTGTCTCCCGCCGAATGCCGGGATACGGGAGACACGCAAATGGAAGAAATAAAGATTTGAAACAACCGTTCAACGGTATTTCTGCACATTTTGCAGTGTTCAAAATGCTATATAGAATCAGCAGTGGGTACTGCCGCAGTTTGTCGGCGAGCTCCCCAAAAGGTTGAGAGAGAGGGGGAACTCACGTTAGAAAGAGATAAAGGATATTAGGAAAACGCAATATATAGAAACCGAACCGTGTGTGCCCAGGCGGCGCCGGTTCAAGAAAATTTCGAGGTTGAATCAGGTCGAAGGGTGAATGCGAATGGTGTTTTGGTTGGGATCTCCCGCATCTTTTTCGGAATGCGGGAGATCCCGCCCAACTCATATAACAGGATATAAAGATTGTAATCGGTTATATCCTATCAGATTGAAACAATGTACTCGATGGCAATCAGGCAGCGATGCCGAGCGGGGAGAATACCAGATAGAATACGGCAGCAACAATCAAACCAACGATGGTTACCGGCCAGCGGTACTTCCACGGAGTCATATCGACAGCCTGAACGTCCGGTACGACGTACTCCGGCTCCTTGCTGGTCTTGTCCAGAATGAACATGATAATCATGTAGATCGGGAACAGGACTGCCATTGCATACAGATAGTGAATCTGCTCTGTGGTGCCCGGATAGCACGGCTTGAGCAGCAGGAATACACCGTAGGTGACGAAGTGAATCACCGTAATCAGGTACGGCGTGAACTTCGGAACACGGCGGAAAGCGATAACGCCGAGTACCGTGCACAGAACCGGCAGGGACAGGAAGTTTGCCAGAGAGTTCAGGAAGGTAGTGATACCGTTTGCGTACACAACGAACGGAGCGATGCAGATCGAAACGATTGCTGCGAGCGTGCCGTAGGTCTTGGAGACCTTAACGCACTTGGCATCGGATGCATTCTTGCCAATGGTGGAACGATAAATGTCCAGCGTGAACATCGTGCAGGCAGAGTTCAGGACGGAGTTGAAGGAGGACAGGATCGCGCCGAACAGGACAGCAGCGAAGAAGCCCATAATCGGCTTCGGAACGACATGTGCGATCAGAGCCGGATATGCCATGTCGATCGGGAAAGCGGAAGACAGAATGCGCTCCTGGATGGACGGCATGTGGTAAGCGATGATGCCCGGGAAAATCAGGTACAGCGGGCCAAGGCACTTCAGGAAGCCGCAGTAGATTGCGCCCTTCTGGCCTTCTGCCAGAGACTTCGCAGCGAGAGAACGCTGTACGAAGGACTGGTTGCAGCACCACCAGTACAGGTTGGAGAACAGCATACCGGTGAAGATCAGCGGCCACGGCAGGTTCGGCTGTGCCGAATTCCATGCGGACCATGCGTTCAGCTTCGCCGGCTCATGGCTCAGGATGTAGGTCCAGCCGGCCATCATGCCGCCGCCGGAGGTCTCCTGGCCGAGAGCAGCCAGCGCGATGAACGGAATCAGGAAGCCGGCAACCAGCAGGCCGACACCGTTGATGGTATCGGATACGGCTACCGCCTTCAGACCGCCGAAGATTGCGTAGCATGCACCGACAACACCGATGACAACACAGAGTACAGCGATCGCCATGAACTCATTGCCGCCGAACAGCTTGTCAAAGCTGAAGATCTGTACGAATGCAACCGCGCCGGAGTACAGGATAACCGGCAGGTTCAGAATGGAATACATCACAACGATAATTCCGGAGAACATCAGCTTTACATTTTTGCCGAAGCGCTCTTCCATCATCGCCGGGATGGTGCTGGTGCCCATCTTCAGGTAGTTCGGCAGGAAGTAATGGGCCAGGAAGAGCAGGGTGAAGATCGATCCGACCTCGAATGCACTCGGGCTCATGTTGGTCTGCCAGGACTGACCGTTCAGACCTACCAGCTGTTCGGCCGACAGGTTGGTCAGCAGGAGGGAGCCTGCAATAACAACGCCCGGAAGGCTGCGGCTTGCCAGGAAGTAGCCGTCTGCAGACTCCAGATTGTCACCCTTGGTCTTAACGCTTGCGATAACCGCTACGAGAATCGTAAACGCAAGGAACGTGATGACAATCCAGGGAGTGGAACTCAAAAAACTCATTTTATTTCCCTCTTTCTGTGATTCTGTTCAATTCTTTCTATTTCTCTATTTCTCTGTCAAATCTGCGAATCTTCTATGTGTTTCGCTCACTTGCCGAGCAGCTCGCGCTCCAGAATCTCGCGTGCCTCCGGCGCCTGCTTGTCCATCTTCTCCGGGAATCCGAAGTAGGATACACAGGCAATGTTGTCGCCGCCGACCTTCGGTGCGTCCGCCTTCAGCTGCTTGTTGGCAAAGTCCATCTCGCGCAGGGTCTCGAAGATGCCCGGGAAATCGACCTCGCCCTCGCCCATTGCGGTGTGCTGATGGATCGTGACGTCCGCCGCGCCGCGCTGGTTCAGCCAGGGCGGATTCAGGATGTAGCGGCAGTCCTTGGTCTGGTTGTAGGTGTCTGCAAACAGAACATGGGTCAGCTCGTCGCCGGCATACTTGAGCATGTGGCGGACGTCGCCCTTGCCCTGATCGTAGAAGAATCCGTGCGATGCCGAGTAGACATAGCCGAGGTTCTTGGAACGGAAGGACTTGACGATGTCACACGCCTCATCGTTCAGCTCACAGAAGTCATACGGGTGGGACTGAATCTCCACGCGCAGACCCTCGCGCTCGATGATCGGCAGCAGCTCCTCCATCGAACGGAAGAACATGCCGTTGCAGATCTCCTGCTGATTCGGATCGCCCGAGAACTCGGTGTTGATGACCGGTACGCCCATGTCAACGGCAATCTGGATGATTCTCTTCCAGTTTGCAACCGCGTGCTGT
>JALFIV010000126.1 GCA_022775385.1 Clostridiales bacterium
TCGAGCACCGGCTGCTTGCCGAAATACGAGATCAGCATCTCCTTGGTCAGGTCGTCCTTGGTGGGTCCGAGACCGCCGGTCAGGATGACCATCTCCGCACGGGAGTAGGCGATATCCAGCGCCGACTTGATGCGCTCCGGATTGTCACCGACAACCGTCTGATAGTACACTTCGATACCCAGCTCCGCCAGACGCTTTGCCAGATACTGTGCATTGGTGTTTACAATATTGCCGAGCAGAATCTCGGTTCCTACACTGATTAACTCCGCTGTCATTGCCGGATGCCTCCCTTAACTCAATATCCCATGTCGTCAAAGCGGCGCGCGAAATGCGGTGCGACAATCTGGTCGCAGTACAGGCATCGCTCGCCCTGCTCAGTGTGATGGGTACGGATCGGCAGATAGGTTTCCGACCGGGTGATGCACTTCGGATTGGTGCAGCGCATGTTTTTGAGACCCTTGACGGATTTCGGCATACGCTGACGTCCCTGACGCAGAAGGGTCAAAATAAGCGCCATGCGGGCATACATACCATAGCGCGCCTGATCGAAATAGACCGCGCGCGGATCGTCGTCGACATCCTGCGCAATCTCATCGACACGCGGGAGCGGATGCATGACCAGCAGATCCTTCTTGGCGTTGCGAAGCTTGGCCGCTGTCAGGCAGTAGATGCCCTTCAGGCTGTAATACTCCTCAATCGACGGGAAACGCTCGCGCTGAATGCGCGTCATATACAGGACATCCAACATCGGGAGTACCGGCTCCAGACCGGCGATTTCGAAGAACTTCATCTTGTGGCTCTTCATAAACTGACGCAGGTATTCCGGAATCGCCAGCTCACGGGGAGAGATCAGGTAAAACTGGACATTCTCATAGTTTGCCAGAAAATGAATCAGAGAATGAACCGTTCTGCCGTATTTCAGGTCGCCGCAGATACCGATTTTCATATTGTCCGCCGAGCCGCGCAGGCGGAGAATGGTGGTCATATCCGCCAGGGTCTGGGTCGGATGCAGATGACCGCCGTCTCCGGCGTTGATGACCGGAACTTCGGAGAACATCGAGGCGGCTTTTGCCGCGCCTTCGTTCGGATTGCGCATAACAATCAGGTCGGCATAGTTCGATACCATGCAGATGGTATCCTTCAAGCTTTCGCCCTTTGCCGCAGAGGACGAACTCGGATTGTTAAAGCCAACCACACTGCCTCCCAGACGCATCATCGCCGTGGAGAACGACAGGTTGGTTCGGGTACTCGGCTCATAGAACAAGCTGCCCAGTACCTTGCCGCGGCAGGCATCCGCATAGCCCTCCGGACGGTCAATGATATTGCTTGTCAGCTTGTATAGTTCACGGAACTCCTCCATAGTAAGATCGCTCAGATCATTGATGTGACGCATGCAGCTGTCCCCTTTCTTCGGTATCATTCCATATTCATTTTATTTTACCATATTCGACATCCGAATAAAACTGTTTTTCTCGATTTATCCTGTGCAAACACATAGGAAATTCCTCCGCTTCCTCCGGGGTATTTTTGGTGAGATTACACAGATTTCCTCAGTTGTGTGTGGGATTTTTACGTTTCTTTCCAGATAAAAGCCGAACCGCGGCTTTTCCCGCAGTCCGGCTGATTTCTGATGGTGTTTACTTGTCGTCAAACAGACCGGTAAAGTCAAAGGTTGCAAAATAGTCCTTTGTGGTCTCTGCACGGCGGATCATCTCCGTGCTTCCGTCCTCCTTGAGCAGGATCTCGGCGGAACGAAGCTTGCCGTTGTAGTTATAGCCCATGGAGAAGCCGTGTGCGCCGGTGTCATGGATAAACAGAATATCGCCGCGCTCGATCTCCGGCAGCATGCGGTCGATGGCGAACTTATCCGAGTTCTCACACAGCGAACCGACGACATCGTACTTGTGATCGCA
This sequence comes from Clostridiales bacterium, assembly GCA_022775385.1. Classification (GTDB taxonomy): domain Bacteria; phylum Bacillota; class Clostridia; order Oscillospirales; family Butyricicoccaceae; genus Butyricicoccus_A. The sequence goes on from JALFIV010000126.1 coordinate 1,914, forward strand.
CGGCTGATCCTCCTTGCCGAGGACCGTGATGTGATGATACGCACCGTAGATTGCCGGACGCATCAAGTTAGCCGCACAGGCATCCACACCGATGTACTCCTTGTAGGTGTGCTTCTCGTGGATTGCCGTGGTGATCAGTGCACCGTACGGGGCAAGCATGAAACGGCCCAGCTCGGTATAAATCTCCACATCGTCCATGCCGGCCGGTACGAGAACCTCCTCATACGCCTTGCGGACGCCCTCACCGATGACGGCGATGTCATTGGTGGACTGCTCCGGACGATACGGAACACCGACACCGCCGGACAGGTTGATAAACTTAATGTGTGCACCGGTCTTTTCCTTCAGCTCGACAGCCAGCTCGAACAGGATGCGCGCCAGAGCCGGATAGTAGTCGTTGGAAATCGTGTTGGATGCGAGGAACGAATGAATGCCGAATTCCTTTGCGCCCTTGCTCAGCAGAATCTTGTACGCGTCGATGATCTGCTCATGGGTCATGCCGTACTTGGCATCGCCCGGGTTGTCCATGACCTGGAATCCCTCTTTGGAATCGCCAAGCTGGAACACGCCGCCCGGATTGTAGCGGCAGCAGATGCGCTCCGGAATATAGCCGAGTGCATTTTCCAGATAGTCAATGTGCGTGATGTCATCCAGATTGATGGTCGCATGCAGTTTTTCCGCATAGATATACTCTTCTGCCGGCGTCTCGTTGGAGGAGAACATGATCTCCTGACCGGTAAAGCCGCAGACCTCACTCATCATCAGCTCGGTCAGAGAGGAACAGTCGGTGCCGCAACCCTCTTCCTTGAGAATCTGAAGGATGCGCGGTGTCGGGGTTGCCTTGACCGCAAAGTATTCGCGGAATCCCTTGTTCCAGGAAAACGCCTTGTTCAGTGCGCGCGCGTTTTCGCGGATACCGGCCTCATCGTACAGATGAAACGGGGTCGGATACTGCTTTACGATCTCCTCTGCCTGTGCTTTTGTGATAAATGCTTTCTTTTCACTCATTGGTTCATTCATCCTTTTTGTTGTCTGTTTTTTTATGCGTCCTACGCTTACGGCTGACTTCCGCTTACGTGGTCAAAAATCATTTGAAGTACCTCATCGCGTCCGGTACCCTTGACCGCAGAAAACGGGATGACCGGAACATCCTCCGGCAGATGAAGCGTCGTGCGGATGGTATTCATGCTGTCCTCCACCGCACTCTTTTTGAGCTTGTCGTGCTTATTGGCAATCACGGCAAACGGCACGCCGCTCTGCAGAAACCAGTCCGCCATGACAACATCGTCGGCGGTCGGCTTGTGTCTGGCATCCACAATCTGAAATCCCAGCGTGATCGCATCTTCCTCTGCAAAGTACTCCTCCATCAGGGCGCCCCAGCGGTCGCGCTCCTTTTTGGAAACCTTGGCATAGCCGTATCCGGGAAGATCGACAAAATACGCCTTCTGGTCGATACAGAAAAAGTTGATGTGGATGGTTTTTCCCGGTTCGTTTCCGACACGGGCAAAGTTCTTGCGGTTGAGCAGTTTGTTGATCGTCGAAGACTTTCCGACATTGGATTTTCCGGCAAATACGATCTGCGGAAGCGGGTCGTTCGGAAAATCCGACCGGCGCACGGCCGAGCGGACAAACTCCGCGTTGTGAAGATTCAGCATAGCTCTCCTCTGTTACTGTTTCATCGTTGTCTTTTCGGTGATGGCCGCACCGCTGCGCGGCGGCGTGATCTGATAGAGCGGCAGAACCGGAAGTTCGGAATCCACCGGACGGCACAGCGCGGTATCCAGCACGGTTTTCATGGTGTCCGCCAGAACAAAGCGGATGTTCTCCCGTACCACCGGCTCGATATCCTGCAGATCCGACTCGTTCTCCGCCGGTACAACGACGGTCTTCATACCCGAACGGTATGCCGCCATCGTCTTTTCCTTCAGACCGCCGATCGGCAGAACGCGTCCGCGGATCGAGACCTCGCCGGTCATTGCGACATCATGCCGCACCGGAATGTTCGTCAGCGCGGAGACCAGTGCCGTGGTCATCGTCACACCGGCGGACGGACCGTCCTTCGGAATGGCGGCCTCCGGGAAGTGGATATGAATATCGTTCTCCTTGTAGAACTTGGAATCGATCTGAAGTTTATCCGCAATCGAACGGACATAGGTCACGGCTGCCTTGGCAGACTCCTGCATGACATTGCCCAGATTGCCGGTGATTTCAAGCTTTCCGGTGCCCGGCATTGTGTTGACCTCGACCTGCAGCATCTCGCCGCCGACCGCAGTCCAAGCAAGACCATTGACCACGCCGATTTCATCGCGGACGGAGACATTGTCCTTCTTGTATTTCGGTGTTCCGAGGAACTCCTCCATATTGCTGCGCGTCACGGAAATGCGCTGGCGCTTCGGATGCTCGGGATTTGCCTCTCGCTCGGTCTGGATGATATGCGCGGCTTTGCGGCAGATCTTTGCCAGCAGCTGCTCCAGACGGCGGACACCGGCCTCCCGCGTGTAGGCGGAGATCAGATAGATCACCGCGTCGTGCTTGAGAGACAGATTACTCTTTTTGAGTCCGTGTTTCTCCAGCTGTTTGGGGAGCAGATGGCGCAGGGCAATCTCCGCCTTCTCCTCCTCGGTGTAGCTGCCCAGTTCGATGACCTCCATGCGGTCGAGCAACGGGCGCGGAACATTGTCGAGATCATTGGCGGTCGTGATAAACAGAATGTCCGACAGATCAAACGGAATCTCGATAAAATGATCGCGGAACGCATTGTTCTGCGCCGTATCCAGCACTTCCAGCATCGCAGAGGACGGGTCGCCGCGTCCGTCCGCACCCATTTTGTCGATCTCATCCAGCAGAAGCAGACAGTTTTTGCTGCCCGCCTGCGAAACCGCATTGATAATGCGTCCCGGCATCGCGCCGATGTAGGTCTTTCTGTGTCCGCGGATATCCGCCTCGTCGCGCACACCGCCGAGCGACAGGCGCGCATAATTGCGCCCCATTGCCTCCGCGACCGAGCGGGCAATCGACGTCTTTCCGACACCCGGAGGGCCGACCAGACACAGCACCTGTCCCTTGAGCTCCGGCGCCATCGCCTTGACTGCAAGGAACTCCATGATACGCTCCTTGACTTTTTCCATGCCGTAATGGTCACGGTCGAGAATTCTGCGCGCGGCGGCGAGGTTGTGTTTCTCCGGCGTTACCGTGTTCCACGGCAGCTCCAGAACGATATCGAGATAATTGCGGATGACGCCGCTCTCGGCGGACATCGGCTGCATTTTCTCCAGACGGGATACTTCCTTGAGCAGTTTCTCCTCGTCCTTCTCCGCAAGATGCAGGTCGAGAATCTGATTGCGGTATGTATCCGTCTCCTCCTCCGGACTCTGTTCGCCGAGTTCATCCTGAATGATCTTCATCTGCTCGCGCAGATAATAATCGCGCTGGTTTTTGTCGACTGCGTCCTTGAGCTTGTCCTGCAGTTCTCCTTCCAGCTGGAGAATGTCCATCTCGCGCGCGAGAACGCGGATCATCTTTTCCAGACGGCGCACGTCGCGCAGCTCCTCGAGCAGCTCCTGCTTGATCTCGTAATTGATCGGCAGGTTCTGCGCAGTGTAGTCCGCGAGGAAGCCCGGCTCATCATTGTCCAGCACCGTCATTACAATATCGCGCGAAACATGCGTCGAAATCTGAGCAAATTCCTCGACCGATTCCTGCAGGGTGCGCACGAGCGCTTCGCGGCGCTTCTGGGAAATCCGTCCCGGATCGGTATCCAGACGGACGACCTTGGCGTACAGGCACTTGTCGTCGCCTTCATCCTCAAATTCCTGAACCATCGCACGGCTGGTTCCCTGAACCAGAACGCGGATGTTGTCGCCCGGCAGACGGAGAATCTGCTTGATGGTGCAGATGGTGCCGACGGTGAACAGATCGTCCGGCCGCGGCAGGTCGGTGCTGATATCACACTGCGCCGTCAGGAAAATCTTCTGACTTCCCTTCATGGAAGCTTCCAGCGCCTTCATCGAGATCAGCCGGCCGACATCAAAATGAATCAGTGTCTCCGGAAACGCGACCAGTCCGCGCAGGGGCAGGACCGGAAGAGTCTCCGGTGTATAGTCAATTGTCTGGGACATGGGTATACCTCCTTGGAGCGGCAAATGGCCGCGCACAGCAACATACTGTGTCCCTGTCTGTTATAACTACTACTTCAGTAGAGATTATACTTGATTTCCGGATACATTGCAAGACATGTTATGCATGATAATCCTGTCAGTCTTGCCTCTCCGACCCACAAATTACACAATTTTCGCCAAAAACGGCGGGTTTTAAACAGGCAACTTTCAGAGTTTCCAGTTGTTTCCTACTTAAATGCGTGAAAGAAATGCCTGCGGCATTCACCGCAGGCATTGAAATCGGTTATAAAACTCAGCCCTCCAGCAGGCCGGTATAGTAGTCGATGTTGGACTGGTCAAGCGAACGGAGCGAACCATTTTCATCAAACTCGACGAAGAGAATCGGTCCGTAAAACTCCTGATTATAGATGGTCGCACACAGCGGCATATTCATCTTGACGGCAAGACCGTTGAAGATCACGCAGACACCGTCGTCGATGCCCTGAGATTCGATCTTTCCATGAACCAGTTCGTCCATGTCACCGACCGAGTTCATGATCTCCATGACCTCCGGCTTTTCACCCGGCTGCTTATACAATACGGTAAGGGTAAACGGATTGTCGCTCATATCTGTCCTCCTGATCAGGAAATCAGCGCTTTCGGCTCATCCGAAGCGCGCAGGGTGATGACCGGGTCGCTGACCTGATCCACCGCGTCCTTGGTGATGCGGACCGACTGAATCTTACGATTCGACGGAACATCAAACATGACCTGCGTCATGACCGATTCCAGTACGCCGCGCAGGCCACGCGCGCCGGTCTTTCTCTCCAGCGCAATGTCGGCGATGCGCTCGAGTGCGTCATCGTCAAATGTCAGCTCAACATGATCCATGGAGAGCAGACGCTGATACTGCTTGATCAGCGCGTTCTTCGGCTCGCGCAGGATGCGGATCAGCGCCTCGCGATCCAGCGAGTCCAGCGAAACCAGCATCGGGAGACGTCCGATCAGCTCCGGAATGATGCCGTACTTGAGCAGATCATGCGGCTCGACCTTGCGCAGAATCGTGCCCTCGTCCTTCTCCTTCTTGGAGCGGATCTCTGCACCGAATCCGAGCGAGCTCTTTTCCGTGCGCGCCTCGATGATCTTATCCAGACCGCTGAACGCGCCGCCGCAGATAAACAGAATGTTGGAGGTGTCGATCTGGATGAATTCCTGATGCGGGTGCTTGCGGCCGCCCTGCGGCGGAACGTTCGCAACCGTGCCCTCCAGCATTTTCAGCAGTGCCTGCTGTACGCCCTCGCCGCTGACATCACGGGTAATGGACGGATTTTCGCTCTTTCGTGCGATTTTATCAATTTCATCGACATAAATAATACCGCGCTGTGCACGCTCGACGTCGAAATCCGCCGCCTGAATCAGACGAAGCAGGATGTTCTCGACGTCCTCGCCGACATAGCCTGCCTCCGTCAGCGTCGTTGCATCCGCAATCGCAAACGGAACCTCCAGCGTCTTGGCAAGCGTCTGCGCGAGCAGGGTCTTGCCCGAGCCGGACGGACCGACCAGAAGAATGTTGCTCTTCTGCAGTTCGACATTGTCCGCCGTCGTCGGGGAGTAGATGCGCTTGTAATGGTTGTAGACCGCGACGCACAGCGCAATTTTCGCGCGATCCTGTCCGATCACGTACTGATCCAGCGTCTCTTTGAGCTGCTTCGGCGTCGGCAGTGCATCCAGAGACGGATTGCCCGCGCCGGAGGAGGATGACGCATACGATTCGTCGTGGAAGTCAAACTCCTCATCCAGAATACTCTGGCAAACCTGAATGCACTCGTCGCAGATATAGACATCCGGTCCTGCAATCAGTTTGTGTACCGCAGAAGCCGGCTTGCCGCAGAATGAGCAGTGAAGCTCCCCTCTGTTTCCATCGTTACGAGACATATTTCACCTCAATCAATGACAATACGGATAAAACACCGGGACATTGCCTGCCCCGGTGTTTCTCTCCAAAAGCAATTATCTGTGAGCAATGACCTCATCGATCAGACCGTATTCCTTCGCCGCCTGCGCATACATGAAGTTGTCGCGCTCGGTGTCCTGACGAATGACTTCAATCGGCTTGCCCGTGTTCGCCGCAAGAATCTTATTAAGCTTCTCGCGCGTGCGGATCAGGTGATCCGAGTGAATCTTGATATCGGTAGCCTGACCGGAGAGTCCGCCGCCGCCGATGAGCGGCTGGTGGATCATAATCTCACTGTTCGGCAGTGCAAACCGCTTGCCCTTTGCACCGGAACTCAGCAGGAACGCACCCATAGATGCCGCCATACCGATGCAGATGGTCGAAACGTCGCACTTGATATACTGCATGGTGTCGTAAATCGCCATGCCGTCCGTAATAGAGCCGCCCGGGGAATTGATATAGAACTGAATGTCCTTATCCGGGTCCTGCGCCTCCAGATACAGCATCTGCGCCACAATCAGTGACGAGGTGGTCTGGTTGACGTCCTCGGACAGGATGATGATACGGTCATTCAGCAGACGCGAAAAGATGTCGTACGACCGCTCTCCGCGGTTGGTCTGCTCTACTACATAAGGAACTAAACTCATAATATACTCTCCTCTGTTCGCATAAGGTTATGTAATCAGGGAGGAAATCATGCCTGAATTACTCAGCCTTCGGGGTGATGACAGCGCTGTCCTTGATCAGGGTCAGTGCCTTGTCAACAGCAAGGTCGGTCTTGATGGTTTCTTCCGGAATGAACTGACGAGCTTCCTCTGCCTTGACGCCGTAGCTCTCGCTCAGCTTGGCATACTCTGCCTCGATCTCCTCAGCGGTCGGCTCGAGGGACTCCTCAGCAGCGATCTTCTTCAGAACCAGACGAACCTTGACCTGACGCTCAGCCTGCTCGCGGAACATGCCGCGGAAGATCTCGTTGTCCATGCCCATGGCATCCATGTAGCTCTGCAGGGTCATGTTCTGTGCCTGCAGACGGTATGCAAAGTCCTGCATCAGGTTGTTGACCTGACTCTCGTACATTGCCTCCGGAATCTCGCCCTCGAGAGTCTCGAGAACCTTGTCCAGCAGCTTGGTTTCCAGATCGCGGTCAGCAGCGGTCTGCTTGCTCTCTGCGATGTTCTTCTCGATGTCAGCCTTCAGCTCGTCCAGCGTCTCAAACTCGGAGACGTCCTTTGCCAGCTCATCGTCCATCTCCGGTACGATGGTGGTGGAGACAGACTTGACGGTGCACTTGAATTCAGCCGGCTTGCCCTTCAGGTCGTCGGACGGATAGTTGTCCGGGAAGGTTACATTGACGGTGACGTCCTCGCCTGCGTTCTTGCCGATCAGCTGATCCTCAAAGCCCGGGATGAAGGTGTTGGAACCGAGCTTCAGATCGTAGTCCTCGCCCTTGCCGCCTTCAAATGCAACGCCGTCGACAAAGCCCTCGAAATCGATGGTAACGGTGTCGCCGGACTCGGAAGCGCGCTCAACCTTCTCGGTGCTTGCCGCACGCTGAGCCAGACGGTTCAGCTCGTTGTTGATGTCTTCCTCGGTAACAGCGGCGTCAGCCTTCTCCACCTCGATGCCCTTGTACTGGCCGATGGTGATCTCCGGCTCAACCGGTACTTCGATGCAGATGGTGAACGAGCCGTCCTCAGCCGGATCAGCGGAGACAACCTCAGCGCGGCCGACAGTCTCAAGCTTTGCTTCCTCAACCGCCTTATCATATGCGTCCGGATAGACAATATTCAGTGCCTCTTCCAGGAAGAACATATCGCCGTACAGCTTCTCGATGATCTTGCGCGGTGCCTTGCCCTTGCGGAAGCCCGGTACCTGCAGCTTGCTGCGGTTTCTCTTATATGCGGTCTCCTTGCCCTTCTCCAGCTCCTCCGGGGAGAGGGAGATGGTCAGCTTAACCTGGCTATGTTCAAGCTTTTCAACATTCTTGAGTTCCATGGTGGTGAATCCTCCTAAAATTATATCCAATTCATTCTACCAGATTGTTTCTCATTTGACTAGATGTTTTTTTATTTTTTTAACAAAATCGGAGTAAAATCGATAAAATCTCCCGAAGTCAGCGTAAACTCGATGCCCTCCTGCTGTCCGGTGACAGCGTATCGGAGGCTGTCGGAATGCAGATGGCCGTATACACAGCGCGAAACGCCGTATGCCTTGAGCAGATCCAGAATTTCTCCGCAGCGGAACTTCGTGTAGATCGGCGGATAGTGCAGAAAGCAGATAATCTCCGAGACATTCTGCTGTTTTGCCGCCTTGAGCGAGGTCTCCAGCCGGATCAGCTCACGGCGGAAGATCTTCTCGTCGTGGCTCTCCTTGAAATCCTCTTCGAAAAACCAGCCGCGCGTGCCGCAGATGCCGGTGTCGCCGTACACAAAGCAGTTGTTGAACAGAAACTCGATGCTGTGAATCTCATACGCCTCGAGGAACTGCGTCATTTTGCGCACCGTCGACCACCACAAATCGTGGTTTCCCTTGAGGATGATCTTCTTTCCCGGCAGACGTTCGATCATCTGAAAATCCGCCAGTGCCTGCTCCAGATTGATGCCCCACGAGATATCGCCGCCGATGACAACCGTGTCGTCATCCGAGACCAGATGCGTCCAGTTCTTCCGGATCTTCTCCATGTAGCCCTGCCATTTTCCGCCGAACACATCCATCGGCTTGGATACGCTGTTGGAGAGATGCAGGTCGGAAATTGCGTACAGCGCCATCAGAGCTTCGCCAGCAGATCGGTCGAGGCGAGAATCTCCTCCTTGTCGATGACAAGGTCAAAGCGCGGCTGCTTTCCGCGGAGCGCCGCGAGCGGCTTCGGAATCTCGGTTCCGGTCATCTCATGCAGCTGATCCAGCAGCTCTGTGCCGTCGGTGGTCACCGTGCCGCCCAGCGCGCCGATGACGCTCTGGCAGAACTTATACGGGCTTGCCGTCGACGCGATGACGGTCGGCGTGGTGTCTCCTGTCCGTGCGCGGTAGTCCTCATAGACCGAAACCGCGACAGCCGTGTGCGTGTCGCACAGATAGTGCTCCTGCTCAAACAGGCGGCGGATGGTCGCACAGGTCGCGGCGTCATCACAGCATCCGGACTCGAACAGCTCGCCGATCGGGGCGAAGATGTCCGCCGGAACGGTGTACGAGCCGGTCTCATTCAGCTGCTTCATCATCTCCGCGACCGCACTGTCATTATAGCCGGACGCGAGGAACAGTAAACGCTCCAGATTGCTGGAGATCAGAATATCCATCGACGGGGAAATCGTCGTGTGGAACGGGCGCTTGCGGTCATAGGTGCCGCCGCTCGTGAAGAAATCGGTCAGCACGTTGTTCTCATTGGAGGCACAGATCAGCTTCTTGATCGGAATGCCCATCTCGCGCGCAAAGTAAGCCGCCAGAATGTTGCCGAAGTTGCCGGTCGGAACACAGACGTTCATCGGCTCACCCATCTGAATTTCGCCGCTCGTGATCAGGTCACAGTAGGCGGAGACATAGTAGGCGATCTGCGGAACCAGTCTGCCCCAGTTGATGGAGTTTGCCGACGAGAGCATCATGCCCTGACGATCCAGCTTCTCCAAGGTCTCCGGATCGGTGAAAATCTTCTTGACTGCGCTCTGCGCATCGTCAAAGTTGCCGCGGATCGCGCAGACCTGAACATTTCTGCCCTCCTGCGTGACCATCTGCAGCTTCTGCATCGTGCTGACGCCGTCGACCGGATAGTAGACCATGATCTTGGTTCCCTCGACATCCGCGAAGCCGTCGAGCGCCGCCTTGCCGGTGTCACCGGAGGTTGCAACCAGAATGCAGGCGGTGCGGGTCTCTCCGGTCTTGCGCAGGGATGCAGTCAGCAGGTGCGGCAGCATCTGCAGCGCCATATCCTTAAATGCACAGGTCGGACCGTGCCACAGCTCCAGAATGTACTTGCCGCCCTCGGTCTTGACGAGCGGCGCGGTATTGGACGAGCCGAAGCGGTCATCCGCATAGGCCTTTGCGGCAAAGCCGGCCAGCTCCTCCTCGGAAAACTCCTTCAGGAAGCGTCCGATGACTGCGGCGCTGCGTCCGCGGTAGTCCTTCTCACACAGGGCGCGGATGTCATCCTGCGTCAGCTTCGGGATTTCCGTCGGGCAGAACAGACCGCCGTCCGGCGCAATGCCCATGGCAATCGCCTGCGCCGCAGAGACGCGCTGGTTTTTGTCCCGTGTACTAATGTATTGCATACGATACCCTCCTCAGGTTCTATTGCGTTCAAGTAAAATATTCCCGCACAAATCGCGCGGCGTTTTCAAAAAACAGATTGTCGATCAGCGTTTCCGTATATCCGTGACGGCGCATCTCCTCCGCAAGCCCCTGCATGCCGGTGATGTCCCGGATTTCCTCCGGAAGCCGGTCGCATCCGTCAAAGTCGGCGCCGAGCGCCAGACACCGTTCGCCGCCCAGCTCCATCAGGTGATCGATGTGCGGAAACAGAGCGCGCACCGA
>JALFIV010000132.1 GCA_022775385.1 Clostridiales bacterium
CAGCTGCTTCTTGCCGCAGGTCTCCATGATCTCCAGCTTGAGCATATCCTGCTTGGTCTTTCTCTCGACAAAGCCCAGATCCTGCGGGATCTTCTCGTTGAAGATCAGGCGTCCCGGCGTTGCATCGACCAGACCGGTGACAATCTCGCCGTCGATCTCCTTGGACATGCGGACCTTAATCGGTGCATGGATGCCGACAACACCCTCGTCGTATGCCATCAGTGCCTCATCGACATTGCGGAATACCTTGCCGGCGCCCGGCTCGGTCTCGCGGTCGATGGTCAGGTAGTACGAACCGAGGACCATATCCTGTGACGGACTGGTGACCGGCTTGCCGTCCTGCGGCTTGAGCAGGTTGTTGGCGGACAGCAGGAGCATTCTCGCCTCGGCCTGTGCCTCTGCGGACAGCGGGAGATGGACTGCCATCTGGTCGCCGTCGAAGTCGGCGTTAAATGCGGTACAAACCAGCGGATGCAGCTTAATTGCACGTCCCTCGACCAGAATCGGCTCAAACGCCTCGATGCCCAGACGGTGGAGGGTCGGTGCACGGTTCAGCATAACCGGATGTCCCTTGATGACGGTCTCGAGTGCGTCCCAAACCTCCGGCTTGCCGCGCTCGACCATCTTCTTCGCGGACTTGATGTTGGAGGCCTGACCCTCCTGTACCAAGCGCTTCATGATAAACGGCTTGAACAGCTCGATTGCCATTTCCTTCGGCAGACCGCACTGGTAGATCTTCAGTTCCGGACCGACAACGATTACCGAACGGCCGGAATAGTCAACACGCTTGCCGAGCAGGTTCTGACGGAAACGTCCCTGCTTGCCCTTCAGCATGTCGGACAGAGACTTGAGCGGGCGGTTGTTCGGACCGGTGACCGGACGGCCGCGGCGGCCGTTGTCGATCAGCGCATCGACCGCTTCCTGCAGCATGCGCTTCTCGTTGCGGATGATGATATCCGGTGCGCCCAGCTCGAGCAGTCTCTTCAGACGGTTGTTTCTGTTGATGACGCGGCGGTACAGATCATTCAGGTCGGAGGTCGCAAAACGGCCGCCGTCCAGCTGTACCATCGGTCGGATTTCCGGCGGAATGACCGGAACGACATCCAGAATCATCCACTCCGGACGGTTGCCGGAATGATGGAATGCCTCGACAACCTCCAGACGCTTGAGGATTCTCGCGCGCTTCTGACCGGTTGCCTTCTTAAGCTCGGCGCGGAGCTCGTCGTTCAGCTGATCCAGATCCAGCTCCTTGAGCAGCTTCTGAATCGCCTCAGCGCCCATTCCCGCCTCGAAATCGTCCTCGTACTTCTCGCGCATGTCGCGGTACTCGCGCTCGGACAGGATCTGCTTCTTCATCAGGCCGGTGCCCTCGCCCGGATCGGTGACGATGTAGGCGGCGAAGTACAGAACCTTCTCGAGTACACGCGGGGAGATATCCAGAATCAGACCCAAACGGGACGGGATACCCTTGAAGTACCAGATATGGGAGACCGGAGCGGCCAGCTCGATGTGACCCATGCGCTCGCGGCGTACCTTGGACTTGGTGACCTCAACGCCGCAGCGCTCACAGATCTTGCCCTTATAGCGGACCTTCTTGTAGCGTCCGCAGTGGCACTCCCAGTCCTTCTGCGGTCCAAAGATGCGCTCGCAGAACAGGCCGTCGCGCTCCGGCTTCAGGGTGCGGTAGTTGATGGTTTCCGGCTTCTTGACTTCACCATACGACCATTCACGGATCAGATCCGGAGAAGCAAGACCGATTTTAATTGCATTAAACGTATTGTATCCCATGCTTATTCCTCCGATTCGCTGTATTCATCCGAACCAAACAGGTCATCGTCCTGTTCCATGTCATCTGCTGCAACGGTAAATGCGTCCAGCGGCGTGTCGCCGTCCTCCGCATCCGAAATGCCGTAGCCGGAGGACTCCAGCTCGGAATCGCTCGCCGTTGCCTTCTCGCGCGTGATGTCGGAGAACTGCGGCGTATCTTCGTCGTCATCTGCCAGAATGATTTCCTGACCGTCCTCATCCAGAACGCGGATATCCAGGCACAGGGACTGCAGCTCCTTGACCAGAACCTTGAAGGACTCCGGTACGCCCGGCTGCGGTACGTTGTGACCCTTGACAATGGCCTCGTAGGTCTTGACACGTCCGACGATATCATCCGACTTGACGGTCAGGATCTCCTGCAGGGTATAGGCTGCGCCGTATGCCTCGAGAGCCCAGACTTCCATCTCGCCGAAACGCTGTCCGCCGAACTGCGCCTTGCCGCCGAGCGGCTGCTGCGTAACCAGAGAGTACGGACCGGTGGAACGTGCGTGGATCTTATCATCAACCAGATGATGCAGCTTGAGGTAGTACATGTAACCGACGGTTACTTCGTTGTCGAACTTCTCGCCCGTACGTCCGTCGTACAGAACCGACTTGCCGTTCGGGTTCTTGCCGGCAGCTACGAGCGCATCGGCGATGTCCTGCTCGTTTGCGCCGTCGAATACCGGCGTTGCGATCTTCCAGCCCATGCTCATCGCCGCATAGCCCAGATGGACCTCCAGTACCTGTCCGATGTTCATTCGGGACGGTACGCCCAGCGGGTTGAGGACGATGTCGAGCGGGGTGCCGTCCTCGAGGAACGGCATATCCTCCTGCGGCAGGATGCGGGAAACGACACCCTTGTTGCCGTGGCGGCCTGCCATCTTGTCGCCGACCGAGATCTTTCTCTTCTGTGCGATATAGACGCGGACACACATGTTGACGCCCGGGGACAGATCGTCGCCCGCCTCACGGGTGAATACCTTGACGTCGACAATCGTGCCGGACTCGCCGTGCGGTGCGCGCAGGGAGGTGTCGCGGACCTCGCGTGCCTTCTCGCCGAAGATCGCGCGCAGCAGGCGCTCCTCTGCCGTCAGCTCGGTCTCGCCCTTCGGGGTGACCTTGCCGACCAGAATGTCGCCGGAGTGAACCTCGGCGCCGATGCGGATGATGCCGCGCTCGTCCAGGTCGCGCAGGGCGTCCTCGCCGACGTTCGGAATATCGCGGGTGATTTCCTCCGGTCCCAGCTTGGTGTCACGGGACTCGGATTCGTATTCTTCAATATGAATCGAGGTGTATACGTCGTCGCGAACCAGTCTCTCGTTCAGCAGGACGGCGTCCTCGTAGTTGTAGCCTTCCCAAGTCATGAAGCCGATCAGGGCGTTCTTGCCCAGCGCAACCTCACCGTTGCAGGTGGACGGACCGTCCGCAATGACATCGCCCTTCTTGACGCGCTCGCCGAGGTTGACGATCGGTCTCTGGTTGATGCAGGTGGACTGGTTGGAGCGCAGGAACTTGGTCAGGTGATAGGTCTTTTCGCCCATCGCGTCGTACTTGATGGTGACGTCGCGCGCGGTGACGCGGGTGACAACGCCGTCGCCCTCTGCCAGCGGAACGATACCGGAGTCAACACAGCACTTGTACTCCATGCCGGTGCCGACAGCCGGAGAATCCGTCTTGAGCAGCGGAACCGCCTGACGCTGCATGTTCGCGCCCATCAGGGCACGGTTTGCGTCGTCGTGCTCGAGGAACGGAATCATTGCGGTTGCGACGGATACCATCATACGCGGAGAAACGTCCATCAGATCGACCTCGTGGCGGTCAACCTCGACGATTTCCTCGCGGCGGCGGCAGGTGATACGGTCGTTTGCCAGACAGCCGTTTTCATCCAGCGGCTCGTATGCCTGGCATACGGTGTACTCATCCTCGACGTCCGCGGTCATATACTCGACCTCGTCGGTGACCTTGCCGGTCTCCTTGTCGATGCGACGGTACGGCGCCTCGATAAAGCCGAATTCGTTGATGCGTGCGTAGGTTGCCAGATAGGAGATCAGACCGATGTTCGGACCTTCCGGCGTCTCGATCGGACACATGCGGCCGTAGTGGCTGTAGTGTACGTCTCGTACTTCGAAGGATGCACGGTCACGCGACAGACCGCCAGGGCCCAGTGCGGACATACGGCGCTTGTGCGTCAGCTCTGCCAGCGGGTTGGTCTGGTCCATGAACTGAGACAGCGGAGAGGAACCGAAGAATTCCTTGATCGCTGCGGTGACCGGACGGATGTTAATCAGGGACTGCGGGGTGACCACGTCCAGATCGGTGATGATCATGCGCTCGCGGATGACACGCTCCATGCGGGAGAAGCCGATGCGGAACTGATTCTGCAGCAGCTCACCGACGCAGCGCAGGCGGCGGTTGCCCAGGTGGTCAATGTCATCGGTGGTGCCGATGCCGTGGCCGAGGTTGAGCAGGTAGCAGATGGAGGCGAGCATATCGTCGACGATGATGTGCTTCGGAACGAGATCGTCCTTTGCCTCCTTGATCTTGGCGATCAGGTCCTCCTCGCCCTCGTTGTTCTCCAGCAGCTCCTTGAGTACGACAAAGCGGACCTTCTCCTTGATGCCGCAGGCTTCCTTCGGATCAAAATCGACAAAGTCCTTCATGTCGACCATGCCGTTGGAGAATACCTTGACCGGCTCGCCGTCATTGTCCTCGACGATGACGCCGTGAACGCCGCGGCGGCTGATCTCCTGTGCCTTTGCGCGGGACAGGATTTCGCCTTCCTCTGCGAGGACCTCACCGGTCATCGGATCGGTGACGGTCTCCACCAGCTTACGGCCGGTGATGCGGCGGGAGATGTTCAGCTTCTTGTTGTACTTGTAGCGGCCGACTGCGGAGATATCGTAGCGGCGGGTATCAAAGAACAGTGCGTTGAGCAGGTTGCGCGCAGACTCAACCGTCGGCGGCTCGCCCGGACGCAGCTTCTTGTAAATCTCAATCAGCGCTTCCTCGACGGTCTTGGACGGATCCTTCTCGAGGGTAGCCAGGATGCGCTCATCCTCACCGAACATCTCGAGGATCTCGGCGTCGGTCTCCACACCGATGGCGCGGATGAACGAGGTGATCGGAATCTTTCTGTTTTTATCAATGCGGACGTAGAAGACGTCGTTGGAGTCGGTCTCGTACTCCAGCCATGCGCCGCGGTACGGAATGACGGTCGAGGTCAGCAGCGGCTTATCCGTCTTGTCCAGCGCCATGCCGTAGTATACGCCCGGGGAACGGACGATCTGGGATACAATGACACGCTCCGCACCGTTGATGATGAAGGTGCCGGATTCCGTCATGCGCGGGAAGTCGCCCATGAACAGTTCCTGTTCCTTGATCTCGCCGGTCTCCTTGTTGCGCAGACGCGTGCGGACACGAAGCGGGCAGGCATATGTTGCGTCACGTGCCTTGCACTCTTCCACATCGAACTTCGGCTGATCGTCCAGACGATAGTCAATGAACGACAGCTCCAGATTTCCGGTGTAGTCCGTGATGGCGTCGGCGTCGTCAAATACTTCGCGCAGGCCTTCCTTCAGGAACCACTCGTAGGATTTTTTCTGAACCTCGATGAGGTTCGGCATATCCAGAATCTCCGGGATTCTGGCAAAGCTCTTTCTGGTGACTCGTCCGAGCTGTACGTCATGGACATGAACACCGTTGATGGTTGCTTCGTTTGCCATATTGTATCCATCACTCCGTTTCTATATAGTCTCGTGTGTTTGATACGCCTGGCCGCGTATCAATTATTTCTGCTTTCTTCTTGCATCTTTCGGAAAAAGATGCTACAATGTACTTGGATGAGTTTCCCATTACGAAATGCGGAAACTATTTTATTTTATCATGAATCCTTATTTTTGTCAATTCTCTCACATTGTCAACCTCGCCAAAAGCGCGAGGTTTTTTTGTTTCTCTTTTGACTTTTTACGCAGATTCGAGCGTTTTCATCACTTTTTTCGTCCAAAGCTCTCATACGCTCCGTCATCGGTCCGAAAGCGCAAAACGCCCCGCCTCACGCTGTTCCGTACGCAGCGGGGCGGGGCATTTTTCTTTTGAGGTGAATCGAAATCCTGTGCTTCCTGTTGACACCGTCAGTATAACGCACAGTTGCAGACTACGTTTAAATAAATTGAAACCAAAGTATGATATTTCTGTGACCGGTCTGTAAAAACCGATTTATACCGGCATGGTGAACCCGATTGCGGCACCGATGCACAGCGCGGTAAAAAACGAGATCACCGTCAGCACAAGACGGAGACGGTGCGTGTCCTCCCGGAACTTGGAGATCGTCGTCACAATCATGCCGATCATCGCCGCAACCGCAATCAGCGCGGCGGCTACACAGGCGATCGCATAGCCAATCTCGATGCCGCTGAATGCACGGCGGAACATGAATACGGAGAAGCCGGATGCACAGATCAGAATGAAGAATGCGAGCGCAACACCGCTCCCGTTGATCTCAGCCATCGGCATGGGCGGCATCTCCGTGGAAGGATCCTGCTCATTCCCGCGCAGTTCTTCGTCAATGCGCTGAACACGATATTTGAAGTTATCCTTTTTTTCCATATCCGCCCCTCCTCTCCGGACAAATCTATTTTTTCTATTGTATCATAAGTTTATCACAAAAGGAAGAATTCTTACCACTTCTTCTCGAATGAATTGATTTTTGTCGATTTGCGCGATACTATATTAGTATAAACTAGATATTTCCGTTTCTTCCATCCGACATCCGCAAGGAAAGAAGGTACTCCTATGAAACATTTCAAGCTGTTTCTCTTAACCGCCGCCATCCTGCTGTTTCCAGCACTGTCAATTCATGCCGGTGCTCTCGAGAGCGATTTCATTACGTCTGATTTCCGCACCGGTGTATGCGTTACTGGATACCACGGCGCCGCAGGTGCGGTGACGATTCCGGACAAGCTGAACGGACA
>JALFIV010000013.1 GCA_022775385.1 Clostridiales bacterium
GTTATGCGGTATTAGCGATCGTTTCCAATCGTTATCCCCCTCTGAAAGGCAGATTGCTCACGCGTTACTCACCCGTCCGCCACTAAGCTTAAAAACCGAAGTAATTAAGCTCCGTTCGACTTGCATGTGTTAGGCACGCCACCAGCGTTCATCCTGAGCCAGGATCAAACTCTCTAAAAAATTGTATTATTACGAGTCGACCTCGTTATAATCCTTTCCAGATGTCTGGCTTTGTTCAGCTTTCTTTATACTGGAGTTGCTGTTCCAGTTCTGAGTATAAACTCGAAAGAATTTCAGGTTTGTAATTCGTTCAAACTCACGTTGTTTAATTTACAAGGTACAATGTTCGCTTGCCGCTCACCGCGACAGCTTTTCTATTATACTCGATTCAACTCAGTTTGTCAAGAACTTTTTTCAAATTCTTTTCAACTTTTTGAATCTCGTGTGTACCGCTTATCAGCGGCAACTTATTTAGTTTAACACACTCTCAACCGTTTGTCAACACATTTTTTCGATCCCTCGAAGTTTTTTGCGTCGTACTCCTCAGCTGTGAATCGTGTTTTTTTGTGAGTGAATCTATTCTATCATCCATATCGACATATGTCAACATCTTTTTTCGAGTTTCTACTACTTTTTTCTTATTCCGGGTAGATCAGCTTTTGGGCCGTCCAATCCGCAAGAACCGGTTTCATCTTACGTGCGATCTCCTTTGCGCCGTCCAGATCGTGGTCCTGATAGTTACCGCACTCCGCCTTCTCCGCTCCCGGAATTGCTCCCGTAAAGCCCAGCACGAAATCCATGGTTTCCTGTACCAGACAAATTGCCGTCTCCGGCGCCATCGTATCTCTGACGAGGAAATAGAATCCCGTCCGGCATCCCATCGGTCCGACATAAACAATCTCCTCCGAATACTCCGTGTTTCTCACATAGGTGGCAAACAGGTGCTCAAAGGTATGTGCCGCAGCAGTGCTCAGATAGGTTCCGCAATTCGGTCTGACCATACGGATATCATACGTGATGACATCGCCGTCAATACGGGACGTATAGATTCCCTCGGTCAAGACGTCGTGATTGATGCAGAAGCTCGCAATCCGTTTCATATCATAATCCTCCATACTATTTGGTTGTCCTATTATACGATATTTTCGTTGACGAATGCAACCCTCTTCCTCTATACTGAGATCAATAACAAGGATTACGTAAGGAGTGATACCATGGTTTGGGGCATTTTAGGTGCTTTGGACGCCGAAATCGCGCTGATCCGCGAGCAGATGGAAATCGAGAAGCAGGAGGACCGTTTCGGTACGACATTTTATTTTGGAACCGTACACGGAAAATCCGTTGTGCTGGCCTGCTGCGGTGTCGGCAAGGTCAACGCCGCTGTCTGTTCGGCATATGTACTCGGTACCTGCGGTGCGGATTGTATTGTCAATGTCGGCATCGCCGGTGCAATGAAGCCGGGACTGCACATACTGGATGTCGTCATCAGCGAAGAGGTCGGTTTCCACGATCAAGACGCTGTCATGCTGAACTACTATCCACAGCGTGCATTCTTCCACGCAGATCCTGCACTTGCTGCACTATGTGACCGCGCATGTTCGGAGATTCCGCGTCTGACCGGCAAATATCTCCACGGACGAATCGCTTCCGGCGATCAGTTCGTCAGTGAGACGGCTGTCAAGCAGTCCATCAACGAGCGGTATGCACCGGCTTGTGTGGAGATGGAGGGCGCCGCCGTTGGTCACGCAGCATTCATGTACGAGAAGCCGTTCCTGGTCATCCGTACTATGTCGGATGCCGCAGATGACAATGCCGATGAGACCTACGACAATTTCATCGACGAGGCGGCAAAGACCTCTGCGGAGATTATTCTCCATATGCTTGCACTCGCGGAGCAGTAATTTCAAACAAGACAGACCGCAGACCGGCTTTCGATCTGCGGTCTTTTTCTGTTTACAGCAGGATCGGCTGAATCTGTCTGCCATTCATTGCCGCCTCCACCGTCTCCGGAATGTTTTCCAGCACCGCGACCATGGAGCGCGGCTTGGTCTGCGGCGCATCCTGCCGCATCGGGACAAAATAATAATGTTTCCGGTTGAGCAGTTTTCCGATATTTTCCGCTGAGGCGGACAAGGCATCATTGGTGGACACCGCCAGTACCACCGGACGCTCCACCCGAAGCTGTGACTTCGCCGCAAGCGTCTGCGGCGTATCACTCAGTCCATATGCCAGACGTGCCAATGTGCTTCCGGTACACGGCGCGATGACCAGCGCGTCAAACCATTCCTTTGGGCCGATGGGTTCCACATCCTGCAGTGTCCGCAGCGCCGGACAGCCGCACAAATCTTCGATTTGATCGATGAAATCCTGCGCCTTTCCAAACCGTGTGTCCTTCGTCGCCATGTTTTCCGAAACAATCGGCGTGATGTCCCACCCCGCCTGCACCATGCGCTCCAGCACGGTAATCGTCCGCGCCAGTGTACAATAGGAACCGCACAGTGCAAATCCTATTCTCCGGTTCACAACAGTTGTTCCTCCTCCAACATATGCGTAATGGTATCACAGATGCCCGCCGCCGCTGTGACCGGTGCTACCCTGCCGGGAAGCGACAGCGCATGAATGCTCTTTCGGAGGGATTTGGCGTCCGGCGCGATTCCGCCTTCTCCGCTTGCAAGGTCAATCACCAGAACATCCGAGCGGCACTGCGACAGAACCAACCGTGTGAGTACCGGTGCCGGAACGGTATTGATGATCAGCACAAACTGTCCGATGATATCATCCAGTGCCCGCGTATCTGCCCATCGGTATCCCATGCTTGCAATCCGCGCGAAATCTTCCTGCCGCCGTGCAGATACTGTGACATCTGCTCCCAATCCCTTGAGCCGCTGCGCCAGCGCCGATCCGATCCGCCCGTTGCCGATGACCAGAACCGTCAGATCGTGAATCGTCACCGGCAGCTGCTCCATTGCGATCTGAATGGCGCCCTCTGCGGTCGGAATTGCATTGAACACCGCAAGTTCCTCCCGCGCCAGATAGTCCCGCACCCGCAGTTCCCGACGCTTTGCCATCTCCCTCACCATCTGCGGAACAGCTCCGCCGAACACCGGCATTCCCGCCGGAATCGCATCCAGCACATCTGTGATGCGGAACGGTGCGTTGGCAAGCGGAGCATTGAGCAGACCGCGCCCCTGCAGAATTGGAAGCGGCAGCACGACGACATCCGCCTCCGCGCAGGCGGTGCGCACATCCGCCGCGAGCGGAAACCACTCTCCGCCTCCATGCCGTTCGAGTCCCACCGCCGTGACCTGCTCCCCGCGCTCCGCGAGCAGCTTGCCCAGATACGCCTGACGCATATCTCCGCCGATCAGCACAAACGAATGCTGCCTCATCCGCCACCCCTCCTTCTTTCTCATTGTATGCGGGAGGAATTTCCGTGACACTAATTCATCTGTCTTATTCGGACAGCAAATCACCCTGCCGGAATCCCGACAGGGTGATTTATGAATCATCATTTTTTTGTGGTTACTGCCTTTGCCGAAGACCACGAAGAATAATATTTCTTTCCGCTCACTGTTTTGTAGGTACGGACTCGGACATAGTATTTTTTCTTCGCAGATAACTTGGTGATTTTCTTGGATGTGGTCTTGTTGCTGGTGATTGTCACCTTCTTTGCGTTTGTGAACTTTCTGCTGGTTGAGTACTGGAGCTGATAGCCAGAGGTTTGGGTAGACTGTTTCGTCCACTTTGCCGTAAAGCTCTTGGAGCCTGCGATCGGTGTTTTAAGCATCGTACCCTTCGGGTTGATCTTGAAGTAAGTGCTCAATGTACCGCTGTACTTGGAGCTCGTGCTCCTGAACTTGACGGTTACCTTGTACTTGCCGACATACTTGCGGCCGCTCGCGTAGGAGACGGTGTAATGAGTAGAGGAAATTGTATTTCCCTTGCTGTCCTTGACCTTGACAGTCGGCTTCTTTGTCTTGCCGTTGTAGGTATACGATGTTGTGGACAGCGTCAGTGTTTTCGGTGCATAGATTGTGGTTGTGCTGACTTTTCCGCAAGCACTGCACTTGCGTACAGTTTTTCCGTTTGCACCCGGCTTTGCCTTGGTGGTGGTTGTATTGTAGGTATGGCTGCCGGTCGCCGGAATCGCTTCCGTCCTGGTGGCCTTGCAGACGCTGCACGTGTAGGTCTTAACCCCTGCCGTGCCGCAGGTCGCCGCCTTGGTCACCTTGCCTCCGTCCCATGTGTGAGTCGTCAGCTTCGCAATGGTCTCGGTCTTGGTTTCGCCGCAAACCTTGCAGGTATAGGTCTTCACGCCAGCCGCCTTACAGGTAGCTTCGGTTGTGACCTTGCCAGTATCCCAATTATGATCACATTCACTATTTTTAATTAGATCACTTGTTGTAATTACGTTTTCGTAAATTCCATCGCCATCAGAGTCTTCACTAACAATTAGTTCTTTATCAGTTTTTGAAACACAAATATCATTGTTTGTACTTACTGAAATATCTTCTGTTGTATAGCTTTCTTCACCTTCTTCGTCTACTTCGATAGATCGTAAAACCACTTCATTTAAATTATCACCTGATATAATCATTCCATCGTCTGAAGGAGAACACTGAATTTCTTCACTGCTTAGTCCGGTGATTTCTAATCCTTCCAGATTCTCTTCATCTTTAGAATCATAATATGTAGCAGTAAAGTCCTCGTTAGACGGTACAGAAAGACTAACTCCTAATGTATCTTCTCTAGCTACTTTCATCTCCGTATTATAAGGCACATTGAGACTCCACACGTCGTTTTGTCCAGCTATGGAATACGAAGATTTTTCTTCCGGTGCTACAATAGTAAAACTATCATTCAGTTTTGCTAAGTATATACCCTCGCTATTTGATTCATCACCCTCATTACTGCATATATCCAACTGTGTGATTATATCATTATCTATATTATCTGGAGATAATACGCCATTGTATTCAGAAGATATAACTCGACTCGATTCATTACTCGACGCTATCATAACAAAATTTATGTTTTCTATTACATTCATCAAATACGAGTTGTAATTGTACTCCTTGAGAGTCTTCATTCGTGAGACAAAGTTTTCAGTAGATTTTACATATCCAATTGTGTAATCATCTGAAGTAATAGTCTGCCCAAACCAATCATAATCCCATGAAGTATAGTTATCACCTTCTTTATAAAATGTAAGAATACACTCTTCTCCAGGACGATTGCAATCATAAATAATTACTTCTGTTTTTGTGTCATCTTCTTGTTTAATCCCCGTTGGCCAAAGCGCATGACCATGAAATTTTAGTACGAGGGGTTCTCCATTATCATTTGCATAGCTCTTAATTACTTCAATAATAGCATTATAATCATCTATTGCCTGGGCATTCTGGTTTGTAAATAGATTGTTGTCAAGAACCTGAGAAGCGAAGCCATATTTTATAAATTCAATCGCACTTAGTTCTGTTTCACTGCTTACATTACTCGTACTTACGTCAAATAAACTGTTTTTTCCATATGACTTTACAGAAGGATAATTATAATAGTCTGTTGCAATAGCCGTCGTCGCCATTCCATAACACAGACCAGTTCTCCCACTCCCAGACTTGGTTTGTGAAAGAACCAATGCAAATGGAGAAATAGTAAAAGCTCGATAATGCTTAAACCCTACAAGAGACGTTGTCGGATTAGAAAAGCTCCATGTATTCAATTGCTGCTGATTATTTTCTCCGTTTCCATCATCAGCAAGGCTATACGGCACCCATGTTATGTTTTTTGCTCCATAGTCTGTTGAAGAAGGTACCGATGTCCATGTATTCGGATAATAGGCAGTGGCGGTGATATTATAAAATGCATCAGAACTAATCGACGGATTGTCCCCTCTGAAATAGATGTTCGTCAGACTGCTGCACTCAGAAAACGCCCATTCGCCAATTCTTGTCACGCCGTTTCCAACAGTCACGTTTGGCAAGTTATAGCAAAAACAAAACGTAGCATCACCTATACTCGTGACGCTATCCGGAATCGTCACGCTCTCCAAACTTTCGCAATCATAAAATGCATAACTACCAATACTCGTTATGCCCTCTTTGATGACAACTTTTTCGATTACCGAATCATAATAGCCACCATAAGCAAATGGAGAATTGGTACCACCATCATCATCATAACTCCAGTTGTCCATCTTGCCGATGCCAGCGATTGTCAGCGTGCCGTTATCGTCCAGCGTCCACGTCAGATTGTCGCCGCATGTGCCGCTGTCTACAATCGAACCGTCTTCTACCGTGATCGCTTGTACAAACTCTTCCGCCTGCTCCTCCTGTACATCTTCAACTGGTTGGAATACCTCATCCACATCGTCACTGATCACGATCTCTTCTGTAACATCTTCGCTGTCGCTGATGTCAATCTCCGCCGCCAGTGCCGCGCCGGACTGCATCATCAGCACGCCCGCCAGCATCAGTGCCAATAATCGTTTGTTTTTCATTCTACCCTCACCTTTCTTTTCCATTAGTTTTGTAAAGATAACCAAAAATTTGTTTCATTTGATATGTATTTTGTAAATCTTTACATCTTATTATTGAATATATCACATCTGTGGTTTTATTGCAATGCATTTTGGCAAGCGGATTTCTATTTTTCAATCTGTATTCACTATTCCCAGACATATTGTTATCCTTTCATGTGTATCTTTACCATATGATGCAAAAAAACAGGCGAGCCCGCAGGTTCGCCTGTTCATCTATCTTTACAGCGTCAGCTGTCCCTTGTCCTCCTCGCGCAGGATGGCGCCGACCGACGGGATAGAATGCGACACATACCGTCTCGACTGAGCGAACGACGTGTCCGCGGTCCAGACCGCATGGGTCACCGTATGATGACCGCGCAGCACCATGACCTGTACACCGATGGTCGTCCGCGTGGTCTTGAGCGGGACAATCGAGGTATCAATCGTGAGTGCGCGTCCGTTCGTCGCAAACAGCGTGATGCGCGCGTCCTCCGTCACATGGAAGAATGCCTTGGCCGGTGAGCGGTCGGAATACGCACCGGTCAGGCGGCGGCGTTTGGTCTTGGTGACAAAGCTGGACAGCTCAAACCGAGCCGCCTTGCCGTTTTCAAAGACAACCACCAGTTGTCCCTCGTAATTGCCCGGCAGGAGCATGAAGCACGGGTGCTCATCCGCGTCCATCTCGAGCTTGCTCGGGAGATAGTCGCCGAGCGTGCTCGCCTTGGTGTCGTCGAAGTCACAGGCGCGCACCTTATAGCACTGCTGTTTATCCGTCAAAATCAGAATCTCGGTTGCGTTGGTCGTATCGAACGACTGGAGCAGGCTGTCCCCTTCTTTGAGCTTGTGATCCGAGCCCGAGCGGTAGGACTGTTTCGTGATCTTCTTGAAATAGCCCTCCTTGGTCAGGAACAGATGAACCGGATAATCCGGAATCTCCTCCTTGATGTCCGTCATTTGGAGCTGTTCCTCCGGCAGAATCGTCGAGTGACGCGGCGCCGGATATTTCTTAATGACTGCCTCCAGCTCCTTGATGATCAGATTGCGGATCTTGGTCTTGCTCTTGAGAATACCCTCCAGACGGGCGATTTCCTTTTCCAACTCATCCGTCTCTGTCAGACGCTTGAGGATATATTCCTTATTGATGTGGCGCAGACGGATCTCCGCGATGAACTCCGCCTGCTTTTCGTCGATTTCAAAGCCGTCCATCAGGTTGGGAACAACCATCGCGTCGGTTTCGGTGTTGCGGATGATCGCAATCGCCTTGTCGATATCCAGCAGGATCGCGCGCAGGCCGTGGAGAAGATGCAGTTTGTCCTTCTTTTTGGTCAGATCAAAATAGATCGTCCGCTTTTTGCACTCCGTGCGCCACGCCGACCACTCGTCGAGCAGTTCCCGCACGCCGAGCACGCGCGGCATACCCGCAATCAGCACGTTGAAATTGCACGAAC
>JALFIV010000024.1 GCA_022775385.1 Clostridiales bacterium
ACGCTCTCCGGTTTCCGGATAATAGATTCTGACCGCGTTTCTCGTGTTTTTCACCTGATATATCTGCCACTCTGTTTTCGCTTTCTGCATCTCGCTGGAAAGCACCTGACCGGATTCCCACGGGATGCTCGCCTGCTGAACGCCGTCCGCCGGTGTTTGGGATTGCTCCTTCGCTCCCGCCGCAAGTGCACCACACGGCAGTGTACATGCCGCAATCAGCACGGCACACAGGAACTTCTTTGTGTGTTTCATTGGGACTCCTCCGTTTCTTCCGCTCTCTTTGTTTCCAAAGTTTTCTATATTTATATCACATCGCCGATTCTTTTATTGTCAATATTTTTTATGCTCAGATATACAAAATCTCCCCCGCTTTCCTCTCAGGAAAACAGGAGCGATTGCTGTTTTTTTCATTCTTTATGCAGTTTTTTTCCGGAAAAATCGTCTGAGCCTGCGGACCGGTCTGCGCATCAGGCGAATCAGCCGCACCGCTATCCAAATCCAGACCGGAAGAAACAGCAGAACCGCAAATGCAATGCCGAATCCAAAATCCCCTTGAAAGATCGCCATGATACACACCTCCATTTCTATGTTACCATCAGTATATCATGATAACGTACATTGTCAAGTTTTTTGTTATAGAATAATTTTATTTCTTTTTCAAATTCAAACTTGTCCCGGTTTTTAAAGTATTGTATAATAATTTTGTATTATGTTTTGGCAGGTGATACTATGGGAAGCACACAGGGAAACGGTTCCGCCCGCCCCAGCCAGGGACTGGAGGACAATCTCAAAAAGGCCGTGTCCGAAATGCTGATTCTGAAAATTCTGAGCGAACAGCCGCGCTATATCGGAGAGATCACGGAGATTATCAAACGGCGCAACAGCGGCGCATTTGAAATTGTCTGCCCGTACTCCGCGATCTACCGTCTTTTGGCACAGAACTATATTGTCGAACTCAAAAAGTGTATTGCGCCCGACGGAAGACGGAGACAGTATTATTTTATCTCCGAATCCGGTAAGACGTATTTACACAATCTGACCGAATACTACGAGGTGTTTGCAAACGGTGTCCAAGCTATACTATATCCTGACCGAGCATCCGGACAAGAAGCCACCCCGCTCCGTCAAGCTGAATAAGGCGGCAAAGCAGTATCTGCGGGAGACCAAATCCTTCCTGTACTGCGGTCCGCTCCGGCGGAGCAAGCTCATCGCCGAGGTCCGCGGCATGCTCATTCAATACTATCAGGAGAATCCCAGCGCACAGCTGGAAAATCTGTTCGAAGCATTCGGTACACCGGAGGAGTTTGCCAACACATTGTGTCCGCCGTCCCGCGCACAAAAGCTCGGGCATCAAAACCGGATTCGTCTGTGTATGCTCCTTCTGTGCGTCTGTCTTGTGCTCGCCGGCGCCCGTGTCCTCATGCTTCAGCATCAGCAGGAGCAGAGTATCGCAGACAGTGCCGGAAGCGGCTCGGAGGTCTCGGTGAGGACGTACGACTACAAGACCAAGCAGGATGTGGATCAGTTTCCTCTGATGATCCGAAATGTGATCAAATACGATCTGAACTATACGTTTGACGCGGACGGCAACATCGAGAGCGCCTACGATTCGGACGGAAACAAGATTCCGGTGGATTCCTCCGGCAATCCGCTCGACCTGGATTATCCGCTCTCTCAAGAATACCGCGATCTGCCGGATCGCTGATACCGGATAACAAAAACGCTCACGCTCCCGATTGGGGAAAGCGTGAGCGTTTTTCTTCTTCCTGAGTTACGATACGTCCTCAAACTGAGCGTTGTACAGCTCGGCATAAAAGCCATTTTCCGCGAGCAGTTCGCTGTGGGTTCCCTGCTCGACGATATCGCCGTCCCGCATGACCAGAATACAGTCCGCATCGCGGATGGTCGACAGGCGATGGGCGATGACAAAGCTGGTCCGTCCCTGCATGAGGGTTCCCATCGCCTTCTGAATCAGATGCTCGGTGCGCGTATCGACCGAGCTGGTCGCCTCATCCAGAATCAGAATCGGATTGTCCGACAGAATCGCACGCGCAATCGTCAGCAGCTGTTTCTGTCCCTGCGAGACGTTGCTCGCCTCCTCATTCAGCTCCATCTGATAGCCGCCCGGCAGAGTACGGATAAAGTGATCCGCGTGCGCCGCCTTGGCTGCCGCAATGACCTCATCGTCCGTCGCATCCAGCTTGCCGTAGCGGATATTCTCCATAATGGTTCCCTTGAACAGCCAGGTGTCCTGCAGAACCATGCCGAATCCCTCGCGCAGGGCGGAGCGGTTGAACTGACGCACATCCTTTCCGTCAATGCGGATTGCACCGCTGTCGACATCGTAAAACCGCATGAGCAGTTTAATCATCGTGGTCTTTCCCGCGCCGGTCGGTCCGACAATCGCAACCATCTGCCCCGGCTCGACCTCACAGTTGAAGTCGTGGATGATGGTCTTATCCGGATCGTAGCCGAACTTAACATGGTCAAACGAGACCGCACCGCGGATATCCTCCGGCGACGCCGGATGCGGCACGCTCTGATCCTCTTCTTCCTCTTCGAGGAACTCGAACACGCGCTCTGCGGCCGCCGCCATCGACTGCAGCATGTTGGATACCTGCGCAAGCTGCATGATTGGCTGCGTGAAGTTCTCCACATACGAGATGAACGATACGATATCACCGACCTGAATGACGCCCGCCGCCGCCAGCATCGAGCCGGATACCGCGACCGCGACATAGCCCAGCTTGCCGACAAATTTCATAATCGGCTGCATGAGTCCGGACAGGAACTGCGATTTCCACGCGGACTGATACAGGTTTTCATTGGTCTGCTCAAACTCGCGCAGAACCTGCTGTTCCCGGTTGAATGCCTTGACCACCGTCTGTCCGGAGAATACCTCCTCGACCTGACCGTTGATCTCACCGAGATACTTCTGCTGTGCGCGGAAGAACTTCTGGCTGAACTTGACAATACCGATGACAAACGCCATGGAGACAGGCAGAATGACCAGCGCAATCAGCGTCATGAGCGGCGAGATGGTCAACATCATGTACAGCACACCGATGATGGTCGCCGTCGAGGTGATCATCTGAGTGATGCTCTGGTTGAGGCTCTGTCCCAGTGTGTCGACGTCGTTGGTGATGCGCGAGAGCACCTCACCGACGGTTTTCTTTTCAAAGTATTTGAGCGGCATGCGGTTGATCTTTTCCGAGATCTCGCGCCGCATCCGGTAGCACACCTTCTGCGAAATGCCGGTCATCAGCCAGCCCTGTAAAAAGCTGAACATAGCCGCAATGATATACAGTGCGAGCATGATGCCCACATATCGTCCGATAGCGCCGAAATCCAGTCCGCCGGTACCGGCTACCTTCGCCGTCAGTCCGGTGTAGATCTCCGTGACTGCCTGTCCCATGACCTTCGGTCCGCGGATGTTGAACACCGTGCTGCAGACCGCAAAAATGAGGACGAACAGCAGTGCGATGCGGTAAGAACCGATATAACGGATCAGCTTGCGCGTGGTGCCTCGGAAGTCTTTCGCCTTTTCCACCGACATCGGTCCTCCCGGTCCGTGACGGCGCGGACGTCCTGTTGGTGCTGCCATTACGCCATCCCTCCTTCCAGTCCGAGTTCCTTCGCCGACAGCTGGCTGTGAGCGATTTCCTGATAGGTTCGACACGTACGCATCAGCTGCTCATGGGTGCCGATTCCGTCGATCCGCCCCTCATTGAGCACAATGATCTGATCGGCGTGCAGAATGGTCGAAATGCGCTGGGCAACCAGAATCACCGTTGCACCGCCGACGTTCTCCTTGAGCTGACGGCGCAGCATCGAGTCTGTCTTGTAATCCAGCGCGGAGAACGAGTCGTCAAACAGGAAGATCTTCGGATGCTTGGCGATGGCGCGCGCGATGGACAGGCGCTGTTTCTGTCCGCCGGACACATTCGAACCGCCCTGCGCGATCGCGCTGTGATAGCGGTCGACCTTCGCATCAATGAATTCCGTCGCCTGAGCAATCTCCGCCGCCTGCACCATTTCCTCGTTGGAAATCGCATCTCCGCCGAATTTCAGGTTGGATTCGATATCACCCGAGAACAAAATGCCCTTCTGCGGCACGTAGCCGAGCAGATCGCGCAGGCTGTGCTGGGTCATCGTGCGGATATCCACACCGTCTACGGTGATGAAACCCGACGTGACGTCGTAAAAACGCGGAATCAGGTTGATCAGTGTGGACTTGCCGCATCCGGTCGAACCGATAATTGCGGTCGTCTTTCCCGGTTCTGCCTTGAAACTGATGTGCTCGAGCGCGTCGCTTTCGCCTCCCGGGAATCGGAACGACACATCGTGGAATTCCACCTCGCCGCGCGCTGTCTCCTTGTTCAGCTCGACCGCATCCGGTGTATCGTGGATGGTCGGCTCGGTCGTCATGACCTCATACACGCGATCCGCCGCAACACCGGCGCGCGGGAGCATGATGGAGATCATCGAGATCAACATGAACGACATGACAATCTGCATTGTATACGTCAGAAATGCGGTCAAATCGCCGACCTGCATCAGTCCGCCGTCGATATTCTGCGCACCGAACCACACGATCATGCCCATGACGCAGTACATGATGAGCATCATGCTCGGCATCATAAAGGTCATAATCCGGTTTGTAAACAGCTGGGTGCGTTTGAGTGCGATATTCGCCTCGTCAAACCGCTCCTCCTCGTGCTTCTCTCTGGAAAACGCGCGGATCGGCATGATACCGGTCAGAATTTCACGGCTGACACGGTTGACATTGTCCACCAGCGTCTGCATCTTCTTGAAGCGCGGCATGGCGAGAGACATCAGTCCAAAAACCACGCCGAGCGTCGCCGCGACCGCGACCGCGATGATCCATCCCAGTCCCGTGTGGGTCGATACCACCTTGATGATGCCGCCGATACCCATAACCGGAGCAAACAGCACCATGCGCAGCATCATGACCGTGACCATTTGAATCTGCTGGATATCATTCGTACTGCGTGTGATCAGCGATGCCGTCGAGAACTGGTTGATCTCGCTCGTGGAATATGAAACGACCTGACGGAACACTCTGCCGCGCAGATCGCGGCTGACTGCCGCCGCCGTGCGCGCCGCCATCAGGCCGACAAGTACCGCCGCCAGCACGATCATCAGCGTCATGAACAGCATCTTTGCACCACTCATCCACAAATAGCGCCGCTGGATATGATTGAGGTCTATCCCCATATCCCGATACTCCTGTACGACAAACTGAACCGCCAGCTGATGCAGCATCGAGCCGCTCATCCCCTCAATCGAGCTGACCGCCTGCTCCCGCATCTCCAGAATCTGCTGTTTATCCAGCATGCCCGCCTCATACGCCTGCACCATCTCCTGCGGGTCAATCTCCTTACTCTGCGCCATCTGGTACAGCAGCGCCTCTGGTGTCTCCATCACAGTGTCCAGCTCCTCCAGCTGCGCGCCGCGGACATCGTCACCACGCACATAGCCGTCATCCGTCTGGGTATAAGCGGACTGTACAGTCTGCGCTTCGGCATCATCCAGCAGAAGCAGAATCTGCTGCATGCTTTCCTCCGAAATGCGCTCGGGTGCGGCGTGTTCAATGCCGCTCGCCTGCAGTCCGGTGTCCACAATCCGGCTCGTGTACTCCGGCAGCGCCAGTTCACCGAACGCCTGAGCAATCAGCAGAACCAGAATGACGCAGATGGTCTTCCAATACGGCTTCCAATATCCGACTAATCGTTTCATTCACACACTCCTTTTGCATTGTCCCCCTGAGAGGAGCCCGGTAAGTTCTCTATTTCTTCCTGTATTGCGGAAACCAGCAAATCCAATGCCTGAATCGCCTCTTTCATACGCTGTTCACCGACTCGTTCAAACAAACGATAGAAAAACTGTTCCCCGCGTTCATGCTGCAGCCGAATCGCCGCGACCCCTTCATCGGTCAGGTCAATCAGCACATTCCGCTTGCTGTTCGGATCGGTGTGCCGTGTGATCCAGCCGCGGTTCTCCAGCTGCTGTAGTTGACGCGAGATCGCCGCGCGCGACACCTGCGTATGCTCCGCAATCGTCGAGGCATAGATTCCCTGACTCTCCGGATGATTCTCTCTGTGATGAAGAAGCATGGTCATCACAAAAAAATCCGGCCGGGACATACCCCGAAACAGCTTTGACCACCGTACATGCTGAAACAAATGTCCAATCTGCATCCATTTCTGCATCAGTAAAAATGACTGTGACATTCCTGCCCCTCCTGTCTGACAACGGTATATTTCTTTATCGTATGATAGTATACGCCAGACTGTTAACCTAATCAACAGTTAACATTGTTAATTTTTTATGTTGTTTCTGTGAACAGCACAAAAGGCACACCGAACATCCATCGTGTCCGGTGTGCCCATCGTCTCTATTGTGTTTAGTACGCCAGATCTGCACCCAGCGTATCGTCGTCCTCCACCCAGTCTCTGACCTGAATGATAGTGTAGTTGTCGTTATCCCGCCGGATGACGACCTGTTCAATGCCGGCATTGATGATCTGCCGCTTGCACATCGTGCAGGAATTGGCGTCCGGCATGATCTCGCCGGTCTTGGCGTCCCGTCCGACCAGATACATGGTCGCACCGAGCATCTCCTCGCGCGACGCCGCGATGATCGCATTTGCCTCCGCATGAACCGAGCGGCAGAACTCATAGTGTGTGCCGCGCGGGATATTTCTCTGGTCGCGGATGCAGACCCCGAGGTCAATGCAGTTGGCGCGTCCGCGCGGAGCGCCGTTGTATCCCGTGGAAACAATGACATCGTTTTTGACGATGACCGCACCGAAATTGCGCCGCAGACAGGTGCCGCGCTCGAGCGCGACCTGTGCCATATCCAGATAATAATTGTGCTTGTCACGCCGAACCATCGGCCGCACCTCCTTGTTTTTCTATGATTCTCAGTTCAGGAAGTCCTTGAGCTTCTTCGAGCGGCTCGGATGACGCAGCTTGCGCAGCGCCTTTGCCTCGATCTGACGGATTCTCTCACGGGTGACGTTGAATTCCTTGCCGACTTCCTCGAGCGTGCGGGTACGTCCGTCCTCAATGCCGAAGCGCAGACGCAGAACCTTTGCCTCGCGCGGCGTGAGCGTCTCAAGCACCTCGATCAGCTGCTCCTTGAGCAGGGTGAACGAAGCAGCCTCCGCCGGCTCCAGTGCCTCGTCGTCCGGGATGAAGTCGCCCAGATGGCTGTCCTCCTCCTCACCGATCGGCGTCTCGAGCGAAACCGGCTCCTGCGCGATCTTGAGGATCTCACGCACGCGCTCAACCGGCAGATTCATCTCCTCCGCGATTTCCTCCGGCTGCGGATCATGTCCCAGCTCCTGCAGCAGCTGACGGGAGACGCGGATGACCTTGTTGATGGTCTCGACCATGTGAACCGGAATGCGGATCGTACGCGCCTGATCGGCAATCGCACGGGTGATCGCCTGACGAATCCACCATGTCGCATAGGTCGAGAACTTGAATCCCTTGGTGCAGTCGAACTTTTCAACCGCCTTGATCAGACCGAGGTTTCCCTCCTGAATCAGGTCGAGGAACAGCATACCGCGTCCGACATAGCGCTTGGCAATCGAGACAACCAGTCGGAGGTTTGCCTCCGCCAGACGGCGCTTTGCCTCCTCATCGCCCTCGGACATACGCTGTGCCAGCTCAATCTCCTCTTCCGGGCTGAGCAGGTCGACCTTGCCGATTTCCTTCAGATACATGCGCACCGGATCGTCGATCGCAAATCCGTCCGCCATCGCGTCGGTGTCCGCAATCTCCTCCTCCGTGACCTCTTCAATATCGTTCTCATTGAACTCTTCCTCGGCTTCCGCGTCGCGCATGACCGCGATCATCGCCTCGGCGCCCTGAATCGTGACACCGGCAGCCTCGATATCGCTGTACAGTGCGTCCAGCTCATCGGAATCCAAATTGATATCAACGAGCGCATCCGACATCTCTTTGAGCGTCAGCGAGCCCTTTTTCTTGCCCAGCTCCAGAAGACCCTTGAGCGCCTGTTCCTTCTTTACATCAATTTCCTGTACCTGTGCCATTCTTTATGCCTCCAAAATCCTGTTTTGCCGGTTTATCCGGCGGTTCGTACCTGTGATTTATTCTTTTCGTCGTTGGTTATTTGTCAGTCTGCTTCCGCTTGCGCGCCGCAATGCGCAGCAGACTGTCCGGGTCATCCTCCGCCGTGGACGAGCGGATGACATTGACATAATCCCGCATTGCCTGACTCCGTTTCTCCCCCGGCACCGGTTTTCGCAGTACCATCGCGAGATGATCCATCTCCCCCGAAGTCAGCTCCTGCTCCAGCGCCGTCGCTGCCACCTGATGACCCTCGTCAAACAGCCGGCACGCGCTCGCATACAGCTTTCCGAGCAGCGGAGAAGAAAATTCCGCCGGTGTGATCAGCTCCCGCAATTCCGGAATCAGACTGGAATCCGCAAAGATCAATCCGAGCAGTCCCTCCTCCGCACGGGCGGAGCGGATGTTGTCGTAGTGCAGGCTGCGGTCCTTGGGCTGAGCCGCATCCGCCGCAGCGCGCACCTCGCGCTGATAGCGCTTTTTCTCAAAGCGGCGCCGCTTTTCCGTCTCGTTTTTCACTTCAATGGAAAACGCCTGTGCCGTGACGCCCGCGGTCTTTGCCGCCCGCGCCGTGTACACCTCGCGCTCCACCGCGTTTTCAAGTGACGCGACCTCGCGCGCCGCCTCCTTCAAAAACAGCACGCGCTGATCATCCTGCGTCAGGTCATACTTGTCCTGAATGTTCTGCAGACGGTACATGATGTGGTTCTCCGACCGTTCAATCAACTTGCGGAATGCCTCCGCACCGTGCTCCTTGATAAATTCATCCGGGTCCTTCGCCCCGGGGATGCGCAGCACCCGGACCGAGAGTCCCGCGCGTCCGAGAATGTCGATCGCGCGCTGTGCCGCATTCTGTCCGGCATTGTCCGCATCGTAGCAGATAATGACGTTTTTGGTATAGCGCGACAGCAGCCGCGCCTGTTCCTCGGTCAGTGATGTGCCGAGCGACGCCACCGCACTGTCAAATCCCGCCTGATGCAGGGCGATGACATCCATATAGCCCTCAGCGAGCAGAAAATAGTCGCTTTTTGTCTTTTTTGCGATGTTCATCGCAAACAGATTGCGGCTCTTGT
Organism: Clostridiales bacterium; assembly: GCA_022775385.1. Classification (GTDB taxonomy): domain Bacteria; phylum Bacillota; class Clostridia; order Oscillospirales; family Butyricicoccaceae; genus Butyricicoccus_A. The sequence continues at coordinate 9,194 of JALFIV010000024.1, forward strand.
TGAAAATCATCGTCTCGGGCGAGTTGAGATATTTCGGCTTGCTGTCGTCCATCACGCGTCCGCCAAAGGCGATGACATCACCGCGGATGTCGATGATCGGGAACATCACGCGGTTTCGGAACTTGTCATAGTATGTACCCTTCGGACTGCGCACAATCAGTCCGGCCGCAAACAGTTCCTCCTTGGTGTATCCCTTTGCCGTCATCGCGTCGAGCAGCGCGTGGAAGGAATCCGGCGCATAGCCCAGTCCAAAATTGTTCATCGTCCGTTTGGACAGAGAGCGCCGCACGAAGTATTCCATCGGCGCCTTGCCGCGCGGCGCATGAAGCTGTGCGTAAAACCACCGCGCCGCCTCCTTCATCAACTCGAGCAGACGGTCGCGCCGCTGCCGCTGTCCGCGGTCGGCGGTGTCCTCCGGCACCTCCATGCCGTATTGTTTGGCGAGGAACCGCACCGCATCCGGAAACTCCAGACCCTCGATCTTCATCACAAAGCGGATGGGTCCGCCGCCGGCGCCGCAGCCGAAGCAGTGGAAAATCTGCTTATCCGGTGCGACCGAAAAGGATGCGGTTTTTTCGTTGTGAAACGGACACAGTCCGAAATAATTGCTTCCGCTTTTTTTGAGCGAAACGTAGCGGGATACCAGATCGACAATATCACAGCGCGCATTCAGCTCATCCAAAAAGCGCTGATCGATCGCCATACGGCATCCCTCCCCTGCATTTTCCGTGTTATTTGATATTCCAGCTCTTCGGAATAAAGAGCTCGGTGTATTTTGCGACCGCAAACCGGTCGGTCATCCCCGCGATGTAGTCGCAGACAATGCGCCGGTCTCCGTCCCGCTCGCGGTTGACCTGATAGTCCTCCGGCAGTTCTTCGATATGCGCCAGAAAATAGTCGAACAGCGCGGTGATCAGATGGGTCACCTTGTCGATATCCCCATTTGCGCGTCCGTACACACTCTCAAACAGGAACGTGCGCAGCTGCATCATCGCCTCGTGCACTTCGTCGTACATGCCGATGTCCTGCTGCTCAAGACCGTACCGGATCATATCGCTCACCATCGTGTCGATACGGTCGCCGTGGGTGTAGCCGAGCACCGCAAGCGGTCTCTGCGGCAGATCCGCCTCCACAATCAATCCCGCGCGGATGGCGTCGTCGATATCATGGTTGATGTAGGCAATCCGATCCGCATAGTGGACGATGCGTCCCTCCGGTGTGGAGGCCTTTCTGCTTCCGGTATGGCACACAATGCCGTCCCGCACCTCCCACGACAGGTTGAGCCCCTGCCCGCTGCGCTCCAGATGATCCACGACGCGCAGGCTCTGCTCGTTGTGGCGGAAGGTGCACAGCGTTCCGAGCACCCGCTCGCCGGTGTGTCCGAACGGCGTGTGTCCCAGATCGTGTCCGAGTGAAATCGCCTCGGTCAGATCCTCGTTGAGCCGCAGGCTCCGCGCAATCGTCCGCGCGATCTGCGCTACCTCCAGCGTATGCGTCAGACGGTCACGGTAATGATCGCCCTCGGGCGAAATAAACACCTGTGTCTTATGGCTCAGCCGGCGGAATGCCTTGGTGTGGATGATGCGGTCCCGGTCGCGCTGAAAGCAGGTTCGATTCGGGCAGGGTGGGATCGGAATCTGCCGTCCCCGGCTCTCCGAAGCCAGCGACGCCCTGTCACAGAGCATCTCCCGTTCCCGCTGTTCCAGCCATTCCCGCATGACAATCCTCCCCTCGCGAATATGCTACATAAATAGAATACGCAGTCTCCGCCGGATTTCCTCTTTTTTTCTCAAAAAAATTTTAATCTTTTTGGATTTTCTTTGTTATTTGATCCGGCGTCCCATAAACCGGCTCTCGATGTACTCTGCCGCCACCTGTCCCGCCGTGGCGTCCATCAGCGCGGTGTTGAGCGTCTCCTCACCGCCCTCGGGCAGGGCGACGGTCAGCGTGACGTCCGCCCCGTACTCGATCTCCTCCACGCTCGCGCCGTGTTCGGGCAGAACCTTCTGCACCGCGTCCAGCAGATTGTACGGACAGCTGAGCAGCAGGAGCGAATACCGATCCATCTGAGACAGTCCCGCCGCCTCGAGCGCAATCTGCGCGCCCTTGGTATACGCCCGCGCCAATCCGCCGGTTCCCAGCAGAATACCGCCGAAATAGCGGGTCACCACACAGCAGACGTTGGTCACGCCCGCATGGCGCAGAACCTCCAGAATCGGCATTCCCGCCGTTCCCTGCGGCTCGCCGTCGTCGGAATAGCGCATATAGTTTCCCTCGCGGATGATATAGGCATAGCAGTGATGGCGTGCATCGCGGTATTTCGCCTTGACTGCGTTGATCTTCTCCACCGCCTGCTCGGGCGTTTCGACCCGAAACAGCTCGCCGATAAATTTGGAGCGCTTTTCCTCAAACCGGTCGGTGGCATATTCCTCAAAGGGAACCAGGTAGCTGCTCTCACCCATCCGCTCTCACCTCGTACTCCCGCAGCTGACCGTACAGCTTGTCATCACACTCGATCTCCACCCGCGTGCCTTCCGCCTCGTACTCCGTCGAGAACACCTTCGCCTCCTGATGGATCTGATCCAGACGGTAGCCGTCTGCATATGGAATCAGCAGGGTCACCCGATGCTTGCCGCGTCCGAGTGCCTCCTCAATCGCCGCCTTGAGCTCGTCCATGCCGCGCCCGTACTTGGCGGAAATGGCGACAACGCCGCGTCCGGACGGGATCAAATCGGGATTGGTGCACCGGTCCGCCTTGTTGCACACGAGAATCTGCGGAATCTGTCCGGCATTCAGCTGTGAAATAACCTGATCGACAGTCTCCGCCTGCTCGCGCCAGTCATCACTCGAAATGTCAACAACATGAAGCAGGACGTCCGCATACGCCAGCTCCTCCAGCGTCGCCTTGAACGCGGACACCAGATGGTGCGGCAGTTTGCGGATGAATCCGACCGTGTCGGAGAGCAGAATCTCCTGCGTGTCCGAGATGCGCAGCTTGCGCGTCGTCGGGTCGAGCGTGTCAAACAGCCGGTCGTTGGCCTCAATCCCCGCACCGGTCAGTGTATTGAGCAGCGTGGATTTTCCCGCGTTGGTATATCCCACAATCGCCACCATCGGCAGCTCCGCCTTTTTGCGCTGTCTGCGCTGAACCGACCGCACCTGACGGACAGATTCCAGGTCTCGTCTCAATTTGTCAATGCGCCGTCTGATGTGCCGGCGGTCGCTCTCGAGCTTGGACTCGCCCGGACCGCGCGTGCCGATTCCGCCGCCCTGACGGGACAGCACCTTTCCCATGCCGGCAAGCCGCGGGAGGATGTACTGATACTGTGCCAGCTCCACCTGCAGTTTTCCCTCGCCGGTGCGGGCGCGCTGCGCAAAAATATCCAGAATCAGTGCGCTCCGGTCGAGCACCGTCCGTCCGGTCATCTCCTCCAGAACACGCATCTGAGACGGCGACAGCTCGTTGTCCACCACAATCAGCGTCGCGTCATTCTGTTTGGCAAGCTCGCACAGCTCCTGCACCTTTCCCTCGCCGAGAAACGTGCGTGCATCCGGCGCCGCACGGTTTTGCAGCATCTTTGCCGCACACTCGCCGCCGGCCGTCTTGAGCAGATCCTCCAGTTCATCCAGAGATTCCCAGCTCGCATCTTCTTCCTTTGTAAATGTATTGGCGTGCAGTCCCACAAGAACCGCGCGTTCGCATGTGTTTTCCTGTTCTTCCCACAGTTCCATCGTCTGCTCCCCCTTCAAAAAAGAAAAATTCATTTTAGTATATCATATTCTTCCCTTTTGTTCCAGACTTCCTTCGCGATTGACGGGGAAAATGAGAAAAATAGAAGAGCCTGACCTTCCAAAAGGTCAGGCTCTTCTCCCAAAAACCCGCAGCTCCGGCAATGCAGATCCCTGAGGTCGGCTTTCTGTATCCGTTAATAAAGCCGAGGAACCTCCACAGACGGATTCTCTCCAACACTCTGCGGCGCAATCAAACAGACCGATACCCACTGCTGTCTCGGATCACTTCGATGACGAATACCGCTTTTCTTTCAAGCACACTGCTCCAACCAATCTCTTCTAATGCGTTCCAATTTCTCTCAAAAATATCCTTTATCTGCCGGTTTCGCATATCCAAGTGAACTCTGTCTTTGATTGTGCTTATAGTATAAACCTCCCAAAATATCCGGTCAATATTTGGCGGTAAAGTTCGCTTTTTTGCTATATTCCTCATTTCGGATTTTCAGCAAGACGCACAGAAAAAACCGTCGATTCTCCGCACAAAAAATGTGACATGTGACAAACTCGATTTTCTGTGTTATACTGGATTGCAGAACAGAAAATATCAAGGAGAGACAGCCCATGAAACCGACCATTCGCTCCATCGCGCAGATGGCCGGTGTGTCCCGCGGTACGGTCAGCCGTGTGGTCAATCACCAGCCGAATGTCAACCCGAAAGTCCGCGCCCGCATCGAGAAAATCATCGAGCAGACCGGCTATCGTCCGTCCGAGCCAACCGACTCCCCGCTTGCCACCATCGGCGTTCTGATTCCCTACTGGCCGGATGACTATTTTGTCCGGCAGACACAGGAGGGCATCCGCCGCGCACGGCGTCTGCTGCACCCGCGCGAGGTCTCCCTGCTCGTCCGGCAGATGAAAACCCGCTCGGACGAGGAGTGCATCCGCGCCTGCGAAGAGCTGGTGCAGGAGGGCGTGCAGGGGATTGTCTTCAACTCGCCGGACAGCTATCTGCTCTGCGCCGAAATCGACTCGCTGACCGAGCGCGGCATCAAGGTCATCACCTACAACTCCGACCTGCCGTCCTCCTCCCGCCTGTGTCACGTCGGACAGGACGTCCTCAAGTCGGGACGCATCGCGGCCGGATTGATGGCGCGCAGTGTCCATCCGCGCGACCAGATTTTGATTATCACCGGTGTGCTGGAGGTGCGCACCCACCGCGTCCGTGCAAACGGCTTTATCGAACGGCTGCAGGAGCTGGGATTTCGCGACAACGCCTACCGACTGGTGGAATGCAACGAGGATGAACAGCTCACCTACGACGCGGTTTCCCATGCGCTGCGCACCATGCCCAATCTGCGCGGCATCTATATGGGAACCGAGAGCGTGCGCGGCTGTGTGCGCGCCCTGCAGGGTGTTTCCGCCCCGCTCACGATCATCTGCAACGACCTGACGCCGTTTGCCCGTCAGCAGCTCCGCCGCGGACGCATCGACTTTGTCATCGAACAGGATTTTCCCACTCAGGTCTATGAGGCGCTCCTCCTGCTCGCCCAGCTTCTGCTGTACCACCGCCCGCTTCGGCGCACCCTGCGCTATGTCGGCACCAGCATTGTCACACCGGAGGCGCTGTGAAAATGCTATGTTATGATAATTTGCCAGTCATGTTAACACGCATGACTGGCATTTCTTCTGCCCGTCTGTATAATAAAAATCAAAGGAGTGTGAAAAAAATGATTGGTATGAATATTGCGTGCCTGCGCAGACGGAACAATCTGACGCAGGAACAGCTTGCGGAAAAACTCCATGTCTCCCGTCAGACGCTGGCAAAATGGGAGCGCGGAGAGAGTGAGCCGGATATCCGCAGTTTGTGCGCCCTCTCCAGCCTGTTTCAGGTTTCCATGGACGATCTGGTGCACTACCATGCGGATGACAACCTCGGTCTGGATATCCCGCCCAAGGGAAAGCACTTCTTCGGTTCGGTGACCGTCGGCGAGCGCGGTCAGATTGTCATTCCGCTGAAAGCCCGCACACTGTTTCAAATCGAGGCCGGCGATCAGCTTCTTGTGTTCGGCGACGAGCAACAGGGACTTGGCATTGTCCCAAAGCGAAATCTGTTTGAACTGATGCAGATGATCTTCAGCGGTCAGGGGGATTCATAATGGAAAGAAAAGTTTTTCTGGACAACATCCGCTGGATGACCGTGCTGCTCGTCCTGCTCTATCATGTCGTCTATCTGTTCAACAGTGTCGGTGTTTTCGGCGCCGTCACCTCATTTTCCGCCGTCCAGTATCAGGATATCCTGCTGTATCTGGTCTATCCATGGTTTATGGCACTGTTGTTCCTGATTGCCGGCATCTCCGCCCGCTATGCGCTTCAGACACGCACCCATGGGCAGTTCCTGCGCGAGCGCACCCGGAAACTTCTGGTGCCGTCCACCCTCGGTCTGCTCGTCCTGCACTGGACCACCGGTTACCTCTATACCGCCATCGGAGAGGGTCTTTCCGGTGTTCCGCTTCCCATCCGCATTCCGATTATCGTGCTCTCCGGCACCGGACCGCTGTGGTTTATCCAGATGCTCTGGCTGTTTTCGCTGTTTCTGGTGCTCATCCGCAAGCTCGACCGAAGTGATCGGCTGTATCGGTTCTGCGGAAACCTGCCCGCTCCGGTGATTCTGCTTCTCGCGGTTCCGGTCTGGCTGAGCGCACAGGTCGGCAATCTGCCTGTCCTCACAACCTACCGCTTCGGCATCTATCTGTTCTGTTTTCTGCTCGGTTACTTTGTTTTTCCCCACGAGCGGATACAGACCGCCACGGAGCGCATCCGTCTGCCCATGCTGATCATCGCCGTTGTACTTGCTCTGGTATTTGTCCGGACGTATTTCGGACAGAATTACACCGAAAGTTCCTGCCTGCGCAGTCCGCTGACCAACCTGTATCTCTGGGCTGCCATTCTCGCGATTCTGGGCTGTGGGAAAGCGCGGGGGAACAAATCCAATGCGCTGACCGAATACCTCACAAAATCCAGCTTTGGCATTTACATCGTCCACTATCCCATCGCGGTCTATGCCTGCTGGGGGCTGAGCCGTCTGACCGCGCTTCCGGTGCCGCTCGTCTATCTCACCGCGGCGCTGATTGTGCTCCTGGGTTCGCCGGCGCTGTATGAGCTACTGCGCCGCATTCCGCTCGTCCGCTTCTGCGTGCTCGGCATCTCAATACAGCCTAAAGTCCCCAATCGATAACCAAACAGAAAAACGGGAGTCCGGCCTCATCGGTCGAACTCCCGTTTATTTTTGTCTGTGTACCGCGTTACTTTTCTTCCATAACCTCGCTGAGTGCCTGACAGCCGAGCTCGACAGTCTTCCAACAGCGCGTCTCCGGTGTCTTGTACTTCTGCATCAGGATCTTGCACTGGGTATCGCCCAGAATGCGGCGGAATGCCGCGACCAGCTTAGTGGTCTTTGCGCGCAGCTCCGGCGTCACATGGGCACGGTTCTCGACGAGAGCCGCGCTGATGGCACAGACGCCGCCGCACAGCGCGCCGCAAGTCTGTCCGCATCCCATACCTCCGCCGAATCCGGCCGCCAGACGGAGCGCCGCCTCGTCCAGTCCGAGCTGATACTCGTCGTTTGCCGCACGGAGAATGGTCTCCGCACAGTTGTAGTCCTGATCATAGTACTGCTTTGCACGTTCCTGTAACATGTTGTTTTCCTCCTGTTTTCCTGCCATATTGTAATAAATCGTCAATATCGGGTAAAAAATCAAAAACCCGTCTATGTAAGACGGGTTTACTTGATTACTTGTCCAGATTGAATCTTCTCTTAAAGCGGTCAACACGTCCACCGGTATCTACAAGCTTCTGCTTGCCGGTGAAGAACGGATGGCACTTCGAGCAAATCTCGACGGAGATGTTCTCCTTCGTAGAAGCAGTCTCATATACGGCGCCACAGGCACAACGAATCGTAGTCGGAACGTAGTTCGGATGGATTCCTTCCTTCATGTTTGATTCACCTCTTTCCGCATAAGCCTTACAGTCGTGAAATTATGATATCACAACCGGAAGACAATTGCAAGATAAATTTTTGTCACACCGCGGTTTTTTTTGCGGAATCGCGGCGGTTCTCATTTAATACGCACGGTTTGTCCCGTGTGCAGGAAAAACAGCACGCATCCGCACACCGGACGGCCGAAAACCTCCTGTACCGCCCGGCGGTATGCCTCGAGCTGGGGACGATAGCGCGCGGCGCGCTCTGCCTCCTGTCCGGGACGCACGCGGTCGGTCTTAAAGTCCACAATGACAATCCCGTCCGCTGTCTCATACATGCAGTCCACGACGCCCTGCAGCAGAACCTCTTCCTCCGGCAGTTCTGCCGCCTCCGGAAAGTAGTCCGATGCCGGAACGAGCACCGAGAACTTAAACTCGCGCCGGTAATCGCCGCTCTGCTTCATCTGTACAAACAGCGCCGAGGAGAAAAACCGCTCAATCGCCGGGATGGAGATGCAGTCCGCCTGCTCCGCGCTCAGGATATGGCGGTCGCGCAGGCGGTCTCGCTCCTGCGCACAGCCTCCCGGCTGAGCACACCGGTCAAAGTCGCAGAACTGCAGAAACAGATGGTGTGCGGTGCCGATCTCCGCCGGCGTCATCTTCCGCTCACTGCGCACAAAACACGGGCGGCGCAGTGTTCCGGACGGTCTGCGCGGCGGCACGGCGCCCTCTCCGGCCTCCTCCGCCTTGAATCCCGCGGCGATCGCGGTCGCGGTCAGCTTGGACGGGAGCGAGGCGAGCGCCTCTGCCGGATACGGGACAAGTTCCGGCACCTCGACGCTGTCCGCCAGCAGATCCGGCGATTCGAGATCCACCACGTCCGGCTCCAATTCCTGTCCGATCTGCGTATAGGGAATCATCTGAACCTTCCAGCTGTGATCCTCCGGGAGGCGCACCTCCGGCGGCGAGACGCACAGCGCGCGCAGGAGATGCATCGACGGATGGCACAGCATCGTGACGCCGATCCATGTGCTGTACTGCCGCGCCGAGGCGAGCGCATACGGCGGAATCGGGTTCATCGACGCGAGAACCTCCCAGCTGCGCACGGTCTTTTCCAGATTGTCAAACGACGCGGTCAGAATGAGTTTTTCCTTCGCGCGCGTCATCGCAACATACAGCACGCGCAGTTCCTCACTGACATTCTCCTGCCGGATGCGCGAGGAGAGCGCCATGCGGTCGGCGCCGTCGTATTCCAGTCCGCGCCCGGTGTCGCGGCACTTCATCGCAATGCCGAGCTGTTCGTGCAGCAGAACCGGACGGTGCAGATCCGTCTCGTTGAACTTCTTGCTGCAGTCCGCAAGAATCACGATCGGGAATTCCAGTCCCTTGGATTTGTGTATGGTCATGATGCGGACGGCATCCGCCGCATCCGCATCGCCCGACGCCGTCATGCCGCGCCCCTGCTCCCGCAGATCGCGCATCGCACGCACAAAGGCAAACAGGCCGCGGCTTGCGCCCGACTCAAACTGCACCGCGCGCTGCAGCAGAACCGTCAGATTGCGCTGACGGCTCGCGCCGCCCGGCATCGCGCCGTATACCGCCATCGCATCCGTCTCATCCAGCAGCTGTGCCAGCAGTTCATGCACCGACAGATCCGCGGCGATCAGGCGCCAGGTATCCAGCTTTTCACAGAATGCGCGTACGTTCTCCCGCGTCTCGGCCGCCGCACGCACCGCCGTGTAATAGTCCCCGTCCGAATGCTCCAGACGGATCTCCGCCAGCTCTTCTTCCGAAAATCCGAACAGCGGGGAGCGCAGGACGGCGAGGAGCGGCAGATCCTGATGCGGATTGTCCAGCGTCTCCAGCAGAGACAGGGCGGTGAGAACCTCCGGTGTCCGGAAGATCTCGTCCTCCGCATCACCGGAGGCGGTGATGCCGTAGCGCAGCAGTGCCTTTTGATAGATCGGCATGCGCATGCTCAGGGAGCGCATCAGAATGACAAAATCCTCCGCTCGGCACGGGCGCAGCTGCCGCGTCTCCTTGTCCGTGACTTTGAATCCGCTGTCCAGCATGCCCCGGATTTTTCTCGCACAGAAGTCCGCCTCGAGCTGAATGCGCGCGGGTGCGTCCTCGTCATCCGATCCGGTCTCGAGCAGATACAGCTCCGTGCGGTAGTCCTCCGGACTATGCGGATACTCTGCACCCGGATACAGCGCCTCGCGCTCGGTGTAATCCAGATCGCCGAGCTGTTCGCTCATGACGTTGGCAAACAGCGTGTTGACGCTCCGGAGCACCTGCGGACGGGAGCGGAAATTCTTCGACAGCACGATGCGGCGCGGTGAATCGTCAAAAACGCCCTCCGCATCGCGGAATGTCTTGTATTTCTGCAGAAAAATCCCCGGGTTCGCCTGACGGAACCGGTAAATGCTCTGTTTGACGTCGCCGACCATGAAGATGTTCTTCTCATCCTCGCTCAGGGCGCGGAAAATCGCGTCCTGCACCGCGTTGGTATCCTGATATTCGTCCACCATGATCTCAGTGAAATGAATCTCCTGTGCAAGACGGGTCGGCGATCCGTCCTCCTCCGTCAGCAGTGCCAGTGCATTGTGCTCCAGATCGTTGAAATCCAGCAGGGCACGGCGCTGTTTCTCCGCATAAAACGCATCGGAGAACTCCTGCACCGTGTCACAGAGCGCGGCAACCGCAGGTGCCATGCGTTCAAAATCCTCTCGGATTTCTTCTTCCTTCAGGCAGAGCACCTTTTCCGAAATCTCCTTCGACAGCGTCTTCCACAGCTCGCGCATGTCCTTGAGCCGCTGCAGGAACTCCGGGTCGGCATACTTCCGCATTGCGCCCAGCCGTTTTCTCTTTCGAATCAGCGTACTGCACTGCTCCGCCGCGGCATCCCATGCGCCGTCCCGCAGCAGGGTCAGCAGAGTCTTGGCATCGCTTTCATCCTGCTTAAACGCCGGCCGGTATTTCTCTTTAAGATCCGGGTCGGTATCCATCTCGTCCATCGCACTGCGCAGGATGCGGAGACCGCACTCGGTCATCGATGCCGCCTTTTCGATCAGCTCCTGTCCCCAAGGCGTGTCCGCAAACCGGTCAAACGGCGTGCAGAAACTGTCGCGGTAGCGCATCAGCTCCGCGCGCGGATTGGGCGAGCACTGCAGGGTCTGATAGGTCTCCAGCACGACATCCATCAGCTTTTTGTCATCACGTCCTGCGCCCATGACGTCGGCCAGCAGATCAAAGCCCTCGTCCTGTTGTCCGTATCGGCGCTCGAGCACCTCCTCCAGCACCTCGGTCTGGATGTGCTCGGCCTGACTTTCGTCCAGCATGCCGAAATCCGGCGGCAGTCCCAGTTCATTGTAGTGCTCGCGCAGGAGCGACATGCAGAAGGCATGCACCGTCGTAATCTGCGCCCGGTGCACCAGCATCAGCTGACGGCGCAGATGCGCATTGTCCGGATGCCCGGTCACCAGTTCGGTCAGCGCCTCGGCGATCTTGCCGCGCATCTCGCCCGCCGCGGCGCGCGTGTAGGTCACGATGAGGAACGAGTCGATATCACACGGATTCTCCGGATCGGAGACGCGGCGCAGAACGCGCTCGACGAGCACCGCCGTCTTTCCCGAACCGGCCGCCGCAGAAACCAGCAGGGTGCCGCCGCGGTTGTCAATGACCGCGCGCTGTTGTTCTGTCCAATTGGTTCCCATCACGTCTCCTCCTTTCCGCTCTGTTCCATCGCCTCCCAGACCTCGTCCGCCGGACGCTGATACGCCTGACGCGGCCGGTCGCCGAGCGTCTCATCGTACTGGCACACCGCCTGATACGGACACCACGCACAGGTGGTGTTCTTTTTGCCCTGTACGAGCGGTTCGACGTCGATACTGCCGTCCAGCAGTTCGTGTCCCATGCCCTTGAGGGTCTTTTGGATGTGCCGGTACAGTTTTCCCATCTGTTCCATCGTGGCGAGGCTGTTCTGTGAGGCGGATTTCCACGTGCCGTCCTTCTTGATGCCGACCGGCAGGAACCGTCCGTCGCCGGCCATTCCATGCTCCATGGCCTCCAGAACGCCCGAGTCGGCGAGCAGCAGACCGGAGCGGCGCAGCAGCTTCTCCCGCAGCTGACGCAGGGACTGCTCATCGGTATCCCTCGGTGCGGACACGACGCTCTCCTTGGCCGGTACATACAGTGCACCCGCCGTCTCAATCGAGTCGAATTCCTCTGCAAGCCGTTTCCGATACCGCTCCGCCGCGCTGTCCTTGATCGCAAACAGATAGATCATCAGCTGCATATTCAGTCCGTACCACAGGTCGGACAGTTCAAACTTTTTGGTTCCGCTCTTGTAATCCATCACACGGACGTACAGCCGGTTGTCCTTGATATAGCCGTCCACGCGGTCGACCTTGCCGACCAGCTCGAGCTGTCCGTATTCGTCCTCCATCACAATGGCAGGCAGGTCGCCGTGATCCGAAAAACTCAGCTCAAAATCCAGCGGACGGAAATCCGAGCAGGCGAGTTCCTCCATCAGATTGTCCAGAATCCGGTCAAGCGTGCGCGTCAGACGGCGGAACAGATAGCGGAACCGGTCGGAATGATTCTCCATTCCGCCGAGGAATGCCTCCACATACTCGCGCGTCCACAGCTCCGCGGATTTGCGCACAGTCTCACGCGAGACGCCGCGCCACTCGCCGTTCGGTCCGAGTACATCCTTCAGGACATGCTCGAGCACATAGTGCAGGAAGGTTCCGCTCTCCGGCGCGTCAAACTCTGCCCTCCGCCGCTCCTGCGCCCGCAGTCCGTAGCGCACGAAATAGGCAAACCGGCAGCGCGCAAAGGCATCCATGCGCGACGCGGTGAGGCGGATTTTGTCCCCGTACAGTCCGCGCACGGTCTCTTTCTTGGTGAGACGGCCGCGATGCGGTGTCCCGTCCGTGTACGGCATCTGATTTCCGAGCGACCGCATCGCCGCAACCGCCGCCGGTGACCGGTCTCCGCCGCGTGCCCGGCTCGCCAATTCCAGACGCGGACGGGCGGCTTCCAGCGCGTAACTGCCGTCCAGCTCGCTCTCCCGCGTCATCGGAACACCGTCCAGCAGACGGCGTACCGTGCCAATCAGATACGACGGACGCATCTCGCCATCCGCACCGCAGGTCTGCCACGACAGCAGCAGGCCGGTCCGTGCCGAGGACAAAACGCGGTACATCGCGCTCTGCTCCCGCATCAGCCGGTCCTCGCCAGTCTCCAGTTCGATTTCCAGTCCGAGCAGTTCGCCGCGCTCGCTGTCGGTCAGCACACCGCCGGCATTCCCCGCCGCAGGCAGGACACCGTCGTTGACGCCGAGCACGATGACATACGGAATGCCGGTACGGCAGACACGGTCGATGGAGCCGCAGGTCACACGGTCCATTGCGATCGGAATCGTACCGACGTCGTATTCCGACAGCACCATGCGGAGCAGTGTGACAAACGTCTCGGTCTCCATCTCCGCCTCTCCGCGCACCCATGCGATCTGTTCGAGCGCCTCGGTCAGGACATCCCACAGCTGACGGTATTCCTCCGCCGCCTGCAGTCGTCCCGCCTCCTCATGCGCCTGCGCCCGCATCTCGATGCGCTCGGGCGCGCCGATGGACTCGAGAAATCCGTACAGCGCCTGCACATATTCCCGCGCCTTGTGCGCATCGTCCAGCGACTGCTCCAGCGCGTTGAGCGGTGCGATCACGCGGACTCTCAGCGCGTTGAGCAGATCCAGCTGTGCACGATCCTCGTCACGCATCACACCGCTGAACCGCCCCGGATTTCCCTTCCACTCCTTCTGCCACATCGAGCCGCGGATGCGGCGGAAATCCACATAATTCTCCAAAATATCGCATTCATCCGGCTCTAAATTGGCAAAACCGGTCTTCAAATACGAAAACACATCCTCATACCGCCAGCCGCCGGTCAGCGTGCGCAGGGCGCTTGTCACGAGCGACAGCACCGGCTTCTGCAGGATGTCATGCTTTTCACTCAAAAAAATCGGCAGTTCATACCGCGAGAACACCTGCTCCACAACCGGCGCATAGGAGGGAAAATCCCGTGCGGTCACAACAAAATCCCGCCGTCTCGCGCCGGTCTCCCGGATGGTCTTCCGGATGAACGACGCGGCGTATGCGCATTCGGAATAGATGTCCCCCGCGGCGTGCAGTCTTACACTGCTCTGGTCGCTCTGCACCGGTATCACACCGGTCTCAAGCGCATGCCGCTCCAGCACCGTCAGATCGTGCGGCCTTTTCATGCGGCACATGCCGAAATCACGCAGTTCGACGGTCTTTCCCGCCCGTCCTGCCGCCGCACGCAGGCGCGCCGCCGCCGCGGAAGTCTCCGGAAACCTATCCGGCTCCTGCAGATCGCCGGTCAGCACGACCGTCAGTTCCACGCCGCGCTCCATCAGCCAGGCCAGGATGTCCAGCTCCTGCCGGTTAAAGTTGTCAAATCCGTCCAGATAGACCTCCGCATTGTCAAACAGCGTGCTCTCAGGCAGACGTTCGAGCACCCGCGTCAGCTCCTCGCGCGGGTCAGGGATCTCGTCGGCGGTGATCGACCGGTATACCGCAAAAATCTGTCCGAGATCGCGCAGTTTGTCGCGCAGAGTTCCCTCCGCCTCTCCCGAGGCGCGCAGCAGATCCTCCGGCGAGACAGCGGCACAGGTCAGCTCATCGAGAACGCCCAGCAGATCCTTGAGAATCTCCGGACGCCGGTCCGCACCGGCATACACCGACAGGACATCGCCCGACCGCTGTACCGATTCATACAGCACCATGAGCCGTCCCGCCGGCGTCAGACTCTGATCCGCAAGTCCTCCCGCCTCGGAGAACACGCGGTTCGCAATCCGCCGGAAGGTCAATACCTCGGCGAGGGCGGAGGCGCGGTTGTGCGTCGCGCGCGCCAACGACCGCTCATAGTCGTGGGACGCGAGTTCCGGCACAATCAGAATCTGACGGCGTGTCCCGTTTTGGGTTTTATGGCGGATATGGGAAAGCAGTTCGGTTGTCTTTCCGCTTCCCGCCCGTCCGATCCACAGCTTCACAGATTCTGTTCCTCCTCCCTCTCGTCCTCCGGATTCCACAGATAGCGTCCGTCGCCGGTCAGCTGTCCGCACGAGGCGCAGTGCATCTCAAACAGAATACAGTAGCCGCTTTCGGCGGTCGGATCCGGCTTTTCTTGAAAAAACGAGCGTTCCGCATCGCTCAGCACTGTCACCGTCACGCGGTGCAGCTCGCTCTCGCAGATGCGGCAGACCGCCGTCTGCAGGGCGTTTGGAAAATACTGCTGTGCCTGACCGTCCGCGCCGCGGGCGTCCAGATGCTCATCAAACAGTACAATCTCACGCTTGCAGTCCGGACAGACCGCACGCAGATATCCCTGCGTCGGATGCCGCCACATAGAGAACACCGTACTGCCGCACAGACAGCGGAGCCGTCCGCGGACGCAGTCCTCCGGTTCGACCGTACAGGAGAGCGGTTCGACATACGGATGCAGACGCTCCGGGAGCAGCTGCTTCTGTTTTTCGCTCCACACGGTCTGATGCGGCTGATAATCGTGCTCCATCACCGACCAGACCATCACATCCTGTGCAACCGCCAGTCCTTTGTCGCAGATCCGGTTGACCGTCAGCGCAATCAGTCCGATCAGCAGGAAAATCAGCTGCCGGCTCACTGCCGCCTGAATAAGCAGGGCGATGGAACAGCCCAGACCGGCCGATCCGCCCAGCCAGCACAGCCACTTGATCCACCGCAGGCGGCGGAATCGCTTTTCCTGACGCGGGATGCGCCGGAATACCTCCCAGCCCTCCCTCCGGCACCGGCTTGCCACGCGCTCCCGGATGTCTTTTCTTCGCTCCGGACGGCAGTCGTTCCGGCGAATCTCAAGAATCTCCTCGCGGTATTCATCCAGTGCATCGAGCAGGAACCGGTAGGCGATGATATATTTCTGTACATTCTTGGGAATCTTCTTCTGTTCCATTCTCTACCTCACGAAAGAAAGTGCGGCAGATGCCACACCTTCGGAATTCTCTGTTTTGTTCAGTATATCATATCTCCCTCCAATACAAAAGAACCACGGCGCGGATTTGTCCGGCGTCACAATTTGTTTTCATTTCTTTCACATCAAATCCGCATTTTCTTCGGGATTTGATCACATTTTCCTGTTAAGATACAACTATGGAAGGCAATTACAGAATTACCACTCACTGAACTGCCGTGCGGACGTCATCCCAATTGCCGGGACCGGCGGCAGTCAGACTAATAATCCTCTGCGGTGTCATCTGCAGTTTTCATATATGCCGAATCTTCATGCTTCGTTTCTCTTTACTCCTTTCATATAACTTTTCCAATAGAAGAAAAAACAGATATCCCTGCCGGATATCTGCTTTTTCTTGTCCAAATTAAAACTCCGCCGCTACGTTACAGACCAGATCCAAATCGGTCAGATGAATCGCGTGACTGCTGTGTTCCGCCCGATTCCACCTCGAATCCGATCCCAGAGCCAGATACTGTCCCATCAGCTCCTGCCAGATGCGCTCGACCTTTTCCGCTTCCTTCCGCTTCAGTCCGCCGAACTGCATGATCTCCGACACCGCAATCTCCGATGCGTGGGTAATCAGCCGGATTGGAACCGGCGGGAATCCATCCGGATTTCTCAGTTCCGCAAGGTTTTCTTCCCGATGCGCCTCCCGATACTCCGCGAGCGCGGTTCGGTATCCCTGCGGACGGATCGCACAATCCAATATGTATTCCGCGGCGTCCTCCTCAAACCCGCGGTAATAGTAAAACGGCGGCGCCTCCCGCACCATATTTCTCATGATGTTTTTCAAAGGAAGCCGGGACATCAGCAGACTGAGCCGGATTGCTCCGCGTTTGTCGACTCCGCTTTTTCTGTACTCCCGCCCTGACAGCTCCCGCCGGAACCTCCCGTCATCTGCCGACAGCGGATCGAGCAGAATCAGCGCCTTCACGCGCTCCGGATACATCCGTGCAAACTGCTGTGCATACAGTCCGCCCTGTGAATGCGCCAGCAGAACAATCTTCTCCTCATGCGGCAGCTGATCCAGAAACAGCGCACATTCTTCCGCGATCCGGCGCGGTGTTCGTCCGTTCTCCGCGCGTCCGCTCGTTCCGCATCCAAGCCGTTCATACAGCAGGACGGTATGCGTCTCCGCAATTTTCTTCGCGGCATGCCGCCACTCTTCAATGCAGGCCCCCAGCCCCATCTCAATCACCAGATCAATACTTCCCTCTCCCAGAACCGTATAGGTCATCTGAGAACCGCCAATCATCATGTGTCTCAATTCCATCCTGTCTGCTCCTTCCCTGTGCAGCCCCAAATATTCAACGTTGAGTATTCGCTTTTTTGAATTCCTCCCAGATGGGAGGAATCGATTTACGTTTGTAACGTCCGCAGAATTCGATCAATCAGCGTGGTTTGAAGACGGATGGTCTCCGCCATATGCTCAAACACCAGCTCACTGACCGCAGGCAGCTGACCGCCCAGATACTCCTTCTTTTCTATCTTTCCGGCATCCAGCCGCGCCAGCTCTCGTTCCAGTTCTGCTTTCCTGTGCAGCAGAGCTTCTTCCGCCTGTTCCGTGCTCAGGCAGTCCAAAAAATTCAGTCCGGAATAGAAATCCGTCGGAAATGCGGCAGCGCCGCCCCACAGGGCTTCGATCAGCAGTTCTTCAAACCGCTGTCGCCCTGTCTCCGTAATCCGATAGATGGATTTTTTCCTTCGTCCGGTCTGTTCCACATCGGAAACTTCGATCAGACCGTCCCGTTCCAAGGTCTTCAGCGCATGATAGATCGATCCGACCAACACACTGCCCCAGCTCTCCGCATCTGAAGTCTGCAGTATCATCTGAATATCGTATCCGCTCATCGGCCCCTGCCGCAGCAATCCCAAAACCAGCAGCTGTGTCATCTATTTGTCCTCCCAATATTCAACGTTGAGTATTTTATCAGAATCCATCCGCTTTGTCAAGTCCGCCCCCTGTACCCGGTCACAATTTGTTTTCATTTCTTTCACAATGCCGTTGCATTTGCTTTGAGATTTGGACACAATTTCCTGTTAGGATATAACCATGGAAGGCAATAACGCATGACCATCACTGAAACTGCCGTGCGGACACCATCCCAATTGCCGGGACCGGCGGCAGTCAGACTAACAATTCCTGTGGCATACGCCATAGATTATATAAGATTCAGCCTCTTTCTTTCACCGGCATTGTACCGGATTGTTCATACTTTTTCTTTCTTTTCTTTTTTCATTATGTGATGCGGAAAAGCAGACATCCCGAGGATGTCTGCTTTTTCATGTTCTCTTATTCGGTTGTCAGATAAACAGCCACCCTGCAAAATAACCGAGACCGATTCCGATTGCATTGTACAGCGCGACGCCGCACACCGTGCCCATCATGTAGTTGTGCAGCGGCATGCGTGCGATTCCCGCCAGCAGAGACGCCAGCGTCCGGACGACCGGAAGCATACGGCAGACCAGAATCGTCCACCAGTTGCCGTTTCGGATGCGCTCCAAGTGGTGCTCAATCTTCGCTGCGTGCTTGCCGCTGTGGCGTTTCAGCCAGTGCTCCACCGCCTTGCCGCCCAGCACACCGATCAGATACAGCATCAGGCAGCCGAGAATGGCGCCGACCAGCATCACCGCGTATACGATCAGCAGATTGTG
Organism: Clostridiales bacterium; assembly: GCA_022775385.1. Taxonomy (GTDB): domain Bacteria; phylum Bacillota; class Clostridia; order Oscillospirales; family Butyricicoccaceae; genus Butyricicoccus_A. The sequence continues at coordinate 27,623 of JALFIV010000024.1, forward strand.
ATCACTCCCCGCCGCGAGCACACCAGCCGCCGGAAGCAGCACGCCGGCGGGCATGCCGGGACAGTTCATCGCCTCCAATGTCGAGACGATAAACAGAAGGATCAATCCGTATTGGTTCATTAACTGCAGTGCGGATGCAACTGTCATTTCCTGTCATCTCTTTCCCCATCCGCCGCCGTTTCCTGCGCAGTCTCCTCCTCTCCGTCATCCCAGCTGTCATTCAGCATTTCCTCCCACATCGATCCTTTCTTATGCGGAAGATGCCGGAAAAGCGGAACGCCAACACCGTAAATCAGAAAAAACATTCCGAAAAACAGCAGGACCGGAAGAATTTCATCGCGAAAAAACGGACTCATCAAAGCCATTGCATATCCCATATATGCCGTTCTCCTTTTCTTTGTTTTCCCCTTTGATTTCCATGATATCCGGATTATCTGCCCAGTTCAACTGTTTTATTGAATTTTTACATACTATTCATAATGAAACACAAGACAGACAGCCGCAGGATTCTCCAAACAGCTGTCCGTCTCTTTTACTATATCCGCTTGTCCAGACAGACGACCGCCGCCGTCATGTCATCCGGTGCCCCGCGCGCTGACGCCTCCAGTACAATCCGTGCCGCCAGTTCCCGCGCGCTCAGATGCATGCTCTGCAGGAGCAGATCCTCCAGCCAGACGGAGGAACTGCCGCCCGAATCCAACACGCCGTCGCTCAGCAGTACCATCGCATCCCCGCTCCCCATCCGGAAACGGGTCACATCCATCTCCCCCGACTCCTCCAGTCCCGCCGGCAGGGTCGACGAGAGGATGCGTCGGATGCGGATCTTTCCGTCTCCGTCCACTACGCGCAGATAGCTCGGCGCCGCCCCGCATTTGATGGACTGCGCCGCACCGGAAAACAGATCAATCGTCCCGATATCCAATGTCGCGAACGAATTTCCCTGGGTGCGCAGCTTGAGCGCGGGTCCGATCGTCCGCGCCGCATCTCCCGCGTCAATGCCGGCCCGCAGAAACCGCTCGGTCATGCGTACAACCGCACCGGATTCCTCCGACGCCCGTTTTCCGGTTCCCATGCCGTCGGACAAAACCACACACGCCGTCCCTTCCTCGGTCACAAACCAGCTCACCGTGTCTCCCGACACGGATTCCCCCTCCCGCGTCTTGCTCCCGATACCGACACGAATCCGGTAAGTCTCCATCTCGCGGAACAGCAGACTCGTGCCGCCCGGTCCGCTCACGCTCTCGGGTCCCGCGAGCTTTTTTCCCATCAGCGCACTGAGACCGGACAGAAATCCCTCCCGGTTTTGGATAATCCGGTTCATACACTCGCCGGAAAGCTCAAAATGCAGGCGGCCGTTGTGATCGCGCCATGCCGCCGCTGTCCGCACGCCGCCGAATGCCTCGGCGTACTGCCGCAGCTCCTGCTCCCGATTAGGGAGTGCCTCCGGCCCCGTACTCATGTACTCGCCGATCTGTTTGAGCACACCGGTCACACCGGCATACTGCTGTGCGATCAGCCGGCGCGTCTGTTCACTGCGCCGCGCATTCTGCCGACGCTGATACAACGCGTCCATTCCCTCGTTGATGGCGAGGATAAAATCCGAAAACCGCAGGCACTGCGCCGCAAAATGTCCGGGAAAATCCGACGAGGTCACATGTCCTGTGTGCAGGAGCTGACCGGATATCGCGTCCAGCGCCCGCACAGTTGCGAGCTTGTCCCGCTCCCAGCAGATCTGCCGTGCACTGCATCGGCGGCAGACCCGATCCGCCGTCCGATCGAATACCGCCCCCAGATCACTGTCCTCTTTGCGCCGTGTCACCCCGCGGGTGAGCGCATCATACATCTCGGAAAACGCCGTGGAAGCCGCGGAAGCGTATCGGTTGGCAATCCGGCACACACGCGCCGCATAATCCGTCGGCTCGGGATCGGTCGGAAGCATCACCTCCCGCACCCTTCTCCAGATTCGGTCGGGCACCGTCAGAAACAGCGCCGCCGCCACGCACACCTCGCAGAAGCTGTATGGTCGGAAGGTCTCTCCCAGCAGTCCCGCCGCGCCGCTCCCCGCCAGAAAAACAGCGGAAAACATCACGCGGCCGCTGCGTGTGAAGAATCCGGCCGTCATTCCGGCAAATGCATAAATTCCGGCGTACAGCCATCCCTCTGCACCGGCGGCATCCATCGCAATGCCCATTCCTGCCCCCTGCGCCGCGCCATAAGCAAATCCGCCGAGGTAGGAGACTCCCATGACCAGAAATGCCGCCGCAATGCGCGCCGGAGAAAACAGATCCCACAGCAGAATCGGATATCCCGCGATCAGCAGGCTCGCCGCGAGCGTCATGATGCCGCCGAACCGCATGGTCTGCGCATAGATCCGCTTGCTGTATGCCGCCATGTAGAAATAGGTCATCGCAAACGCCATTGCCAGCTCTGCGGCAAAATACAAAACCGCTTCCAGCGAGAAATTCGCTCCCGTCACAAACAGAAAGCCGGTCACACAGTCTGCGACGGCTGCGCTCATCGGTAGAAACCATTTGTTCTCCACCATGCCGGTTCCGGAGAATACCGTCGCGGCTGTCATGACTATCAGTGCCGCACCGGCATATCGGACGCCCTCCGCCCCCGGATGTGCCAGCAGATAGCCGCAGAATGTTCCGAGCACCGCACTGAATCCGTTTCCGAAACTGCAGCACGCCGCCGCATAGGCAATGCCGAACGGCGAACAATTCTGCAAAACCGTCGCTGTGGACAGAACCGCCGCCATCGCAAAATGAAAGACCGCCCGTGCGCTCCTCTGTTTTCGTTCTCCTGAAACTATCTGTCGTTTTTGTTTCTGCTTTTCCGGCATTTCGCAGTCCCTCCTGTCAGTGAGATCATTATAGCGTCTGCCGGATGGGAAACCCGTCGAAACCGCCGCAATGCGGATTCTGTCGAACGTTTTTTCCGTGTCATCCAGATAATCCCTCTGTTGACAGCATTTATTTCCTTTCGTACAATAAAAGAGCAGAGAGAAAAAACACAGTCCGGTTGGTAGTCCGGACGCGGCGCATTGCGCTGTCAGTAACCTGCCTCCTTGGTTGTCCGTCCTCTGTTTGTTTCATATGATAAGGAGGAATTGGCAATGGAACGAACACGGATCACACTGACAGTCTGTTTTGAAGCGCCGTTCTGGATCGGTCTGGTGGAACGCCGGACAGGTCAGCGCTACGAGGTGTGCAAAATCACCTTCGGTGCGGAACCCAAAGATTACGAAGTCTGGGACTATCTGCTGAAAAACTGGCGTCGGCTTCGTTTCAGCCCGCCGGTCAAACTGGCTGAAGAACCCGCACCGATACGCAATCCCAAACGGCTGCAGCGGGAAATCCGAAAACAGCTTCAGGAAAGCGCCGGCATCGGAACCAAAGCACAGCAGGCACTCCAGCTCCAGCGCGAGCAGAATAAGCGCGAGCGGAAAATCTATTCCCGCGAGCAGAAGGAGCAGGAGAAACAGCGGAGGTTTGCACTGCGCCAGGAGCGGCGAAAACAAAAACACAGAGGGCATTAGCCCTCTGTGTTTTTTGGTTTCTATCCGTTTCTGCAGTCAAAGCCTGATCTTCCCTCTCAGGCTTCCCCACCTCTTCAGCAACAGAAAAACCCTCGTTTTCGTTTGAATGCGCGTTGGAAATCCTATTCCATCCGTTCGAATTACGCCTTCCCGACAGATGCCATCCCAAGGAAATATGCCATTTCGGGATATCAAAAGAATACCACTTTGGCATACTAATGTCAAGCAGGTGATGACGTATCATTCGATTAAAGCAATTACGAAAACAAAAACGCCTCTCGCAGGTTCGATTGGCGATGGAACTGAATATGAGTCAGAATACGATAAGCCGGTATGAGACAGAATCCCGCGAGGCGGATTACAAAACCCTGATCCTCTTCGCGGACTATTTCAACGTCTCCATCGACTATCTGCTCGGCCGGACGGATAATCCGAATTTCTATCCGTAATAGAAAGAAACCACAGAGGGATGTTCCCTCTGTGGTTTTATTCTTTCTTCATGGAATTCGTCTGTATGTTATCAAAGACGCTCTGTCATAATACTTATCCCAATAGGAATACAGCGTATTTCTCGAACATTTTTTCCCGTTTTTGTATGCCTGCCACTGATAATTGTCCTGCCGCATATTTGTAATCCTGACTGCTTTTTTCAGAATTCCGCTTTTCAGCTGATACACTTCAATCTGTCCGAGATCCGAAAGTCTGGTATAATGCGTCAGCGATTTAGTGGCACTTCTGTACAGCAGCTCTCCTCCGCCGGCTGACTGAAAGCACTTGAGCGCTTTGACTCTTTTATTGGAATACGACAGCAGGAGAACAGACTCTGTGCCCGCAATAAAGGAATCGGACGACTGTGACAGCAGCAGTTCCTTCGTGCCGTCCCTGTTGATATCAACCAGTGCATAGTACTTATATTTGCTTCTCTTATAGGTTTTTGATCCGATTTTATAGGATCCGGTTTTTTTGTTCAGCACGGTCTTATACCAATTGCTCTTCGTTACTGATGCCGCCTGCGCATTGCTCTGCGGGACAAAAACAGCGATCAACAGCAGTGCACAGAAAATACCCAGCAGTTTTCGTTTCATTTTTTCACCTCTCCATGGTTTTGAATACGGCACGGAGGTCTCTTTGTTTTCATCTTCCGTCTTGCCGAATTTGATTTCCAGATATTGCTCTCCTTATATTTAATCGGATTTTTGACCGGATGTCAAGTGAGACCTTCCATCATGCCAACCAAAAAAGAATCGGAAGCCTGCGCCCCCGATTCTGTATCAGTTTTCCCGAATCACACCGCAGGCGATTTTGATTCCTGCATTGCCGCTCGGCTGAGTTGTAAAGTCATCCGTCTGATCGTGGATAATCAGCGTTTTCCCGATGATCTCTTCCAGTACAAACCGATTGGTCAAAACGGAACAGTACGCCGTCCCCTCACAGCCAAACAGCGGCGGCAAATCTCCGGCATGCTGTGGATGCGGACAGTGATTCGGATTAAAATGCATTCCCGCATCGGCAAATTCATCTGTATCTGTCCCGGTGCACGATTCGCCGTCATGGATATGCATGGAAAAAATCCGATGGTCACAGTTTTCTCCATCTTTCGGCAGTCCGAACACATTGACTGTGACCAAAACGCCGTTTTCCCTCTGACGGAACAGTGCTGTCCCCCGAATATCCGGATAGCCATTCCCTCCTCGCAGCATTGCCGATGCCGATGATATTGTCTGCTTCA
>JALFIV010000034.1 GCA_022775385.1 Clostridiales bacterium
TTGTTCGGATAGGAGACCACCATCACCTTTGCCGCGTCGGCAACCGACGGCTCGATCTCGTCAAAGTCAATCAAATAATCTTTCTCCTCACGGAGCGGCATGAGTCCGACCTGCGCACCTGCCATGAGCGGACCGAACGAGAATATCGGGTAGCCCGGGTCGGGTGCAAGAACCAGATCGCCCGGCTGGACAAACGGAAATGCGACATGGGCAATGCCCTCCTGCGACCCATTGACCGACATCATCTGACTGTATTCCAGCGACACGCCATAGCGGCGCTGATACCAGTTATGTACTGCTTCCTTCAGTTCCGGAATGTCTCCCAAAGTATACTTATAGTTTTCGGGATCCAATGCAGCCTCACTGACTGTCTGCACGACATGAGTATCCGGCTGGAAATCCGGCGTGCCGATGGACAGGTTGATCACTTCCTGTCCGCGCGCCAAAACCTGCTGTCTGCAGTCCTCCAGCCGGTTGAAAATATTCTTATCGATATCTTCGTTTTCGTTTACACGAATGTACTTCACGGATTAACACCTCTTCAAAAAAGTTATTTTTATTGTACCATACTTCACAAAAACATGCTATAATAAATACACGTATTACGCACCCTTGGAGGGTAATCGGATGGAAATATCACGCATCGCATTTGAACAGCTCCAAAACACCCGTGATCTGGGTCAGTTTACCATGATGGACGGCAGAAGAATTCGTCCGCGTCATCTTCTCCGAAGCGGCAATCTCCACGCGCTCAGTCTGGAGGATCGCGCGATTCTGCAGAATGACTACCAGCTCAAGACCGTGATCGACTTTCGGACGGAAACCGAGCGCGAGCATGAACCGGATACCAAAATCAGCGGTGTCACCTATCATTGGGTTCCGATTCTGGACGAGGCAACGATGGGAATCACCCATGAGGAGTCCGGAAAAAGCGGAATGGAGCAGCTCATTTCCCTTCTGATGAACGAGGGATTTGACGCCAAACAGTACATGATTGCTACATACCGTCAGCTGGTCAATAACTCCTATTCCCGCGGTCAGTACCGCAGATTTTTCGATATCCTTCTGACAGCACCGACCGATGGTGCGGTTCTCTGGCACTGCAGTGCCGGAAAAGACCGCGTCGGCATTGCAACCTATCTCCTGCTTTGTGCCCTCGGCATCTCTCCGGAGACCGCCGCGGAGGATTATCTGGCGACCAACACCTTCTATTCCGATACGCTCAATGCGGTAATCGCCCAGCTCACAGAGCAGACCGGCAATCGGGACATCATCCCGGGTATTGATGCACTGTTTTCCGTCAAAAGCGACTATCTGGACGCGGTTATCTATGAAATCCAGACAAAATTCGGCGGAATGGATGCATTTCTTGAACATGAAATGGGATTGGATGAGCAAAAGCGCGCGGCACTGTGCAGTCTCTATCTGAGAGAAAATCGATAAAACAATTCGGCGAGGAGCACACCGCTCCCCGCCATTTTTTTATCCGTTCAGTTGTTTTTCCATCGGAATATGCTCGCAGGACTGCTCAAAAAAGGACGGACCGCTCACCGAATACCCCAGAGACTCATAAAACGCACAAGCGCGATGCTGTGCAGACAAAGATATCTTTGTTCCGCCCCTGCGGAGTGCCTCCCGCTCGGTAAGCCGCATGATTCGGCTGCCGATGCGCATATTGCGGTATTCCGGCAGGACGGCAACTCGTCCGACGATATATTCTCCGTCCTTTGAACCTGTCATCATGCGTGCGGTTGCCGCCGGCCCTCCGTCTACTGTAATCAAAAAATGTACCGCAGTTTGATCCAGTGTATCAAACTCTTCCTCAAAGCCCTGTTCCTCGACAAATACCGTCTCTCGAATGAATCGGCAGGCATCATTCACCGAATCCAGCACGTGTTCTGTCAGTTCCACCGGTATTCCTCCTCATACAAAACAACCGGCAGCGAGATAGCTGCCGGCTGTTGGTTTTTCTTAGCCGCGGATGTTATCGCAGACGATCTTGCCCATTTCCGAAGTGGACAGGATCTTCTCGCCTTCCTTGGCGATGTCCGCCGTGCGGTGACCGTCGTTGAGCGCCTTCTCGCAGGCAGCCTCGATGCAGTCCGCCTCTTCCGCCAGGCCGAAGGAATAGCGCAGCATCATTGCCGTGGACAGGATGGTTGCAATCGGGTTTGCGATGCCCTTGCCGGCGATGTCCGGTGCGGAGCCGTGAATCGGCTCGTACATGCCGAGCGTGGTCTCGCCGATGGATGCAGACGGCAGCATACCAATGGAGCCGGTAATCATGCTCGCCTCATCCGACAGGATGTCGCCGAACAGGTTGCCCGTGATGATGAC
>JALFIV010000044.1 GCA_022775385.1 Clostridiales bacterium
ATACGGTACGATCACATCGGAGGACGAAACACCGGTGTCCGACGCAAATATCCTGCTGACAGAGAAACTCGATGACGAAGCCGACGGGATGGGTGCGCAGTACAGTACACAGACCGATACCGACGGCTCCTACAGACTGCCTGATATCGACAACGGAAATTACCTGATCACGGTGACGGCGAACGGATTCATGGAGCATAAGGAATCGATTGTTCTGCGCAGCGGCGGAGAATATGAGTGCAATATGGAACTGGTCTCGGATGCCAATCCGCAAGCTCCGGGGGCGGGCGGGGATGAATCGCAGACACCGGGGGATGAATCGCAGACACCGGCGGATGAATCGCCGGACGAACCGGAGCCGCAGACACCGGCGGATGGGACGGCAGATGACGAAGGACAAGGGTCGATGGATATGGCGGAACCGCCGGAAGATCCGGATCCGGAGACATACTGCGTGAGCGGAATTGTCCGGGAAGAAGAAACGGACGAGCCGCTGGAAGACATCGAAGTGGCGCTGATTCCGGAGGGAATGGAGGATTCGGAGAACCGCAGTGAATGGATTACCGTGCGGACGGATGAAACCGGACTGTACAGCCTGACAGAGATTTCCGCCGGAGAGTACATACTCCGGATTGAAGAAGACGGCTACGAAGAGACGGAGACGAAGATTGTCGTCACCGACGCGGATGTGACAGAGGATATCATGCTGACAATCCAGGATGAGGATGATATTCCATACGAGGAGTAATCGGCGGATAAGAAAGGACAACGCGATGAGAAACAGACGATTGGGAACCATTCTTTTGATCGGCGTACTGCTGCTGCTCGGCATCGCAGCGGTGACTGCGGGTTCGATGGTAATTCTCAATCGGGACAGTGAGCCGGAGACGTATGAACAGCAGCTCCGGCTCGCGGAGCAGTATACGCAGGAGGGCCGGATTGATCAGGCAGTCAGCGTATATTGGAAAGCGATTGAGCTGGACGAGAGCAACGAAGAGGCATATCTGAAGCTCGGCGAGCTGTATGAGTCTCAGGAAGCGGTCGAGATGGCACTTCAGGTCTATCAGACCGGCTATGAGAAAACCGGATCGGCGGCTCTGCAGACCCAGATCCACACACTGGAAGCCTATCTGCCGGACGGGAAGAACGTGTCGGGGATTGTCATGCTCAACCAGAGCTTTGCGGAACGGGCGGCGTCCGGCAGTTATCAGAGTCTGGTTCAGACCTGCGGAACGCCGGAGCTGGGTTCGGCGGGAGCGGACTATCTGGTGGTGCAGTTCCCGAACCTGTCCGCGCGGTTTTATTTCAGCGGGACGGCCGCAGACCGCACACCGGCGGAGACTGCGGTACCGGTGCAGATCGAACTGCTTGATCTGAAACTGCTGTTCAGCGGCATGCAGGAGCGGATTACCTATCCGGAACTGGAGGCCATGGGTCTGGACGGTCTGAGTCTCGAACAGGACGCATCGAGTCAGCGGCTGGTTGTCCGGTTTATCGGCAGCTGCTTTGAGGCAAAGATTGAGGCGGACGAAGACGGAACGATCACATGGGATGCATGGAATCGCATTTATCCGCTGTCCGCACCACAGCAGCAGGAAGAGGACGAGACCGGATCGGCGTCGATTTCCGGCACGGTTGTCAATGCGGTCAACGGAACCGCGGTCGCGAATGCCGACGTCACCGTCTATGACAGTGCGGACTACACCGCGCCGGCGGCACAGACAAGCACCGGAGCGGACGGAAGTTATTTGGTCAGCGGCCTGCAGCCCGGACTCTATACGGTGGTGGTGTCCTGCGGCGGCTATATCGAGACGGACACCGACATCCGGACAGAAGAAAACGAAACGGCGGAGCAGAACATTGCGCTCTCTCCGGAACTGCAGGCAGGAGAAATCCGCATCGTGCTGTCGTGGAACGAGAGCCCCAATGATCTGGACTCCCATCTGACCGGCACAACCTCGTCGGGAGAGGCAGTCCATGTCTGTTATTCCGACACATCGAGCAGAGATGGAACCTCCGTCAGCCTGGATTACGATGTGACCACGGGATACGGTCCGGAAACCACGACGATTGTGGACACCGGCGGCTCATATACGTTCTGGGTTATGGACTATGAGATGACTGGTACGATGGCTTCTTCCGGCGCGACAGTCCGCGTCTATCAGGGGGACGCCATGGTACAGGAGTACACGGTGCCGTCGGATGCGGTGAACGGATGGAATGTCTGTTCCATTGAAAACGGAGAGATCATATCGAACAACTACGCGTGCGACCCCTCGAGGATTGGATGAGACAGAGAAATGGGTACTGAAAACAATGCAATCATACTGACTGTTGTCATCTGCTTTGTGGCGGCGGCGCTGGGGAGCTTTGCCGTTTTTATGCTGGTGAGCAGCGCCAAGGCGGAGAGCCGGAAGCTGTACCGTGCGGCGGAGAAGATTGTCGGGGAGGAAATGCTGGACTGGTCCATCCGCAATCCGTACACCATGGAGCGCGGGACAAGCGCACCGTCTGCACGGCGTTTGATGATCGCCCTGCAGGCGGTATCCGAAAAGAATAAACAGCAGTCGGTTTTTGATGCACAACGGCCGATTACGATCGGACGGGGAAACCGGTGTCAGATTATTCTGTATGACGCACGGATTTCCGAACAGCACGCCTGTATTTTCTGCGAGAAGGGGAAGGTATGGATTCGGAACCTGACCGGACGCAGTGTGATACAGCTTCGGCAGGGACTGTTTTCCCGGCGGATTGTGAGACCGGGAAAAACCTGTATGCTGCACAATGGCGACCGCATTGAGATGAATCAGAATGTACTGAAGGTGCGGCTGTTTGTCTACGGAAGAGATCACCGATGAAAAAGCGAGGACAAGAGTTATGATGATGATGGCCTGCTGCGGCGATGCCTGCAGGGAATATACAGCAGGATACGGAATTGCCGGTCTGGTTGAGATCACGATGGATGCGGCGGAATTCGGACTGCGGCAGGATGTGACGCTGTATGCGGAGCGATCGGCGTCCGGAAAATGGAATCTGAAACTCTGCCCCGACTGCGTATTTGTACAGGGGAATGCCAGAGCATCTGACATCCTGCCGCGCAGCACGGAGGAATTTCAAATCCGGACGCCGGAGGGAACACTCATCTATGTGCTTTGGATGGAGGAGGAGCCGGTGCTGTCCGCAATGGAGAAATATCTGCTGCGGCCGGGGATCGATGTCACCATCGGATCGGAACCGGACAACGTGATCTGTTATACCTGCCGGAATTACATCAGCAGATATCACGCGAGACTGATTCAGCGGGGACACGGATGGTTTTTACAGAGCTCCGGAAAAAATGGTATTTTTGTCAACGGAAAACGGGTGCATGATACGACACAACTGCATTTCGGGGACGAAATCTATCTGTTTGGACTCAAGCTGGTTTATTTCGGCACAGTGCTGGCGGTTGGAAACCGGTTTGGAAAGCGTGTCAATGACAGCGGCTATCTGCGCCCGTATGATGTACAGAAAAATGAACTCGGATTTGTCGGAAGATATGTGGAGAGCCCGTATTTCAGCCGGTCGCCGCGGTACATGCCGACGATCGTCGCGAGCGAGGTCAGCATTGAGATGCCGCCGAATCCGCAGAATATGAAAAAACGACCGCTGCTCAGTGTAATCGGCCCGTCGCTGACGATGGCGCTGCCGATGATGCTGGGCTGTATGCTGATGATGCTCAGCATGGGAGGACGCACCTCATTCCTGTTTCTTGGTGTGGTGACCTCGCTGAGCTCCGCCCTGCTCGGTGCGGTTTGGGCGATTATGAATATCAGGAATCAGGAGAATGACGAGCAGGAAAAGGAATCCAAGCGGTTTCACTCATATGGCAACTATCTGATTTCCATTGCACGGGAGCTGTCGGAAAAGTACGACGGGAACTACCGCGCCCTGCACAGCATCTATCCTTCCACAGAGGTGTGCACCGGATACGGACGGACGACACCGGAGCTTTGGTGCCGGAATTTTTCCCATGAAGATCTCCTGTTTGCCCGGCTGGGATTGGGAGATGTCCCGTTCCAGATCAAGATCAATGTTCCCAAACGGGGATTTTATATGAATGCCGACCGGCTGATGGAATATCCGGAGATCATCCGCTCCGAGTTTTCCGTGCTTCACAGCGTACCGGTCGGTCTGGATTTGAGACAAAACCGGCTGATCGGCCTGGTCGGCCGGAACAACCGGCATCTTGCTGCAGAATTGGCGAAACTGATTCTCTGCCAGCTGGCGGCGAACTGCTGTTATACAGATGTGAAATTTGTTCTGATCAACGGAACGGGCGGCACGGCTGCCGAACGGGAATGGGGATTTCTGAGGCGTCTGCCGCACAGCTGGTCGGAAAACCGGAAGGTGCGGTACTGCTCCATGAGTCCTGCGGAGGCGGAGGATGTCAGCCATGAGCTGATCGATATATTGCGGCGCCGGGTGGAACAGGAGAACGGCGCGGCGGCGCGGCCGCACTATGTCGTTGTGATCACCGATCCCGATCTGCTGGAAAACGGCATGCTCTCCTCGTATGTGCTCAACCCGCATCCACAGCTGGGACTTTCAACGCTGGTGCTCAGCGATTCCACTGCGCGTCTCCCGAATGTCTGTACTTATGTTGTGGAGAGTGATGGGACGACCTGTGTGGTCAGCAGTATGATGGATGTACACCGTGAGAATCAGCGCATTGTGCTGGACCGCCTGCGGCCGGGCGCTGCGGAGCATCTGGCACAGACACTGGCGGATATTCGGGTCGAGGAGAAGGAACTCAATGCGGACATCCCGAGCTTGTTGACCTTCCTCGAGATGTACGGTGCCCGCTCGATCGCAGACCTGCATATTCCGGCGCGGTGGAGACACAGCAGGACGGACGACAGCATGCGGGTTCCGATCGGTATGTGCGGCGGAGGAAAGCTCTGCTTTCTGGATATCCATGAGAAATATCATGGACCGCACGGTCTGGTTGCCGGCATGACCGGCTCGGGCAAAAGTGAAACCCTGCAGACCTTTATTCTCTCCTTGTGCATTAATTTCAGTCCGGAGGATATCAATTTCTTCCTGATTGACTACAAGGGAGGCGGCATGGCAAATCTATTCCACCGGCTTCCGCACCTCGTGGGTCAGATTACCAATCTTTCCGGAAATCAGATCCGCCGCGCGATGATCTCGATCAAGAGTGAAAACATCCGCCGTCAGAGGCTGTTCAATCAGTACGGCGTAAACAATATCAATCAGTATACCCGCATGTACAAGGAAGGCGAGGGGCTGACTCCGCTCCCGCATCTGCTGATCATCATCGATGAGTTCGCAGAGCTGAAGACATCCGAGCCGGACTTCATGCAGGAGCTGATTTCGGTCTCACAGGTGGGACGCAGTCTGGGTATCCACCTGATTTTGGCATGTCAGAAACCGAGCGGAACGGTAAATGACAACATCCGCGCTAACTCCAAGTTCCGGCTCTGTCTGCAAGTTCAGGAGCCGGAGGATTCGATGGGGATGATCAAGCGGCCGGATGCGGCCTTTATCACACAGAAAGGCGGCGCTATTCTGCAGGTGGGCAACGACGAGCTGCTCGAACGGTTTCAGTCAGCGTGGAGCGGCGCGGTCTATGACGAGTCGCAGATGGACGGCAGTGCGGCGGTCATTCTGGGGAGTACCGGAAAACCGGATCTGACCGGAAACCGTCTGATGCTGAAGCAGAATGAGAAAAAACGTCTGCAGTGGTATACCGGTCTGGTTCGTCTGATCCGTCCGGGCTTTTGTGCGGATGGACAGACGGCGGAGACGATGTACACGGAAGCGGAGAGGCGGATTCGCGCCTCCGGCATTGATCAGAAGCTGGAAGGACTGGACAATCTGCTTCGGCTGTGGCCGGAGCATCCGCAGTCCCTGACAGATGAACAGATTGCCGCCGAAATCCTGAAAAGTGCGGGATCTGTGTTCAAACTGCCGGAGCAGACAGAACAGACGCAGCTCGAGGCGGTAGTCGGTGTGGTTGCGGAGCTTTCCGCCGGCGGACACTATCGGCAAGCGTGGCAGCTGTGGCTGCCGGTTCTGCCGGAGAAATTGTGTCTGGATACGCTGGAGGGATGGTCGGAACAGCGCTGGGAAAGCGGATCCTGGAACCGTACGGATCAGCCGCTGGAGACGGTCATCGGTCTGCTGGACGATCCGGAGAATCAGGCACAGGTGCCGCTCCGGCTGGATCTGATGCATGGCGGCCATCACGCGATACTGGGAACGGTGTCATCGGGAAAGAGCACTTTCCTGCAGACAGCGCTGTATGGATTGTTTCATTCCTGTTCCCCCAGCCGTCTGCAGGCGTATCTGATTGATTTCAGCTCCCGTCTGCTGAGCGTATTTGAATCTTTGCCGCATGTGGGCGGCATCGTCTATGAAAACGAGCCCGAGCGGCTGGAAAAGCTGTTTTACCTGATCTTCGACATATTGGAAGAACGCAAGGAACAGCTCAAGGGCGGTTCGTGGAGCGAATTTGTGCGCCTGCATCCGGATGAATTGCCGGCGATTCTGCTGGTTGTGGACAACTATGCCGGTCTGAAAGAAAAGACGGATGGGAAATACGAACAGCAGATGATGCAGCTCTCCCGCGAGGGCTTGGGATACGGTATTTTCCTCATCCTGTCGGCGGCCGGATTCGGCATGAATGAAATCAGCGGACGCATGGCGGAAAATATGAGAACGACTGTCTGTCTGGAGATGGCGGACAAATACAAATATGTGGAGGCACTGCGCGTCGCGCGGATTGCCATTGTGCCGGAGAGCGGCATACACGGACGAGGTCTGGTGCGCGTCGGCGACCGGTGTCTGGAATATCAGACAGCGGTAATCAACGATGCGCCGGATGAATACACCCGCGGACAGCGGGCGCAGGAGGAATTTCTGCGTATGGCGCACAGCTGGAGCGGCATGACGGCGCGGCGCATTCCGGAGATCCCCAAAAATCCGGCTCTGTCGCAGCTCGCTGCACTTCCGGAGTATCGACGGGACGCCGCGGCGTCTGACCGGATTCCGGTGGGATATGACCGGGAAACGGCTGCCGTGTACAGCATTCCGCTGCACGGCAGATGGTGCAGTATGATTGCCGGTGCGGCGCGTTCCGGCAAGAGCAATGCACTTCGGCTGATTCTGGCGGGATGCATGCACAAGCAAGGCGCGCAGATCATGGTATTCTGCGAGGAAAACAGCATGATGTACCGTGCGGCGCAGGAATACGATGTGCGGACGGTGTCGTCGGATGCCCAGCTGTATGCATTCCTGAAGGAGCTGACGCCGGAATTTGTACGGCGGAACAAGCAGAAACAGGCGTGGCTTGAAGCCGGCGTCACGGATGAAGAACTGTTTGAGCGGATGCAGCAGTATCCGCCGGTTTTCCTCCTGATCGACGATCTGAGCCTGTTCTTCCGGATGATTTACAAGCCGGCGGAGGGCGTCGGTCAGATGAGTCCGTTTATGGAGAATATTCTGGCAAAGGGCGCATGTCACAACATCTATCTGTTCGGCTGCGTCAGTCTGACAGATCTGCCGCGGCTGGCGGTCTATGCCGGATACAAGAGCTTTAGTGAAGAAAAGCAGGGACTGCTGCTCGGCATACCGCCGGCCAATCAGCGTGTCTTTGAATTTGGTCCTGTTTCCTATCAGGAGGCGGGAAAGCAGCTGCCGAGAGGTACCGCCGCGGCGACTGTCGAGACGGATGGAATACCGGGGATTCGGTACCTGGTTCTGCCGCTGGCTGGAAGGTGACATATGATAGACGCATTCTTTGAGAACAGGGACAGAAAGGAACTCGAACTGCTCTGCCGCGAGACGCAGGATATTGCGGCGCGGCTGAGTGAGGACGGGTGGAATTTTTACCGGTTCGCCGAGCAGAAAAAGGCGATGGCGTTTCTGAACGAAAACCGGGATTTTGATCTTGCCTGCGTGGATGTGGAGGGTGCGGACGGATTGTCCGTGGCGGTACAGACGCGGTCGGGCAGTGATCGGGCTTTCATTGTGATCGTGGCGGATGCGGCGCGGTCTCCAATGGATTATCTTCGTCCGGAGATTATGCCGGGCGCGCTGCTCCTGCGGCCGATCGGAACACAGCAGCTCAAACAGGTCATGCGAAGTTCGGTGGAAGCGCTTCTGCGGGAGCGGGAGCAGGACAGAGGAACCGCGTTCCGACTGCAGCAGCAGGGCGGAGACAAGCTCATCCCGTACAGCCGGATCTGTTACTTTGAGGCGAGGAATAAAAAGATTGTCCTGTGTACGGAGGACAGAGAATATACGTTTTCCGGCACCATCGACGGACTGCAGGCTGAGCTGGGACAGGGCTTTGTGCGGTGCCACCGGAGCTTTCTGGTGTCGCGCTCCCGCATCGACCGGATCTATCTGTCGCGCAATTACATTGTGCTGACCAACGGAATGGAGATTCCGCTTTCCCGCAGTTTCAAGCAGGTGCTGAAGGAGATGAGATGATGGAAAGAGATTATGAAATGCTCCTGATTTCCGAACTGGAGCTCAAGATTCTGCTGGCTTCTCTGGGATGCAGATCGGTATCCGGCCCGTTTTCGGAAGAACAGCAGGAGAGCAGACAGGAGGTTCTGACCGCGGTCGCCTCCCTGCTCAAGCGAGAGCAGCTGGTGTTGACCGACGGCGTGCTGCATGCGGAGCCGGCTCTGCGCGGCATGCTGAAGGACATCGCCGGCGCGGCACAGTGTCTGGTGGTCCGTTCAGAGAGCGGACGAATCTGCTGCTGTTACGGAGAAGCGTGGATGACGGTTGTCATGCCGTTTGAACGGTCGGAACGGATGCTGCGAATGACTCGTCTGGAGCAGAAAACGGTTGCGGAGTTTCTGGAGCAGGAGGGCTTTTTTTCCGAGCCGCCGGAGATGCTCGCCGTGTCGGAACAGCAGCTCTGGGAACAGACGGCATCGGTGCGATTCACGGCGGAACGCCGCCGGGGAATGGAGACGGAGGGCCGTATGCAGGTTTTGTGTGCGCCGCTGAGCGGATGTATCATCCGATGGGAAATCGGCGGGTACGGGGAGGAATATCCCTATGACAAGATGCTGTGGCGGGAACTCATCGAGGTATTGATAACGGGAGTGAAATAAATGACGATCGAACTGGAGGTTCCCATGCTGGACTGCCGGATAGAAATGCAGATCAATGAACAGCTCGAGCTGCGTGCACTGCTGGAAGAAATCATCGAGCTGATCTGCCAGCGGGAGCACTGTGTTCTGCGGGGCGATCCGGCTCAGCTTATGCTTGCACATCGGGACGGGAAACAGATCCTGAGTCTGGACCAAAAACCGGTTCCGGCGGGCATCCGGAACGGAGACCGGCTGATCCTGTTCTGATGAAGCGAAGAACATGTTGTTCATCCGGGAAAAAACGTTGTTTGTCGGCGGAAAACGCTTTTGACGGCGGAGTCCGCTATACTGGAATCAGCAAAGGAAAACAAACGGAAAATTACAGTTGGAGGTAGGAAAATGGCACAGTTTTACGTGGATTCATCTTCGCTGAGAACAAAGGTTTCAGAACTGCAGCAGCTGAACAACAGCTTTAAGAGTGAAATGGATAATCTGCAGGAGACCGAACAGATTCTGGCCGGCATGTGGGAAGGTTCGGCAAAGGATGCTTTCCGTACGGCATTCAACAGCGATATGGTGCAGATGAGCAACTTCTACAACGCGATCAACACATTCGCCGATCGCCTGCAGGAGATTGTAGTACAGTATGAGCGGGCGGAGTCCACCAACATCCAGCTGGCGTCGACCCGCACGTACGGCGGATAATCTCAATCCGACCGCATCGCGAGAGACAATATACACCCCGGAATAAAAAGGAGAAATAACGATGAGCACAGCATCCGGAATGAGCGTTTTGAGAGTTGATCCACAGGTATTGATCAGCACGGCAGACGAATTTCAGTCATCGGGCAGCCAGATTTCTGTTTTGACAGAGGAAATGATGGCGCTGGTAACCGGTCTGTCCGCCCTGTGGGAGGGCGAGGCGGCTGCCCTGTATATTGCGAAGTTTTCCGCATTGGAGGACGATATTCAGAAGATGATTGCCATGATTGCGGAACATGTTTCCGATCTTCAGGAAATGGCACAGACCTACATCGGTGCGGAGACCACCAGCACCGAATACGCGGAAAGCCTGGTCGGAGATGTCATCATGTAACCGGACGCGCGGTGCCTGTCCCAATGGACAGGTACCGTGCCTGCACAATGGAGGCGGAGAAAAATGCTTCAGGCAGAATTGGGAGAATTAAATACGGGCGCCGACGCGATGGAACAGAGCACGCGGCGCATGATGCAGATTCTGTCGGAGATTGCCCGCACGGCAGTGGTCCTGCAATCCTGTGCAGAGGGAGATCTGCAGCAGCCGATATCCGAGCTGTCAGGGACGCTGGAGCAGACAGCCTATCTGCTTTCGGTGATGAAACAGCTGTCCAATGTGCTGAGATTATCCGAACATCAGTATGAACTTACGGCGAATACGGTGCTGATCCGCTGTGAAAACAGCTGCTTTGCCGATCGGGAGAAACGATTCCGGACGGTAAATCTTGCGGATGTCCGGCAGAAGATGGAGGGTGTCCGGTTTGAGAAAGGAGATATCGATGGAACGGATTGCAATTGAGACCGCGGCGCTCAGAAACGCCGCGGAGACTCTGGAGGATCTCCTGCGCGGCGTTCAAACCGATCTGGGGGAGATGTACGGCGCAGTGCAGGAGCTCGGGAGTATGTGGGAAGGTCCGGCGCACGACGCGTTTCTGGTCCAGTTCTCGGACGACCGCCAGCAGGCACAGGCGTTGTGTGATGCACTCCGGCAGTTTATCCAGTCGATGACATTTGCAGGGACATCGTATGATCACTGTGAAAAAACAATCTGTGAATTGATCGATTCCATCGGAATATAAGGAGGACGGGATGTCACTGAATGCACAACAGGTGAGAATCCGTGTCTCGTCGGAACGAATCCGGGAGAGCGGAGAGCAGATTCGGGAGAAAACCAACCGGGTCGGAAATCGGCTGGGGGAAATGCAGGACACGGTGCGGATGACGGCCGGATTCTGGGAGGGAGAGGCCGGAGATCTCTGCCGGGAGGCGTTTGAGCAGTTTCGGGAGAATATCGAAGAGCTGACCGCCCGGCTTATGGAAAACGTGGAGGATCTGGAAAAAATCGCAGGGGTCTATGAGCAGAGCGAGCATGCCGCGCAGGAAGGGGCGGAAGCACTACCCGAAAACGTGATTGTATAAAGGAGCTGATATGCTGTGGAGATACTGGTTGATTTTCAAAAGGTTATCAATCAAGCCAATCAAATGGAAGAACTCGCGGAAGCGCTGAGACGGGAATGTGAAGGGAATCTGACAGAGGCACTGAATCTGGTTGCAGGCTCCTGGAAAGGAGAGGCGGCGGAACGCTATCTCCGCAAAGGAACCCGATTTCAGCAGGAAATGATCCGCTCGGCAAAAGATCTGGAGCGGTCAGCTGAGGTGATCCGGAAAACTGCCCGCATTATGGCTGAGGCGGAGCGGGCGGCAGCGGCACTCGCAGAATCCTGAGGAAAGGAGAAACGATACATGACGGCGATGATTGTACTGTTTGCCGTGTTGATTCTGGTTCTCCTGCTGATTTTACTCAGACTGATTCTTCGGGAATACGAGCATTCCTGTGACACGTTTCAGATTATCAACATCGCAGGAGGTGTTGATATTGAGAGCGGACAGGAAAAAGAGCTGTTTCAGGGCTTTTCCGGAACCGACCCGGGAACCATGGTGAATAGGCATCCGCGCAGGGGAGTACAGCATCTGGTTTTTCTGGAGGACTGCGCAACGCGGAAAGTATATCGCTGTGAACTATCCAACAGGGAACGCCGGTGCGTGATCGGAAGAAAGATGGATTCGGATATTCATGTCAATCAAATCGGTGTGGATCCGGACATTCATATTTCCCGAAAGCATTGCAGATTGGTGCTCTGCGACGGAAAAGTGTGGCTTGAGAATCTGAGCTGCAGCGGAAAAACACTGCTGAATGACCGGATTCTCGCTAAGCCGGAGGTTGTACATACGGGAGATTATATCTCTATCGGCAATGTCCGGCTGCGAGTAATACGAATGGAGAAACGGAGATGAGAAAAACAAGTGAATATTATACCGCCGTTTTGTACGGCGGTTAACGGCGTTTGGAGATTTCCAACGGCGGAAGGATGAAGAAGAAACGCAAAGAAGAACTGCATCTCGCAGGGGAATTTTGCAAAAGGAGGAAAGCGGAATGATCAACGAAAACAGAGCCTTATGGAAGTATATCTTGTTCACAATCCTGACATGCGGAATTTACAGCCTGTACTTTATCTATTCGATTGCGCAGGATGTCAACGAGATGTGCCGGGATGACGGAAAACAGACGGGAGGACTGGCGAAATTTATCATACTGTCCATTTTGACATTGGGAATTTATACATGGGTATGGTACTACAAACTCGGAAACCGGCTGTACGACAATGCTTATCGATTCGGTCTGCGGTTTTCGGAAAACGGCACCTCGATACTGCTCTGGAACATTTTTGGAGTGCTCATCTGCGGTATCGGCCCGTTTATCGCGATGAATATTGTCATTAAGAACACCAATGCGATGGCGCACGCTTACAACAGCGCCGCGGGATCTCCTTCTCGCGAACCGGAGCGTGCGGAATACCGCGTGCAGGAAGTCCCGAAACAGATTCCGCAGCAGGAGCCTGCACCGGAGTATAAAGAAAAACCGGGAAATATGGGAGACAGTGCACAGCCGAAGGCCGTGTGCTTCTGCAATCGCTGCGGTGCGCCGATGGAGCAGTCGGCAAATTTCTGCACAAACTGCGGATCGCCCAATGTATATCTGCAGAGAAGCGATACCAATATTGAGATGATGGAGGAGAAACAGTCGATACCGGCGAGAAACGAGCCGCCGGTTTGGGATCCGGACGCAACCGCACCGCATCCGATTATTGAGAAGCAGGAGCCGCAGACCACGCCGCCTCCGATGCCGGAATGGACGGAATACAAACCGAAACCGGATATTATGGACGTACGACCGGAACAGAGCGGTATTGCAGATGTATTACGGGATCCGCAGAGCCGGAAGGAGAATCCAACACCGGCTTATTCGGCTCCGGCGGATACCTACAGCTCTGCGCCGACGGACATCCTCCGCCGGCAGCCGCAGGCAACCCTGTATATTGTGTCGGCGGGACAGACGGTTTTGATCTCACAGGACGCGTTCCGCATCGGCAAAAATGCACCGGCGGTCGACTATCAGATTCTGAATAACATCACTGTCAGCCGTCTGCATGCCATTATCTTCCGCAGAAACGGAAGTTTCTATATTGCGGATCAGAACTCCACAAACGGAACGTATATCAATAACGTCAGAATTACGACGGAGTGCCAGCTGCACGACGGCGACTCCATTCGTCTGTCGGATGAGGAGATCATTTTCCACATCAGAAAGATGTCGGAATGAGAGCGTGCGGAGACAGATGGATCCGATATGCGGGAATCTGTCTGGGACTGTGGCTGATGGGAATTCTCGTCGGATGTCCGCTCCAGCGGCTCACGGGAATTCCGTGTCCTGCCTGCGGTATGTCCCGCGCATGGCGTTGTGTTCTGCAGTTACAGTTTCGACAGGCACTGCAGTATCACCCGTTGTTCTGGCTGGCGCCATGGCTGGTTGATTTGATTTTTCGGGATAGTTTGTATCAGCACCCTGCGGAAAAGAAGTACCGTCAATGGTCACTGGCAATTGTCAGCTCGGCAATGATCGCTGTCTATCTATGGCGCGTTTTTCTGGTTCCGCACGGACCGGTGGGGATTCATCTGGAGGACGGTATTATATTCCGGGCGGTCGCAGTGATGAGACAACACCTTGCAATTTGAAAAATCGGAGCGAAAGCTCCGATTTTTTATATAGAGTGCGATCAAGTATATCAATTGAATAACGGATGTGGTAGAATAATAGAAATCACAGCAGGAGGGGATTGAGATGCAGAAACGATGTATTTTTCGATATATACTCAGCGATGCGTGGATGCAGCCAATCTCACAGATTGAAGTATTTGAAGATGAAGAATCGGGGAGCGTAAGAGGTCATTTAGGATGGGAACCGATATATTTTGATAACGAGGGAATCAAAAAGGATTCTTCTTTTGAAATTGCATTGAATCAGTCAGATATCGAGCAAATTAAAACTCTCATGATTCAGTATCTCGTCAAATTTTCAGATATAGAATTGGAAATTACCGGTGTTTTTGATGGGGTAATCAATTTTTTTGAGTTTTCTCCGAACGATACTGTTTCCAACAAGATTACAGCATTCAATCTCTGGGCTTTTCGGGAGGATTCGGGCGTGGATATCTTGGGAGAGCCGCCTTATAAAGGAAAGCGGCTGCTGAGATTGTATGATGATATTGCTGCAATACTGTTGAAAAACAATGTAAGTGAAAATTATTTGAGAATCGGATAGATGATGGGCATTCAGAGAAAGGAAATTAAATGACCAAGATACTTTTTATCTGCCACGGCAATATCTGTCGTTCGCCGATGGCGGAATACGTGATGAAGCAGCTCGTGCGGGAGCGCGGGCTGGAGGATCAGTTTCGGATTGACTCCGCGGCGACCAGCCGGGAGGAGATTGGAAGCGGCGTCTATCCGCCGGCGCGGCGCAAGCTCGAGGCAATGGGCGTTCCATGTGGGAATCACCGCGCGGTTCAGGTCACGCGGCGGGATTATGACGAATACGACCTGCTCATCATCATGGACCGAAACAACTACCGCAATCTGATGCGGATTGTGCGGGAGGATCCGGAGGAAAAAATCCATACCCTGCTGTCCTATGTGGGACTGGAGCGCGATGTCGCCGACCCGTGGTATACCGGTGATTTTGATGCGACGTATGAAGATGTCTCAGCGGGTTGCCGTGCGCTGCTGGATTCGCTGACAGAAGAATGAAAAAAACACCCTGAATTTCAAAATCAGGGTGTTTTTTTCTTGGGATGCTGATGATTGTGAATAATACTGCGTACATTCCGATAGAGGATCGGTTTGTAATGCGCGAGGTCTGTCGGGTTTTTCTCCAGAATAATACTGTGGCAGGTGCTGCCGACCAATTCGATGATCGTATACAGCATGAGCAGCGGCTCGTCCCATTCGACACTGTCGTCCATTTGGAGCATTTCATAGAACAGCGCAAGATAGTCGTAGTTATCCGCGGTGTCTGTCTGATGCAGGGCGTTCTGAAATACGCCCCAGCTCAGGTTTTTGTTGATGAAACGGAGCAGCATCGGATTCTTTTCCATTTGATCGAGCAGATCGTCGATGAGCAGAATCATCTGATCCTCCACGGAGGAAGGACGCTCCTGTTCCAGTCGAGCGAGCGCATGGTCGAACAACGTTCTCGATTTGCGCGCAATCAGTTTGTTTCCCAGATCGTATTTGTCGCGGAAATATAGATAAAAGGTTCCCTTTGCGACACCCGCGGCGGAGGCGATGTCCGAAATGGAGGTTTTCGCCATCCCCTTGGAGGTGAACAGGGAGAATGCGGTCTCCAACAGGCGCTCTTGTTTTTGCTGCTTATTTTCGTGTACCGTTCCCATGATTCCCATCCTTTCGGGCAAAATCAGCACGTATAGTATTATGATACCTGTGCCGCAGCAGGAAGTCAAATAAAATAGTCAACAAAAGCATAGAAATGACCAATGGTCATTTTGTGGGGTTCTACGAAAAAAATCAAGACAGGTGATTTCGAATAATTTTCAGTTGACCAACGGTCAGTTTTGGTATATACTGCTCACTAGAAAAAATGACTGATGGTCATTCAGGAGGGGTAGTATATGCTGCGCATTGCAAAAGGAATTGTCAAATGCCGCATTCCGATTTTGATCCTGAGTGTCCTGCTGTTGATTCCGTCGAGTTTCGGTTTTCTCTCGACGCGCATCAACTATGATATCTTCAGCTATCTGCCGGGCGATATCGAAACCATGCAGGGGCAGGACATTCTGCTGGATGAATTCGGAAAGGGCGCATACGGCATCTTTGTCTGCAATGACATGACAGACAAACAGGTCAGTGACCTGAAGGATAAAATCTTAGATGTTGATCATGTAGCGGATGCACTCGGACTTTCGGATCTGTCGGTTCCGAAGGAAGTCCTGCCGAAGGAAGTCACGGACATCTTTTATTCCAAGGATGGAAAAGGACAGATTTTATTCTTGTTCTTTGATGCGGGAACGTCGGCGGATGAAACGCTGGACGCGCTGGAAGAGGTGCGCGGCATTGCGGGAGAGCAGTGCTTCCTGTCCAGTATTTCGGCGATCGTTGAGGATACCAAGCTGCTGATCGAGCGCGAAATGCCGATTTATGTCGTCATCGCCGCGATATTGACCTGCATCGTGATGATGTTCTGCATGGATTCGTTCCTGGTACCGATTCTGTTCCTGCTGGATATCGGTTTGGCAATCCTTTATAATCTTGGCAGTAACATCGTTAAG
>JALFIV010000098.1 GCA_022775385.1 Clostridiales bacterium
GGGGATGCCGATGCGTGTGCAGAGGCGGAGGTTCCGTTTTTGTTTGCCGGATACGGCTTCGGCACGGTCGACCGCGAATACCCGACGGCAAAGACCGTGGCGGACATTCCGGCAGTCATCGCACAGATGGAGAAGTGAAAAGAGAAACTCGCTGCCGAAAGGGCAGCGAGTTTTTTTATCTGTTTGTCAGTCACTCCGCCATCTCCGGCTTGCTGTTGACGACATTCCAGTCGACCGGGTCGATGCCGTGGTCGTACAGGAACTGATTCGCCTTGGAAAAGTGCTCGCAGCCGAAAAAGCCGCGGTGCGCGGACAGCGGGGAGGGGTGCGCGCACTCGAGAATCAGATGATGCGGCGCATGGATGAGTTCCTTTTTCTTTCTGGCGTGGGAGCCCCAGAGCAGGAATACGATCGGCTGTTCGCGCTCGCCGAGAAGGGTGATGATGCGGTCGGTCAGCTGTTCCCATCCCTGATTTTTGTGGGAATTGGGCTGTCCGTCGCGGACGGTCAGGACGGTGTTGAGCAGAAGGACACCCTCGCGCGCCCACGGGACGAGATAGCCGGTTTTCGGCGGAAAGATGCCGATGTCGTCGTGCAGTTCCTTGAAAATATTCTGCAGAGAGGGCGGCATGGGCACGCCCGGACGGACGGAAAAGCACATGCCGTGCGCCTGTCCCGGTCCGTGATACGGGTCCTGACCGAGGATGACCAGCTTGACATCCGAATAGGAGGTGTATTTGAGTGCGTTGAAAATATCCTCTTTCGGCGGATAGACCGGTCCGGATTTGTATTCTTCCGTTAAAAATGCGCGCAGATGCTGATAGTAGTCCTTGGTAAACTCATCCTGCAGCAGCGCGTCCCATTCATTTCCGATTGTAACCATGACGGAGCGTCCTCCTTTGTTTTGTAGGGATAGTATACCATATTTTGCGGGGAAGGAAAAGAAGGGTGTTGACAGGGGACGGCGGATATGATATGTTATCTGTACTAAGTGTTATAGTACACTTGGATTCCAGACGAGGAGGGATCTCCATGCTGTGTTTGGACAGACATGATCCGCGTCCGGTTTATGAACAGGTGGCCGAGGGATTGGAGCGGCTGATTGCGCGGGGAGTCCTCGCGGAGGACGACCAGCTGCCGAGCGTCCGCCAGCTCGCCACCGACCTGATGGTCAACCCGAATACGGTACAGAAGGCGTACAGCGAACTGCTCAGCCGCGGGACGATTTATTCCGTCCGCGGACGGGGGAATTTTGTGTCCGGCACGGCGGACGTGCGCGGGCGCAGGATGCAGGAGATCGGTGTGCAGATCGAAGCACTGATTCGGGAGGCAAAGGAAATCGGCGCGACGAAAGCGGAATGTGAACGGCTGATTCACGAAAAACTGGGGGTGTATGACCATGATTGAGGTAAAGAAGGTGCAGAAACGGTTCGGCCGGACGGTGGCGCTGAACCGGATTTCGCTGGAGATTCCGGATGGCGCGGTCTATGGACTGATCGGCGCGAACGGCGCGGGAAAATCCACGCTGATGCGCACGCTGTCGGGGGTGCTCAAGCCGGACCGCGGCACAGTTCTGCTGGACGGTGCGCCGGTGTATGAAAAAACCGCACAGAAGCGCCGGTGCTTTTCGGTGTCGGATGAGCAGTACTGCTTTTCCGACAGCACGCCGCGCAGTCTGATGCGCTATTATGCGATGCTGTATCCAAAATTCAACACGGCGCGGTGCCGCGGACTGCTGGCGGAGCTGGGACTCGGCGAGCGGAGCCGCCTGCGCGCGATGTCCAAGGGAATGCGGCGTCAGGTCTGGATGGCGCTCGCGGTCAGCGCGGGAACCGACTGTCTGCTGTGCGACGAGGCGTTTGACGGACTGGATCCGGTGTCCCGTCAGACCATCAAGAAAGCGATCATCGAGGAGATCGACGAGCGCGGTCTGACCGTTGTGCTGACCTCGCATAACTTGTTTGAGCTGGAGAATCTCGCGGATCATGTGGGACTGCTGAACAACGGCGCACTGCTGTTTTCGAGCAGTGTGGACGAGGTGCGCGGACAGCTGCGCAAGGTGCAGTATGTCAGCGAACAGCCGGTGGAGCCGCAGGTACTGTTTGCGGGATGCACGGTGCTGAGTGAGGAGAAACGGGGGCGGCTGTGCACCGCGGTGGTGCGCGGGAGCAGAGAGCGGACGGAGGCCTGCCTGCGCCGCGTGCCGATGGTGTACTGTGAGGATATCCCGCTGTCTCTGGAGGAGATTTTTATGACAGAAATGGAGGCGAAGGGCTATGAAACAGACCAAATCGGCGTCTAAATTTTCCAAACTCCTGCGCCGGGAGGTGATGCGGCAGATGCCGCTCGGCGTTCTGACCCTGCTCGCCCTGCTGGCGGTTCTGCCGGGCTATGCCCTTGTTGCGATTCAGTCGATGGAGGGCGCGGAGACGATGGACTTTGATCTGATCGGCGCCGCCGCGGGACTGCTGTACGCCAATCCGTGGGTGATTCTGGTGATGGAGCTGCTCGCGGTGCTGAGTGCATCCGCCCTGTTCCACTACTTACATGTCAGACAGCAGACGGATTTTTATCATGCGCTCCCGATCAGCCGGTGGAAGCTGTTTGCGCGGCAGACACTGGCCGGATTCCTGCTGATGATTCCGCTGTATGTGCTCAGCCTGCTCCTGCTGTGTGCGGTGTACACGGTCAAGGGATACGGAAACTGTCTGATTGTGGTTCTGCTCGTGCAGAAGGCGGTCATTGAGCTGAGCTCGTTTGCCATTGTCTATGCGGTCTCTGTGCTGGCATGTGTGCTGTGCGGCAGTGTTCTCGCGGCGCTGACCGTCAATTTCGGTCTGCAGGTCGGTCTGTATGCGCTGTGGGAGTGCGTTCTGATTGTATTCCGGACGTTCTATCCGGCACATATCCTCTTTATGAAGCACTGGGATATGAAGTTTCTCAGCCCGATGATCCATCAGTGCGGAAAAATCGGACGTCTGCAGTATTCCAACGTGGACTATCCCGACGGTCTGACCGGGCTGATCTCAAACGGAACGGTGTATCGGCAGAACAATCTGATGCGGATTTCTCTGTGCTATCTGCTCGTCGCGGCCGTCGTCCTTCTGCTCGCCGCCCTGCTGTACCGCAGACGGCGGAGCGAGCGGACCGGACAGGCGATTGTGTTCCGCGGCCTTCGTCTGCCAATCAAATATGCGGCGATGACGCTGTGCGGTATCCTGTGCGGCTGGCTGATGTTTGCGGTGACCGATCTGTGGCCGACGCTGTTTGCCGGCATGGCGGCCGGTGTGATTCTCGCACAGTGCGTGATCGAGATCGTGTTCGGCATGGAACTGCGCGCGATGTTTTCCCATCAGCTCTCGCTGTGGGTGTATCTGATTGCGGCGGTCATTGCGGTCGGCGCGATGCATCTGGATGTGACCGGATACAACGAAACTCTGCCGGAGCGCGCGGAGATCGCCGCGGCGGATGTCTATTCCTATGAACACGCGCTCACCACGCGGGACTATGCCGGACAGGACGGCGAGCTGACGGAGGAGATGCTTCAGGAGATGGAAGGCGATCTGCTCACGGATGCGGAGAGCATTGACGAGATTTACGCGATGGCACAGCGCGGCGTACAGTCCATGCGCGACCATCGGGAGAGCATCTCGTACAACACGGAGTACGATGTCGTGTTCCGTCTGCGCGACGGGACGCATTTCGTCCGCTCGTACTATCTGGCGGGCGATCAGGACAGCGAGGAATACCGTGTGCTCACCGAACGCGCCGCCGGAATCCGGTTTTCCAAACAGTATCTCGCCTCCCGCACACCGGCGGCGATGGCGGATGCCGGAAAAACCGAAAAACTGCTGATTGAAAACAGCTCACAGGCAGGATGCGCGGGAACGCTGGTGGAGGACACCGATGCGATTGCCGCCCTGCTGGACAGCGTGCGGGAGGAATCTCAGCAGCTGACGGAGGACTATGTCACCGAGCATCCGCCGATTCTCATGCTGCACACCCTGCCGGACGGTGCGTGGGCACGCAGACAGGACGGCGAGCACGAGCTGTACACGCTGGACTGCGCGGAGGAGAATGAGTTCAACATTCCGGTCTATGCCTGCGAGAAACAGACCATCGCACTGCTCAAGGAGATGGGCATCGCGGTGGAGCGGTTCACGCTGTCTGATGTACAGGCGGTCGAGCTGTGGTCGTATCCGCAGGCGCAGGAGGATCTGACCCTGCGCAGTGCGGTCACAGCGGACAGAGATGCGAAATCCGTACAGATTGCGGAGTCCTCGCAGTTCGGCGGGATTCTCGCCGGCGCGGCGGCACAGATACTGCTGGATGCATGCGATCCGATCGTCTCCATCGACGGAACAGCGGACAGCTACGACGGCATGCTGACGCGGACGGAGGGAGAAATCTGCTTCCGGTATATGAAAAACATGGTTCCGGTCGGACTGGACCAATACTGGTAATTTGAAAAAAACGGCGGGAATCCCATGGATTTCCGCTGTTTTCCTGCGGTTT
Organism: Clostridiales bacterium; assembly: GCA_022775385.1. GTDB lineage: Bacteria > Bacillota > Clostridia > Oscillospirales > Butyricicoccaceae > Butyricicoccus_A. The sequence goes on from JALFIV010000098.1 coordinate 4,516, forward strand.
TATCGAAAAAGCAATCCTGTTTGCTCAAAAGAACAAAATATCCGCGTCCGGGTTCTTGAGAACCGGCGGCGGGTACAGTATAATAAGCTGGAACAAACGGGGAAAGAGGGAGTGCAATGGAGCAGGACAGAGAACAGGCCAAGCAGGTTCTGCATCAGCTGATGGAACTGGGGGAAGCAATGCTGGTAAACGGTGCGGAAGTCAACCGCGTGGAGGACACGCTGGTCCGTCTGGGGGCCGCCTACGGTGCGGCACAGATGCATGTATTTGTCATCACCTCCAGTATGATTATCACGATGGTACTGCCGGACGGGGATGAGATCACGCAGACGAGACGGATTCTCGGCGCGGGCGGTACGGATTTCAAGAAGGTTGAGGCGCTCAATGCACTCAGCCGCCGGTGCTGCAGTCAGCCGCTCCCGATTGCGGAGCTGGCGTCGGAAATCGGCCGGCTGAAACGGGCGGCGCCCGATCCGAAATACCTCTGCCTCGGCAGTGCGCTCGCGGCGGGGAGCTTCGCGGTGTTCTACGGCGGCAGTCTTGTGGACGGCATTTTTGCGGCGCTGTTCGGTCTGCTGATCTACGCCATGCAGGAATCCATCGCGCCGTTCTGTATGAATAAGGTGATTTTCAACCTGCTTGCCGCGTTTTTGTCCGGTATCGGCATCTGCCTGTGCGGACGGATTGCACCCGGACTGCAGGTGGACAAAATCATGATCGGCGACATCATGCTGCTCATCCCGGGCATCGCGATGACCAATGCGATCCGCGATATTCTGATCGGCGACACGATTGCGGGACTCATGCGGCTGATTGAGAGCCTGCTGTGGGCCTGCGCGCTGGCGTGCGGATTTATGCTGGCGATGAGCATCGCCGGCGTGCGTGTGTGAGAGAGGGGGAGACACCATGATGACCATTGCCGTTCAGCTGATCACCGCGTTTTTCGGCGCGATGGGATTTTCGTTTCTGTTTCATGTCCGCGGCCGTCTGATTCTGCCCGCCGCGCTCGGCGGTATGCTGGAGTGGGGCGTTTATCTGATCGGAACGCGGTTTCTGGACGGCGTATTCCTGCCGTGCCTGATCGCCTCCGCCTTTTCCGCGGTGTATGCCGAGGTGCTCGCGCGCCTGCTGAAGGCACCGGCGACCGTGTTCTTTCTTCCGACGATTGTCCCGCTCATCCCCGGCAGTACGCTGTATTATATGATGCACTATGCCGTGCAGGGGGACATGATGTTGTCGCAAACCTATCGGGAGCTGACGATTCAGTATGCGCTCGGCATCGCGGCGGGAATCAGCCTTGTCTGGGCGGTTGTGGATATGCTGCACAAGGTCAGGGCGAAAAACCATGGCGGAGATGACCGGTCACCGGACAGAAACGTCGGCAACCGGCGGCGGTTCTGAGCGCGGCAAAAGAGGAACAACAGAATAAAACCGGGCACCAAAAACCCCGCAAACCAACTGGTCTGCGGGGTTTCGTTGTATCATGCGGTTATCTGCGCCGTCTGTTTTTGTTCTGGCGGAGCTTGCGGCGGCGCTTTCTTCTTCTGCGGAAGAAGGCGCGGATCAGCAGGAGAACGACCAGAAGGATGACAACAACCGCGGCAATGATGCGGAAGGTCTTGGACAGCAGGAAGTTCTTGAACTGATCGAGGAAGAACAGCAGCTGCGAGCGCTCAATGCCGGTCAGGGCAACCAGATCCGTGGAGGCGAGCTCCTTGCCGTGGTAGGAATAGGTCACGGTGCCGAGCTTGTCTCCGGCGGAGACCGGTGCATCATAGCTGTCCTCCGCATCGACGGTGACCTCCAGCATGGAGACATCCGCATCGCGCGGGATAAGAACCGAGACATCCTCGCTCGTCACGAGCGTGACGGCGTCCTTGTCCTTGCCCAGGCGGACCTTGCGCTCGGTGATCGCGTCGCCGGACACGGCGGCGGTCTTCATGGAATACTTGGAGAACGCCCACTGGAACAGCTTTTTGGTCTCGACAAAACTGCCGGCGGCCGCTGCCTCGTCGTCGAACGGACAGCCGAGGACGACGGAGTAGTAGGAGAGTCCGACATCCTTATTCTTGGCGAACGAGACCAGACAGTAGCCGGCGGGTGTTGTGTGACCGGTCTTGATGCCGTAGCAGTAGTCATAGTACTGCGGGGACCAGCGGCTGAGAATCAGTTCGTTGGTCGTATAGATGATGCGCTCCTCCTGCAGATTGGTGGCGGCGAGCTTTCTCTGTGCGGTGTTGACGATGGTCTGGAAGCTCTCGAACTGCATTGCCGCCTGTGCAATCAGATACAGATCGTAGGCACAGGTGTAGTGGTCGTCGTCGTGCAGACCGTTCGGATTGACAAAGTGGGTATTGACACAGCCGAGCTTGTCGGCGCGGTCGTTCATCATCTCGGCGAACGATGCGACATCGCCGCCGATGTAGCGGGCGAGGGCATTTGCCGCCTCGTTGCCCGACGGGAGAAGCATGCAGTACAGCAGATCCTCCACCGTGACGGTCTCACCGAGCTGGAGACCCGCGCTGCTCGCGCCGTTTGCGACGTCGGCAAAGTCATTCTTGACCATCGTGACGGTCTCGCTCAGATCCTCGCAGTTTTCGAGGACGAGCAGGGCGGTCATGATCTTGGTGGTCGACGCCGGATACATTTTTTCCTTGGCGTTTTTCTCGTGGATGATCTCACCGGTCTCGGCGTTGACGCAGATGGACGCGCCGGCGCTGAGATTGATGACCGGATCGAGATCCGGCTCTTCC
>JALFIV010000103.1 GCA_022775385.1 Clostridiales bacterium
CACCTTGCCAAGGTGGAGGTAGCGAGTTCGAGCCTCGTCATCCGCTCCATACGGTGCCATAGCCAAGCGGTAAGGCAGTGGACTGCAACTCCTTGATCCCCAGTTCGATTCTGGGTGGCACCTCCACAAAGAGATCGTCATACGACGATCTCTTTTTTTATCCTCTCTCCCCTTTTTCTCCATTTATAACCGCATCAAAAAAGGACGCATCCGCGTCCTTTTCTTTTTGGTTTACTGTTCCTCGCGCGCCGTCGCCGCCGTCAGCAGAACATCAATGTCCTCGCGCGTCAGCTTGTAGACCTTGTCGCAGAACTGACAGGTGACCTCAATGCCGTCCTCCTCGTCGCGCAGACGGGTAAGCTCGTCCTTGCCGAGGCTGATGAGCGCCCGCGTCACCTTGGAATGACTGCACGAACAGCGGTATTCAATCGGAATCTCCTCGAGGAACTCGACGTCAAAGCCGTCGAGCACCGTACGGACAATATCCTCGAGCGTCATCCCGCGCTCCATCATCGTGGTCATCGCGCCCGCCGATGCAATGTTCTTCTCCAGACGGGTGATCTCCTCATCCGTCGCGCCCGGCAGGAGCTGAACCATATAGCCGCCCGCCTGCTTGACATGCTGGTCGGTGTCCACCAGCACACCGAGCGCCACCGCCGACGGAATCTGTTCGCTCTCGGCGAAATACTTGGTCAGATCCTCCGCAATCTCGCCGTTGTGCAGTACGGTCGTGCCGGAGAACGGTTCCCCCACGCCGATGTCCTTGATCACCATCAGATAGCCGCGTCCAATGCCGCCGCCGACATCCAGATGACCGTCCGGCTTGAGCGGCAGCTCCGCCGCCGGATTCTGCAGATAGCCGCGCACACAGCCGTCCGAATCGCCCACCGTCGTGACCGTACCCAGCGGTCCGTTTCCCTTGAACTGGAGCGTCACCGAGCCATTCTCATCCTTGAGCTCGCGTCCCATCATGGACACGCCGCTGAGTGCGCGTCCGAGCGCCGCCGTGGCAAGCGGCAGGGTCTTGTGAATATTTCTCGCCCGCTCCACAAGCTGTGTCGTGGATACAGCGGTACATTTTACTGCGGCGTCCTTACAGATCGCCCGAATCAGTCTGTCCTGCATGATATCTTACTTCCTTCTATCGTGTTTTTCTTCCAGATTGGCATTTGCGATCAAAAAGATGCGCTCTTCCCCCTCTTCAGGCGGATTGTCCGACAGCTCACCGCGCACCTCGATGTGTTCAAATCCGGTGTCCTTCAGCAGCTGAACCAGCGTCTCAACCGAATAAATCCGCTCGGCGTGGTGCTCCTGATAGCGGTTCCACGCGCCCTCCTCATTCAGCTCAAAGAAATCGAAGTCATAGTGGCACAGATCGTCCTCGTCGATGCGCGTCTGCCAGACGCAGAAGATGTCCTCATCCTCGCGCACAAAGCTCTGTCCGTCGATGCGCTCGAGCTTCTCCCGCGTGTTGATGTCAAAGATAAACGGCGCGCCGGGCATGAGAAACAGCTGTACACGCCGGAACGCCTCACGGAGTACCTCCGTGTCCGTGACATAGTTAATCGAGTCCAGACAGCATACACACGCGTCTATCGTGCCGTACAGATCCAGCTCCTGCATCGGCTGATGCAGAAAGACCGGACGCTTTTCCAGCGGCTCCTCTGCGCAGGAATCCATCGCTGCCATCAGCATATCCTCGGACTGATCCACACCGATCATCTCATAGCCGCGCCGCGCGAGGATGCGCGTCAGCGACCCCGTGCCGCAGGCGAGATCGAGTACGATCTCCGGTTTCTGTCCCCGCTGCTCAAAAATGCGCTCAAAAAAATCCGCCCACCGTTCGTATGGCACATCGTCGGTGAAGCGGTCATAGTATTCGGACAGAAGAGCGTAGTCGGAAAATCCGCTCATTTCTCTTCTGCCTCCTTCAAACGGTCAAGCGCCGTCCGATAGCCGTCCGCACCGTATTTGAGGCACTTATTGACGCGGCTGATCGTCGCGGTAGACGCACCGGTCTCCTTGGCGATCTCGCTGTAGATCTGTCCCTTGTCCAGCATGAGCGCGACCTCAAACCGCTGCTTCATCGCCTGCAGTTCGCTGATTGTGCACAGATCATCAAAAAAACGGCTGCATTCGTCCTCGTTCTTTAATGCCAGAACTGCCCGAAAGAGTGCATCCATCGACGCATCGTCTCTCCGTGTATTCATGCGCAGCCACTCCTATCCTGAAAGAATTCCGGTCAAACCGGTACACGCTCATTTTATCACACTATTATGCGAAAGTAAACGGAAATTTTCACGCGGTGAAACAAAACAGCCTATGGGTAATCCATAGACTGGTTTTTATCTTTAGAATTGTCATCCCAAGTGCAACACTACATCGAAGAAAACCCCAGCCCAGATCTATCACTCTGAAAAAGAATGGTAGGATCTCTCCTATTCTGACAGAAAAATATTTTACTGTCTGACATAGGTATCGAGGTAGGAATCCGCCGAGCTGTCGAATTCGTCGTAGCGGAACGCGGCGATCTCGGTGCCGGATTCGGGCGGGGTCTCGCTCTCGTACAGATCGCGCGGGATGAAAATCAGCAGATCAGAGGTTGGAAAATCCAGATAACCGCCGTCCTCATCTTTGGGGAACATGGAGAACTCGCAGTAATAATAGTCCTCCGGCGGATAGTCCGCGGCACGGTCGCGGTTGTCCTTGCTCAGCGCGCGGGGGGAATCCGTCACGTAGCAGAACACATCGTCCTCGGCGCAGCCGGCGGAGACCGAACCGGAGGAGACGGTCAGGGAGCCGTCCACGTGGAACGTGATGCGGTCGCCGGTCGTTTGGCTCTCCCACGTGCCGACCATGCACGCGATGGGAGAATCATACCAGCTGGACAGTTGGTCATCGGACGAATCGTCCAGCGAATCGATCAGGTCGGAGACGGAGAAGCCGCTCTGCGTGAGACCGGTGAAGCTCGCGTTGGCGATCATGGTGATGACGGCAAACAGGACGAGCAGGATGAGAAACGGGAACAGA